>JACPSW010000004.1 GCA_016193045.1 Candidatus Rokuibacteriota bacterium | reverse complement strand
CTCCAGGTGGTGGCCCCGGTCAAGCCGGGGACACTGCTCCGGCTCGACGAGTCGGCCGCTCTCCGGACGATCGCGGACCAACGGGCCGAAGCCGAGCGGTACCTGGAGCGGATCCGGGCCCGGCTCGCGCGCCGGCGCATCGCCGCCCGGACCGTGGTGCGCGCGGGCGATCCCGCCGCCATCATCGTTGACCGGGCGCGCGCGGAGGGCGTCGCTCTGATCGCTCTCTCCACCCACGGCCGGAGCGGGCTCCGGCGCCTCCTCATGGGGAGCGTGGCCGAGGCCGTGCTCCGCAAGTCGTCCGTGCCCGTCGTGCTCGCCCGCGGGCGGGGCCGATGAGGCCGGGCCCGTCCGGCCCCTGTAACCCGCATTATTCACGAACCATCGTCGAGTGTACGGGGCGGGCCGCCGCCGTTCGTGAATAATGCGCGCTAGGGTCCTCGTCGCGCTCTCGGCCCTGGTCCTTGCCGCCGGCTGCGCCGGCCCCATCCGGGGCCTGTACCCGCCCCGGCCGGGCGAGGCGGCAGTGTCCGTGTACGTGCTGAGCCACGGGTGGCACACGGGCATCGCCGTCCGACGGGCGGACGTGCCCCCCGGGCTCTGGCCCGAGCACGGCGACTTCGCCGGCTCCGAGTTCGTCGAGGTCGGCTGGGGGGACCGGGACTTCTACCAGGCCCAGGAAGGGACCTCGGGCCTTGCGCTGCGCGCCGCGGTCTGGTCGAGGGCGAGCGTCCTCCACGTGGTCGGGTTCAACGGGGCCGTGGGGCGCGCGTTCCCGGGAAGCGACGTCGTCGAGCTCGGGGTCTCCGCGCGGGGCCTTGAACGCCTCTCGGCCTTCATCGAGGACGCCTACGCGCGGGACGCCGCGGGCCGCGCGATGCCGCTGGGGCCGGGCCAGGCGCCGGTCAGCCGGTTTTACGTGGCCCGGGAAACGTACTACCTTTGGAGGACCTGCAACACCTGGACGGCCAGGGTGCTCCGGGCCGCGGGCGTTCCGATCACGCCCCTCTACGCCATCACCGCCGGCAATGTCATGTACCAGGTCCGGCGCTCCGGCGGCGCGACGGACGCCGAGTGAGAGGGCGCCGGCTGCTCGCCAGCCAGGGGAGGTCATGAACGCGGAGATCTCGAGCGGACAGCGGTGGGTCCAGCTGGGGGCGCTGGCGCTCCTGGTCGCCCTGGCGCTCGCCGTCCTGCGTCCGTTCCTGGTCCCCGTGGCGTGGGCCGCCATCCTGGTCTATGCGACCTGGCCCCTCTTCCGCAGGGTGGAGCGAGGCCTCAAGGGGCGCACGGCGTGGGCGGCGCTGACCATGACGGTTCTCATGGTGCTGGTCTTCGTCGGCCCCGGCGTGACCGTATTGCTGGCCCTGGCGTCGGAGGTCCAGCAGGCCCTGCACGATCTCCGGGCGTGGGCCGCCGCGGGCCCGCGGCCGCCCCTGCCCGAGTGGGCGAGGCAGATCCCCTGGATCGGGCCCCTGCTCGCCGAACGGGTCGAGGCTGTGCTGGCGGACCCGGCAGCTCTGCGAGGGTGGGTGAGCGGCCAGGCGGGCCCGTGGGCGCAGAGCATCGCGGGAATGGCGGGCGGCCTGGCGCGGAACCTGGCCGGAGCGGGCGTGGCCCTGCTGAGCCTCTTCTTCCTCTACCGTCACGGTGACGCGCTGCTCCCGCAGATCCAGCGTGTGGCGCGGCGGCTCGCCGGCGAGCGCGTGCACGCCATGTTCGCCCCGCTGGGGGAGACGGTGCGCGCGGTCATGTACGGCATGCTCCTCACCGCCCTCGCCCAGGGCGGGCTGGCGATGCTGGGGTACTGGGTGGCAGGGCTCGGGGCCCCCGCCCTCCTGGGCGCGGCCACTACGCTCCTGGCCCTGATTCCCTTCGGCGCGCCCATGGTGTACGTGCCGGCCAGCGCCTGGCTCTTCGCCCAGGGGCGCCCCCTCGCCGGATTCCTTCTCCTGGCCTGGGGAACCCTCGTCGTCAGCACGGTGGACAATGTGATCCGCACCTGGTTCATCAGCGGCGCGACGCGGGTGCCGTTCCTCCTGATCTTCTTCGGCGTGCTGGGTGGTCTCGCGACCTTCGGCTCCCTCGGCCTCTTCCTCGGGCCGATCACGATCACCCTGCTCCTGGGGCTGTGGCGCGAGTGGGCGGAGGTGGAGTCCGGGGGGGCCGGGGCGCGATGACGGTGCACGGGACCTTCGTCTCCGGTCCCCTCGCGACGCGGGACGCGGCGCTCTTCACCGATCTCTACCAGATCACCATGGCCGCGTCGTATCTCCGGGAGGGGATGAACGGCCTCGCCACGTTCAGCCTCTTCGCGCGGAAGCTGCCGGAAGAGCGCTCCTTCCTCGCGGCCGCCGGCCTCGAGGACGTCCTGAACTACCTCCGGGACTTCCGCGTGACGCGCCCCGCCATCCGGTACCTCGCCTCCCTCGGCCGCTTCGATGCGGAGTTCCTGGATTTCCTGGGCGGCCTCCGCTTCACCGGCGAGGTGCGCGCGGTTCCGGAGGGCACCGTGGTCTTCAAGGACGAGCCGCTGCTCGAGGTCACCGCCCCGATCATCGAGGCTCAGATCGTCGAGACGGCCGTCCTCAACCTGATCCACTTCCAGACGCTCCTCACGAGCAAGGCCGCCCGCTCGGTCCTCGCCGCCCGGGGGCGCCCCGTCGTCGAATTCGGCCTGCGGCGCACCCATGGCATCGACGCCGGGATGAAGGCGGCCCGGTGCGCGTTTATCGCCGGCGCTCCCATGAGCAGCAACGTCCTGGCGGGCCTCTTTTACGGGATCCCACCGACGGGAACCATGGCCCACTCCTACGTCTCGGCCTTCCCCCACGAGATCGACGCCTTCCGCGCCTTCGCCCGCGCCTTCCCGGCCCACACCATCCTGCTCATCGACACCTACGACACCGTGGCCGCGGCCGGGAAGGCGGTGGAGGTGGCGAAGGAGATGGAAGCGCGGGGTCACCGGCTGGCGGGTGTGCGCTTGGACAGCGGCGACATCGTCGCCCTGAGCAAGGAGGTCCGGCGGGTCCTCGATCGGGCGGGGCTCGGGTACGTGAAGATCTTCGTCAGCGGGGGCCTGGACGAAGACAGCATGGATCGCTTTCTGGCGGCGGGCGCCCCCATCGACGCCTTCGGCGTGGGCACGCGCATGGACGTGTCCGCCGACGCTCCCTACCTGGACATGGCCTACAAGCTGGTGGAATACGAGGGGCGCCGCGTCCTCAAGACGAGCGCCGGCAAGGCCACCTGGACGGGCCGGAAGCAGGTGTACCGGTTTCTGGGGCGCGACGGCCGGTTCGTCGGTGACCGCATCGCCCTGAAGGAGGAGCGGTTCCCACGCGGCGAGGCGGAGTTCCTCCTGCGGACGGTCATGGAAGGCGGCCGCCTCCTGGCACCTCACCCCCCGCTCACCGCGGTCCGCGACTACTGCGCCGCGCAGATCGCCGCCCTGCCGGAAGAGGTTCGCCGGCTCCGGAAGGCGGCGCCCTATCCCGTCGCGTACAGCGACCGCCTGCTCTTGCTGCAGCGGTCCCTGGAAGCGGAGGTGGAGGCGACGGAAGTGGCGCCGGCGGGCCGGCGGGCCGGCCGCGCCGCTCCCGAGATCAGCGCGAAACGGCTCCCCACGAGAGGAGCGCCCATGGCGAATCGCCGCAAGACTCTTCAACCCCCCCGGTCGGTCAAGGCGGGCCGGCCGCCGGAGGAACTCGTCGCTCCTCCCCGGGTCCGCCGCCGTCAGAAGACCGTTCACGTCGCGATGCGCAAGGGCACGACCTTGCTCGAGACGGGGCACGGGCCGAGGGTGGTGCGGGGGGCCAAGTCGCCCAAGGTCAAGAAGCGCTGACGGCCGGGTCGATAACCGTCGCATCCCGGCGTTCTCGGTCGTCGCCGATCCTCACGTACCACGGCGTACGCTCCGGTCGGCTCCTCCCTCGGGCCTTGGGCTGCTCGGTTCTCGACCCGGCCCCCGCGCACCGGCTGGGCCCAAGGTCAAGAAGCGCTGACGGCCGGGCCGATAACCGTCGCACGACCCGCTTCGCGGGTGCCCGCCAAGGATCGCCTTCGGCGACTGATCAGCTTTCGGTCGTCGCGGACGGTCAAGAAGCGCTGACGGCCGGTCGCAGGTAACGCCTGAACCATTCCCGCGCCAGGCCCGCGACCTTTTCGAGGGTGCCGGGCTCTTCGAAGAGATGCGTGGCCCCCGGAACGACCGCCAGCTGATTCACGCAGCGCAGCGCCTGCTGGGCCCGCCGGTTGAGATCGAGCACCACGGGGTCGTCCTCGCCGACGATGAGCAGCGTGGGCGCGGTGACGGTGCCGAGGAGGGGATCGGCGAGGTCCGGACGTCCGCCCCGCGACACGATCGCGACCACGCGGGCGCCGGGCTGCGCCGCGGCCCAGAGCGCTGCCGCCGCCCCGGTGCTCGCGCCGAAGTACCCGACGGGCAGGTCGCGCGCCTCGCGCTGCTCGCGCAGCCAGTCGGTGGCCGCGCCCAGCCGGGCGGCAAGTAGCCCGATGTCGAAGACATTGCCCCGGTCAGCGGCCTCCACGGGCGCGAGGAGGTCGAACAGCAGCGTGGCCAGCCCCGCCTCGTTGAGCGTGCGGGCAACCTGGACATTCCGCGGGCTGAGGCGGCTGCTGCCGCTCCCGTGGGCGAAGATCACCGCGCCGCTGGCCGCCGCCGGCGTCGCGAGATGGCCGGGGAGGGCTACGGGCCCCGTCGTGATCAGGATCTGGCGGTGTGTGATTCCTTCCAGCACTGGCGACATGTCTAGCGCGCATTATTCACGAAGGGCGATGGCGCGACCGGGCGGGTGGCGCAGGGTGCAGCCCCCACGGGGCCGCGCGCAGTGGGCCCCCCTCGTCCCGTCCGCCGCGCGCAGCGCGGCGTTCGGGCGGTGACGGAGCCGGACCCACGGGGGTTGCGCCCTGCGACAGGCCCCGCCCGCCACACTCGACTATGGTTCGTGAATAATGCAGGCTAGCGGCGCCGGCGGCCCGGGACCCCGCCGACCTCACCGACCGCGATTCTGAGGGCCCGAAGCAGGGCCAGCGCCTCCGCGCTCAGCGGTCGCTGGCGCGGGTGGATGACGTCGAGGCTGCGGCTCAGCGGCTCGGCGTCCACGATCTCGATTGCGACGAGCGTCCGGCGGCGGATCTCGCGCGCCACCGCCAGGTGGGGGAGGAAGGCGATCCCCACCCCGCGCTCCACCATCCGCTTTGCCGTCTCGATCGTCTCCACCTCCATGACGACGTTGGGGACGAGACCGGCGCGGCGGAAGAGCCCGTGGCTCAGCGTCCAGTCGCTTGATCCCCGGTCGAAGAGGACCAGCGGCCGGTCGGCCACGGCCTCCAGGCGGACCCGGCGCGCGCTCGGGGGCCAGTCCCGCGCGCGGCCAACCAGGATCAGCGGGTCGTCCCGCAGGCTCACCGTCTCCACCGCGGGGTGGTGGAGGGAGCGCGCCAGCCCGATCTCCGCCCCCCCGCGCAGCACCATCTCCAGCACTTCCTTGGAGTGACCCGAGCGGACGGTGATCATCACGTTGGGGTGTGCGGCCTGGAAGCGCTTCAGGACGTCGGGAAGCAGGTATGTGCAGATGGAGAGCGCGGCGGCGATCTGCAGCGCGCCGGCGCTCTGGGGCCGGAGGTCGTGCACGGCCTGGCGGGCCAGCGCCACGGCCTGGAGGAGCTGTTCGGCGTGGGGGCGGAGGGCCCGGCCGGCGGCGGACAGCGCCGGCCCGCCCCGGCCCCGCTCGAACAGGGGGACCCCGAGCGACTCCTCCAGGGCCTTGATCCGGGCGCTCACGGCCGGCTGGGTGACGCGCAGGGCCTCCGCCGCCCGGCGGAACCCCCCGAAGGTGCCGACGGCCAGGAACGCCTCCACCTGAGCGATTTCCACGGGCGGAGTATATCACGGCCGATCAGAGTTTTTTATCATCGCGATAAAAACAATAATCTTGAGCCCTAGCAGGTGACGGGGTAGGGTGAAGTGCAATACGCGCGCCAGCGGTGGCTCGCTCGGCTCGCGCTTGCGATCACCCGATCGAACGAAAGGAGACTGAGGCGTGGAGAACATGGGGAAGCGGTTCCGGGAGCTCCTGGACGAGGAGGACTACCTGTTCACCGGGGGCGTGTACAGCGCGCTGGGCGCCCAGATCGCCGAGCGCGTCGGGATGAAGTCGATCTACATGAGCGGGTACTCGGTGGCGATGGCGAACGGGTGGCCGGACATGGGCTTCCTCACCATGACGGAGGTGGCGCACACGGCGTCGCTGATGGCGACCGCCGTGAGCATCCCGGTGATCGCCGACGCCGACGACGGCTACGGCAACGCCCTCAGCACGATGCGGACGGTCCAGGAGTTCATCAAGACCGGCGTCGCGGGCATCCACCTCGAGGATCAGCGGTTTCCCAAGCGGTGCGGTCACATCGCGGGGAAGACCATCGTGAGCCGGGAGGAGGCGCTCGGGAAGTTCCGGGCCGCGGTGGACGTGCGGAACCGCCTGAACCCCGACTTCGTGCTGATCGCGCGGACGGACGCCTACGGGGCCGTCGGCGGAAGCCTGGAGGAGGCCATCTGGCGCAGTCGGGCCTACGCCGACGCGGGCGTGGATCTGGTGTGGTGCGAGTTCTCCAATGCCTCGCGCGAACCGGCTGTCGCGTTCGCCAAGGCCATGAGGGAGACCCATCCCAAGCTGCCCCTGGCGTTCAACTACTCCTCCTCGTTCAAGTGGAGCTCGGACTCGAATCCCTTCCTCTTCCGGGAGCTCGGCGACCTGGGCTACAAGTTCATCTTCGTCACGCTCTTCGCCACCCACGCCGCCACGTACGCGATGTGGAACGCCATGGAGGACCTGGTCAAGAACCAGGAGCAGGCCCAGTGGACGCTCGAGAAGGTGAAGGCTGGGCATCCGACGGAGAGCCACCACGTGATGGCGCGGGTGGCGTCCTTTCAGGAGCTGGAGAAGAAGTACATCCCCGGGACCGACGACCGCATCCGATCGTCGGACGGCTTCGGCGAAGGCCACCGGCGCTAGCCGGCAAGCTCGAGCACGGCGCCGAGGAGCGTGTTGGCGCCGTGCTCGATGTCATCCATCGGCGTGAACTCCTCCTCGCAGTGGCTCCGGCCGTTCCGTGACGGCACGAAGATCATTCCCGCCGGGCAGATGGCCGCCATGTACTGGGCGTCGTGGCCGGCGCCCGACAGGATCCGCCGGTAGCGAACACCGAGCGACCGGGCGGCCCCCTCCACGGCGCCCACCACCTCGGGGTGGAACGGCGTGAGCGGCACCCGCCAGTAGTGCTCCAGCTCGTAGCCGACGCCTTCGCTGGCCGCGGCGTCTTTCACGGCCCCCTCGAGCAGAGCGAGTGCGCGCGTCACGTTCTCATCTTTGGGATCGCGGATATCCACGCTCATGACGACCCGGCCCGGGATCGCGTTGGTGATGTTCGGGGACACGTCGAGCCGGCCCACCGTGGCGACCATCTCGGGGCTGACGCGGGCGGGAATGGCCCGCACGGCCCGCACGGTCCCGGCGGCCGCCAGCAGAGCGTCGTGGCGGATCCTCATGGGGGTCGGCCCCGCATGATCCTGGACGCCCGTGAAGGTCAGTCGCGACCAGGCGATCGCCACGATCCCCTCGACCACGCCCACCGAGCGGCCTTCCTCCTCGAGACGCGGCCCCTGCTCGATGTGAAGCTCCAGGTAGGCGCGGATCGGGCGCGGGACGCACGGGTCGGGGCCCAGATAGCCGATCCGCTCCAGCTCGTCCCCCAGCCGGATGCCGTCCTTGTCCCGGGCGTTGTAGGCGTCCTCGAGCGCAATCTTCCCGGCCATCACGCCGCTGGCGATCATCGCGGGCTGGAAACGCGCCCCCTCCTCGTTCGTGAAGATGGCCAGCGTGACCGGATGGCGCGTGCGGGCGCGCTGATCATTGAGGGTCCGGATGGCCTCCAGCGCGCAGAGGACCCCGAGCTGGCCGTCGTACTTCCCGCCGGTGGGGACCGAGTCCACGTGGGAGCCCATCATCACCGGGGGCAGCGGCTCCGTGCCGGGGCGCTCGCCGAAGATGCTCCCCATCTGGTCCACGCTGACGCGGAGGCCGGCCGCCTTCATCCACGCCGCCATCTGGTCTCGCGCGCGCTTGTCCTCGTCGGACAGCGCCAGGCGCGTCAGGCCGCCCCTGAGCGTCTCGCCGATCTTGCCGAGCTGGGTGAAGCTCTCTTCGAGACGTTGCCGGTCAATCCGCATGGCGATGATCCCGATCGGTATTCCTCAGGCCATGATACAATTTTTCCGCATGAGCGCGGATGGGCATTCGCCGCTCGAGCTGGCCCCCTCGACGATCCGGTTCTGTCCCCTCTGCGGGTCCGATCTCGTCAGGGTCCCGATGCCGCCGGACCAGAAGGAAGAGGCGGTCTGCTCCGCCTGCGGCTTCGTCTTCTACCTGAACCCCAAGCTCGTGGCGTGCACCATCCCGGCGGGGGACGGCCGGGTGCTCCTCGTCCGCCGGAACATCAACCCGTCCAAGGGCAAGTGGACGTTTCCCGGGGGCTTCGTGGACTGGGGCGAGACCGTGACGGGCGCGGCGCTCCGGGAAACGCTGGAGGAGACCGGCCTCCGGGTGGATCTTGACGGGTTGGTCGGCGTGTACTCCTACGCGGAGCCCCCGGTCGTGATCGTCGTGTACCGGGCTTGCGTGGCTGGCGGGGCGCTTCAGCTGAACCACGAGATCCAGGAGTTCGCCTGGCTCTCCCCGGGCGAGATTCCCTGGGACGATCTCGCATTTCCCTCGACCCGCCAGGCCCTGCGGGACTTTCTCGCGGGATAGGCTCCGCTGGGAGCCCCTACGTCGGCTTCCCTTTCTTCATCGCGCGGGCCAGGAATCGCTGGAGATCCGGGACCACGTAGCGCACGTGTTTGGCCTCGGCCACCTTCTCGACCTCGTCGTGGGCCTCCACCTGGAAGACGAGGCGGTTGCCGTCGGTTTCGAGCAGGGTGGCCTTGGCCCGGACCTTCATCCCGACGGGGGTGGCGGCGAGGTGGCGCATCTCCACCATCGCCCCGACGGTCCCCGCGCCGGGCGGCACTGCCCCCTGGATCGCGGCGATGGCGGCGTTCTCCAGGAGGCCGATGAGGAACGGGGTCGCCAGCACCATGACGCCCTTGTTGCCCATCGCGTCGGCGGTGCGGTCGGGGGTGACGGTGATCTCCACTTCGGCGGTCGCTCCGGGCTTCGCGTCCATGCGGAATGTCCCCTCCTTTAGCGGCTCCTCGTCCACGCGGTCTTTCATCGTCTATCGCCGGCCGGAAGTCAAGGGGGTAGCCGCGCGCGTTGACCGGGGGGAGGCGCTGTGCTACAACGCCCAGGGCGATGTCTTCCTCCTACCGGTGGGTGATCCTCTCCGTCTGCACCCTCGGGTTCATGCAGACGCACATCCACCGGGTCGGCTTCGCCCCGCTGATTCCCACGTTCGTCGCGGACCTGCGGCTGACGTACGCGGCGGCGGGCGCCATCATGACCGCGTACTTCTGGACCTACACCGCCGTGCAGGTGCCGATCGGGCTGCTCGTGGATCGGTGGGGGGCACGGCGGGTCATGCTGGCCTTCATGGCGATCCTGGTGGTGGGCGCGGCGCTTTTCCCCCTCAGCCGGACGTACGCCCAAAGCCTCCTGGCGCGCGCGCTGGTGGGGCTCGGCGCCGCCGCCGTCTGGGTGCCCTCCCTCAGGCTGATCAGCGAGTGGTTCCGGGCGGACGAGCGTGGCCGCGTGATCGGAATCCTCTCCGCGGGCGGCGGCCTCGGCGGGACCTCGGCGCTCCTCCTGATCCCGCTCCTGGCCGACCGGTGGGGGTGGCGCTGGGGGTACGCTGCCACGCTCGTGCCGGTGCTCATCACGCTGGCTCTCTTCGCCCTCTTCGTGCGCGGGGGGGAGGAGCCGGCCGGCATCTCCCCGGGCGGCGGTGGCGCCGCGCTCCGTCGGGTGCTGGGCACGGGCGTGATCTGGTGGTTCAACGTCAGCGTGCTCCTCTTCTATGGCGCCTACTTCAGCATGGTCACCTGGCTTCCCACCTTCCTCGTGAACGCCCTCCGGGTGACCCCGGCCCAGGCCGGCTTCGTGACGAGCCTCCTCACCGCGGGGACGATCGTCTCGTGGCCGCTCGCCGGTCTCCTCACCGACCGGATCGGTCGCCGCAAGTGGATCTATCTCTTCAGCCAGCTCATGAGCGTGGCGGTCTCGCTCGTGTTCGCGCTGGCGGGCCCCCACCTCTCCTTCGCGGGCGCGGCGGGGGTGGCCCTGGCGGCGGGGATTCTCTTCGGCGGCATGATCACGCCGGTCGTGATGGTCACGGAGCTCTTCCCGCGCGAGCTGGCGGGCACGGCGAGCGGGATCGTCAACACGTTCTGCTTCGTCGGCAGCCTGACCATCCCGGTCTTGCTGGGGCGGGTCGTGGATATCACGGGCAGCTTTCCGGCCGCGTTCCTGGTGGCGGCGGGGGTCCAGTCGCTGGCCTTCGGGACGGCGTGCTTGACGCGGGACACCGGGCGGCGGGCCGCTCCCGCTTGATGTGGCGGCGCTTCTCGGGTAGAAAAATCCCATGGACGTGCTGAGCCCCTGCGGCGCTCAGAGCCGGCGCTTCAAGTCGCTCGCTCCGCGACCGGGCGGCCTGGCGGGCCGCGCGGTCGGGATCCTCGACAATTCGAAGCCCAACGCCGGGGTGCTGCTGGCGGGCGTGGCCGAGCTGCTGGCCGCGCGCGCGGGCGCGGGCCCCCTCAGGACGTGGCGCAAGCCGGCCTCGGCCCAACCTGCCGAGTGCCTGGACGAGATCGCCCGGAGCGTCGAGGTGGTGCTGACGGGCTCGGCCGACTGAGGCTCCTGCACATCGTGGAGTATCCACGATGCGGCGGAACTGGAAGGGCGGGGGGTGGCCGCCGTCGTCCTGTGCACCGACGAGTTTGAGGCGCTCGCCCGGGCCGAGGCGCTGGCGCGAGGGCTCCCGCAGCTTCCGCTGGTGACCGTGACCCACCCGATCGGCGGCACTCCGCCCCACAGCGTGAGGGCGAAGGCGGCTCTCGTGGTGGACCAAGTCATCCAGGCCCTCACGACCGCCCCGGCCGTCTCCGTCTCCGGCGAGCGCGGGGAGGAGGAGGCGGAGACGCTCGAGGCGCCGACCGATCCGGATGGGCTCCAGGCGTGGGTTCTCGAGCAGGGCTGGGGGGATGGGCTCCCCATCCTTCCGCCGACGCCGGAGCGCGTGAAGGCGCTCCTGGCGAATACGGGACGGGATCCGGATGAGGTCATCGCGGTGCTCCCGCCGCGGCTCGGAGAGGCGACCGTCCGGACGCTGGCCGTCAACGCGGCCCTTGCCGGGGCGCGGCCCGAGCACCTCCCCCTGATCATCGGGGCCGTCGAGGCGATCGCCGACCCGGCCTTCAACCTCCCGGCGGTTCAGACCACCACCCACCCGTGCTCCCCGCTCCTCATCATCAACGGGCCGCTGACGGCCAGGCTCGGGATCGCGAGCGGCACCGGCGCCCTCGGGCCGGGGCCCTGGGCCAACGCCGTTATCGGACGGGCGGTGCGGCTCGCGCTCCAGAACGTCGGCGGGGCCCGTCCCGGGAAGGAGGATCGCGCCACCCTCGGGCATCCCGGCAAGTACACGTACTGCCTCGCGGAGAATGAGGCCGCCTCGCCCTGGGAGCCGCTCTCCGTCGAGCGGGGCTTCGGGTATGGCACCAGCACCGTGACGGTCTGCGCCTCCGAGGGGCCGCACAACGTCAACGACCACGGCTCCATCACCGCTCGCGGGATTGTCGCGACACTGGCGGGAGTTGCGGCGACGAGCGGAACCAACAACGTGTACCTCGAGGGAGAGCCGCTCTTCGTGCTGGGGCCGGAGCACGCGCGGACCGTGGCGGGAGACGGCTGGTCCAAGGCCGACCTGAAGCAGGCCCTCTTCGCTGCCGCGAGGGTCCCTCTGTCCCGGTTCAGCCCCGAGAACCTCGAGCGCTTCGCCGCCCTCCGGCCCCAGTGGTTTCAGGGGGCCTCCACGGACGCCGCGGTCCCCATCGCGGCCGCCTGGGAGGACCTGATGGTGATCGTCGCCGGCGGCGCCGGGAAGCACTCGGCCTTCATCCCGACCTTCGGGCGGACGCGCTCGATCACGCGCCGCATCGAGGAGTGACGGGTGGCGTCCGATCCCGGGGTCTTTGCCCGCCGTTTTGCCTGGGGATTCGGGATCGCCGGCTTCCTGATCCCCGTCGTCATCGAAGGCGCCTGGCGCCTCGACTGGATGGACTGGATCATCCCGGACTGGATGCTGGACTGGATTATCGTCGTGTGGCCGTGGTCGGCGTTGCTCGTGTACGCGGAGGACGCGGAGGTGCCCCTGGCGCTGCTCATCCTGGCGATCTCCGTCTTCCTGAACGTCCTCTTCTACACGGCCATCGGCGCTCTGATCGGGGCCCTCGCGGGCCTGACGGCGCGCCGGCCCTCTTGACAGCTTCCCGAACCCTGATAGACTCGCCGTAATCCACCATCCCGCGCGAACGGGGTTTCTCCTGGTGCCGCGCTCGCCAACGAATGCCCGTTATTTCTCAACTCGATACGAACTGACTGGAACTCGATTCCTGATCTACCCGCAGCTGAAAACGCTCAAGGGATTCGACGAACCAGAACTCGTGTACATCGACGCGGCGCCCGGCACGATCCAAACGGGACCGCAGGATGACGGCATCTACGTCGTCGACGCCGAGAACAAGATGTCCTATGACGACTCGGGAACCTGGCCCCCCTACGCCGGCCCCCGGCGCCGGCCCGCCGAGCCGGATGCCAACGGGCACTTCCATCACATCGCGCCCGGGGACGGAGAGTTTTCATCGGCGATGGTCTTCGCCGCCATCCGGCTGGTTCTCTCGATCTGGGAACACTATCTCGGCCGCAAGGTGCGCTGGTACTTTCGCGATACCTACCCGCGCCTTGAAGTGATCCCGCGGGTGCTCCTGGCGAAGAATGCCGTTTCGAAGTTCGGCTACATCGAATGCGGGTTCAAGAACCCGACGACACGGTCCGGCCCGTACTGTCAGAACTTCGACGTGGTCGCCCATGAAGTGGGGCATCTCATCCTGAAGGACGTCATCGGCAATCCGCCGTATCGGACGGTCGCGTTCCGCGCCCATGAGGAAGCCGCCGCCGACCTCGTCGCCATGATCGCGTTGCTGCATTTCAGGTCCGTGGTACAGCACCTCCTCCAAGAAACCAAGGGCAACCTCTACTCGGTCAACGTCCTGTCACGCACGGGCGAGTTGAGCAAGGCCACGCAGATCAGGAAAGCCTTCAACAACAAGACGATGTCCAAAGCCAAATGGGACGCCAATCCTGACGACTACAAGTACCAGTTGGCAGCCCCCTTTACCGGTGGTGCCTTTGACGTCTTCGTCGAGATCTATCAGCGCCACCTCGTACGCCGCGGTGCCATCCCGAAGAGGCTCGCGGACGACTCGTACAACGCCCTCGGGGAAGACATCCTCGACCTTCAGCCGGCGTTCGCGAAGCGCTTCAAGAGAAAGGGGGAGGCGTTCGAGGCCGCCCTGCTTAGCGCTCGAGATGAATTCGCGAGGCTGCTGGCACGGACATGGGCAAAAACATCGATGTCCGACCTGACCTATCCGCGGGTCATAGAGGGCATGATCGCCGCGGATCTGGACCTGCATCGGGGAAGGAACATCGCCATCATCCGCGACTCTTTCTACTGGCGGGAGATCCTGCCTGTGAAGGGAAGGTAAGAACCAGCGATGGCGGCTCGGCTGCTCATCACCGGCGCCGGAACGGGGCCGGGCAACAACCTGATCCGGAGCCTGAGGACAGGGGACCCTTCCCTCTTCATTGTCGGCTGCAACGCCGACCGGTTCTTTCTGAAGAACTCGTCGGCGGAGCGCAACTATCTGATTCCTCCCCTCACTTATCGCGCCCTGCCCGACGTCCTGGGGCGAATCATCGAGGCGGAGCGCGTCGATCTGGTGATTCCCACCACTGACCAGGACATCAGATTCCTCTCCGGCCTTCGGGACGAGTTCCCGGGTCGCCTCTTTCTCCCGGGGAAAACGGTGATCGATCTGTGCCAGGACAAGCACGACCTGACCGCTTTCCTCCGGGCCCGAGGCGTTCCGGCCCCCGTCACGTTTCCCGTGCCCGCCGCCGACGGCATCGAAGAGGTCTTCGGTCGGTTCGCGCCGCGATCCCGCCTGTGGTGCCGCATGCGGGCCGGGAGCGGCTCCATCGGAGCCATCCCGGTCAAGAGCCCCGAGCAGGCTCGGGGCTGGATCCGATGCTGGGAGGCGATCCGCGGGGTCCCGGCCGCGTCCTTTATCCTGTCGGAATACCTTCCAGGCCGCGACTTCTCTTGCCAGAGCCTCTGGCTCGACGGGAAGCTCGTCCTCGTCAAGACCTGTGAGCGCCTGTCCTATCTGGGACCGGGCAACCAGCCGAGCGTGGTTTCCTCCCTTGGCGCCCTCACGAAGACGGTCTTCGAACCGGAGGTGGCTGAGATAGGCGCGGCGGCCGTCCGCTCGCTCGATGAGCGGGTCTCGGGCGCCTTCAGCGTCGATCTGAAGGAAGATGCTGATGGCGTCCCAGCGGTTACTGAGATCAATGCCGGGCGCCTCTCGTCAGGAACGAACATCTTCGACCTCACGGGGAAACACAACATGGCCATCACGTACGTCCGCCTGGCGCTTGGAGAGCCGGTGGACATCTCCGAGGAATACGACGCGGCCGAAGGGTTTTACATGCTGCGGGATCTCGACGCGGTCCCGGCGATTGTTCACGCCGAGGAGCTCTTTACCGGGATCCGGGAGGTGGAGAGCGAGGGCAGCGGAGGAAGGTTCCCACAACGGATGATCCGAAAGGAGGAAACGCGATGGGCTACGTCGCACCGAAGACGGGCCAGGTAAAACGGCTGATCGTCAAGTTCAGGGGTCCGCTGAGCCAAGAGCGATACGATCGGTACACGCACGCGATCGAGAAGGTCGCTCGGAAATATGGGGCGACGGTCACCCGGAAGGGCAAGAAAAAGCCACGGTAGGGTCATCGAGTAATGGAAAGAGACTCGACCCGGGTGGTCCGTCGCGTCGACCTCACCGGCGACCTGGACCGCCACGCCGCGGAGGTGCTGCAGCTAGAGATCCGGCGCCTGGCCAAGCGCTACGGGATTGAAATCGAAGAATTGCGGATCGAGCAGACCGGGGAGGCTGACTTGTCGACGTAGCCGCTCTCAGTCTTGCTCGACCCGCTCCAACCAGAGCCGCATGTCCATCTGGCGGAAGAGCATGCGGGCGGCGGCGGCGTGCTGTTCCGCTATCGACCGGTCTCCCGTTCGCCGGTGCAACGTGGTGAGGCTCAAGTGGCAATGAGCCAGGAGCGGCCGCATCCCGAGCTCCTCGGCGAGAGCGAGAGCCTGCCGGTAGCACGGCTCCGCCTTCTCGCGATCCAAGGGGTCGCATCGCAATCCGATCTCACCGAGGAGATGAAGCGCGTAGGCCTCGTGTCCCCGCTCTTTATGGTCGCGGGAGAGCTGGAGGGCACGCGCAGCAAGCTGAATCGCGTCGTCCATGCGGCCGGCCAGCAGGTAGGCCTCTCCCAGCCGGGTGACAAAGATCGAATGGCCGGCCATCAGTTTCATCGAAGCAGCCCGCCCGACCGCCTGCTCGAGAAGAGGAATTGCCTCAGCCAAGCGCCCCGAAAGAACATACGCCGAGCCCAAAGATGAGGCGATCGCGGGGAACATGAGTGGGAGGGTCAAGGCTCCGCAGAGCCCCAGGCCACGCTCGAGCACGGGGAGAGCCCGCTCGAGGTCTCCTTTGAGGAGGTAAAGGGTCCCGAGCCCGAGATGCGCTGAGATCAGACTGTACGGGTTATCTGCTGCTTCGGCGATTCGAATCCCCTCTTCTCCAAGGGCAGTTCCCTCGGTGAACTCTCCCAACTCGGCAAGGCACAAGACCAGATTGGTACGGGAGATCACGGAGGGCAGGCCGGCCAGGTGGAAAGGCTCGTGGCTCAGATTGCCTTTCAACCACTCGACATTTCTCCTGAGGATCTCGACTGCCCGGGGATAGTCGCCCAAGTCGCGATAGGCCGGGCCCAGGTGGGTATCTGTCGCGACCTGGAGGGCGAAATCTGGGAGACCCGCGGCGATGCTGAGGGCGCGCTGGCCGGACTCGATGGCGCGATCCGGGTCGCCCATCAGCCGGAAATACTGGGTCATGTAGGAGGAGACCCAGCCGAGCCGTCGTTGCTCGTCAAGGGCCTCGGCGAGTGCCTTCGCTTCGCGAAGGTGATCGAGGATGCGCCCGAGCTCTCCGAGGAGGTGGAGCGAATTGCGGAGATCGAACCGGAGATCGATGGCCTGCTCGATCGTTTCCCGGCTCCTCGGGAGATGCCGGAGGGCCTCCAGTGCCTGCTCGAAGCACGTCACGCCCTCCCGGTGAGCCGAACGCGACGCGGCCTTGGCACCAGCCTGGCGGAGGTAGCCAACAGCCTTTTGCCATAGCCCCCCGCGGAACGCGTGGCGGGCGAGGCGCTCTACCTGTTCATCCAGACGATCGTGCGCGAGCCCTTCGATGGCCCCAACGAGCCGGGCGTGGAGGGCCCGTCGGTCGTCCTCGAGAAGGCTCCCGTAGGTCACTTCGTGGGTCAGCAGATGCTGAAACGTGTACTCGATCTCGGTACCGCGGCCGGTCTCATGGAGGAATTCGGCAGCCTGGAGATGGAGGAGACCGCGGCGGAGCGCTTCCTCGGGCAGGTCGGCCACGGCCTGGACCAGGGCGAAGGGCATGTCCTTCCCAACGATCGCCGCCGACTGAAGGAGACGCTTTTCTTCGGGCGGGAGCCGGTTGATCCGCGCGAGGAGCACTTCCTCGATGGTGTCGGGCACGGCGAGGGTTGACGAGGCGCCATCCTGCTCCCGGACGGTCCGCGCCAGCTCCTCGATGAAGAACGGGTTCCCCTCCGCCTTGGTGAGGATCAGCTCCACCAGCGAGTCGGCGACCTGATCCATCCCGAGCACCGAGCGCACGAGGCTCACGCTCTCCTGGGGGGTGAGGGGCTGAAGCGCGATCTGGGTGGCGTAGGACTTTTCGATCCATGGCGGGCGATAGCCGGGACGGTAGGTCGCCACCAGCAGGATGGGCGCGCCGGCCACAAACTCCGCCAGCGACGCGAAATATTCCTCCGAGGTCGTATCGATCCAGTGAAGGTCCTCAACCACGATGATCAGGGGGTTCCGCCGGCTGCGTCGCAGGCTCATCAGCCGGAGGGTCTCGAAGGTTCGGGCCTTGATGATTTCGGGGGCCAGCCTCGTCACGCGGTCCGTTCCGTCCTTCAACCCCAGGAGGTGAAGGAGGTACGGCGCCGCTTTGGTGGGGTCCATCCCGACGTCCCGCAGCGCCATGTCGATTTTCTCCGACATGGCGTCGGGTGCGTCCGCTTCGACGATCCCGCAGTTCGCCCGGAGAATCTCGAGCACGGGAAAGTACGGGATGGCCGTCGCGTACGAGAAGCAGCGCCCCTGGAGGCAGGTGATGCGCTCGTCGACCGGGCTCTGGCGAAACTCGAAGAGGAGGCGGGACTTGCCGATCCCGGGTTCCCCCACGATCCCGACCACCTGGCCGCGTCCCTCCATGGCTGAGGTGAGGCGGCGGCGCAGGACTTCGAGCTCCTCCCGTCGTCCAACGAACCGCGCGACCTGTCCGCCGGGCTCGAGGGCGACGCGTTCGCGCCCCGCCAGCCGGTGCGCCCGCGACGATGCCTCCCCGAACGCGCCCGCCGGCGCCAACTCGAATCGTCGCCCGAGGAAGGGCGTCGCCGCCTCGCTGACGACGATCGCGTCGGGCTCGGATCCCGCCACCAGCGAGGCGAGGACCGTCCACGCCTCGCGCTTCGCGTCCAGGTCGATCTCGGACCTCCCGCCGATGCGCCCGACCATGAGCTGGGCGACGTGGATCCCGAGCTTGACCGCCAGCGGCGGCTCGGCTTCCCCGGGCGGGGCGCGCCGCGCGGCTGTTTGAATGGCCATGGCCGAAAGCGCCGCGCGCCGCGGCGCATCCTCGACCGGCTCGATGCCGAAGGCGGCCACGATCCCCGTCGGGCTCAGCTCTTCGATGCGCCCCCCGAAGCTCTGCACCTTGTCAATGAGGACCTCGAGCTGGCGGCTCGCGTCGACGGACGACCGCTCCTGGCGCGGGGGCACCAGGTCGGCGCGCAGCAGCGTGAGGCGGCGCCGCTCCCACCTGACCGAGGGAGGGACGGCCACGGTCGGCGGCGCGTCGGCCGGGACCGCGGGCGCCCCCGCGGGGGCGGTTTCGCCCCGCCGCCGTCGAGGAGTCGCGGGGGCGGCGACCCCAGGGCGGAGCCCGTAGCGCTCGATCCGGTACCGGAGCGTGTTGCGGGAGATCCCGAGGAGGGTGGCGGCGCGGGAGACGTTCCAACTGGTCTGGCGAAGGGCCTCCAGCAGCTGGGCGCGCTCCGCGTTGGCGACGGCGTCCTGCAGAGAGACGGGGGTCTCCGCTCGCGAAGCCTCGGCCGGGTCCGCAACGGGAACCTGGGGGAGACCCAGCATGTCAGCGGTGACCCGCGAGCCCTCGGAGAGGAGCGCCACCCGTTCGATGACGTTGTTCAGCTCGCGGACGTTCCCGGGCCATCGGTAGGCCAGGAGCGCGGCCCGCGCGGCGGCGTCGAAGTCCTTCGGCGGCAGCTGGTAATCCGCGCAGGCCCGCGCCAGGGAGAGCTCGGCCAGCAGCAGGATGTCCCGCCCCCGCTCCCTGAGCGGCGGCAGCCGGACGGGCACGACGGCCAGCCGGTGGTAGAGGTCCTCCCGGAAGCGGCGCTCCCGGGCCGCCGCGGCCAGGTCCTCGCTCGTGGCCGCCAGGATCCACACGTCCACCGGCTCGCTTCGCGTGCTGCCGAGCCGCCGCACCGCCTGCTCCTCGATCACCTTGAGGAGCTTGGCCTGGAGCGCTTCGGGCAGGAGGCCGATCTCGTCGAGGAAGATCGTGCCGCGGTGGGCGGCCTGGAAGAGCCCCACTTTGGCCTGCCGCGCGTCGGTGAAGGCCCCCCGCTCGAAGCCGAACATCTCCGCCTCCAGCAGAGTCTCCGGGATCGCCGCGCAGTTCACGTCGACGAACGGACCGTCCCGGCGCGGCCCGGCCCGGTGGATCGCGCGCGCCAGGAGCCCCTTGCCCGTCCCGGTCTCCCCCTCGATGAGGATCGGGGGGAGGCGCCGCGCATCGGTCTGGCGCTGGAGGAGCTGCCCGATTTTCTGTCGGACGGCCGCGATTCCAGGGCTCTCGCCGAGCAGCTCGGCCAGCGGGTTCATGCTGGAGGTTATCTTACTCCTATTTCTTTCCCCCGCTTGCAAGGGGGCAGGCAGGGGTGCTAGCGTGATGCCATGTCGCTCACGTCCAGGCGCTACAGCGTGGCGGATCCCGCCGAGGCGATCGAGCTCTGCTTCGAGAAGGGATGGACCGACGGGCTGCCGGTGGTCCCGCCGACGGAAGAGCGGGTGCGCGCGATGCTGGACGCCGCGCGCCTCCGTCCGGGCGACCAGGTCGCGTACATCGCCCACCGGGCGGGAATGCCGTGATGGCCGGGGGCCGGCCCGAGGACATGCCGGTGGTCGCGGCGGCGAGCGAGGGGATCGGGGATCCGGCTGGGAGCTATCACGGTCCCGGGACTTCCACGGCGGGCGCCGCCGTGCTGATCGTCGTCAACGGCCCCATCGCGCGGGAGCTCGACATCAACGCGGGCGACAACCTCTTCGGCCCCGGCTGGCGCGCCAACGCCACCATCGGACGGGCCGTGCGACTCGTCATGCGCAACGTGTGCGGGTCGCGCCCGGGCACGCTCGACCGGGGCACGCTGGGGCATCCGGGGAAGCTGTCCTACGTCATCGCCGAGAACGAGGCGGAGAGCCCGTGGACGCCGCTCCACGTCGAGCGCGGCTTCCGTCCCGAGCAGAGCGCCGTGACCGTTCTGGCGGCCGAGGGGCCGCATCAGTTCTACAACCAGCTCTCGAACACCGCGGAAGGCGTCCTCTCCACGCTGGCCGACGACATGAGGATCTCGGGGAACGTCATGGGGCAGCCCCCGTACGTGCTCGTCATCGCCGGCGAGCACATGCGGACGATCGCGAAGGGCGGCTGGACCAAGGCGGACGTCCGGCGGTTCGTCTTCGAGCGCACGCAGAACTCGCACGCCCACCTCAAGCGCACGCAGCGGATGGCGGGCCCTGTGAAGCCGGGAGACGAGACGCTGATGCGGCCGCTCGTGGAGGCGCCCGACGATATCCTCGTGGTAGCGGCCGGGGGGCGCGCGGGGGCCTTCTCCGCGTACATCCCCGGCTGGGGCAGCAAACGCTCGTCCCAGGCCGTGACCAAGGAGGTCAAACGCTGATGGAGATCCTGGATCCCACCACCGAAGCCGCCCAGCAGTCCATCGCCTACGCGCCCCGCCCGGCGTCGCTCGAGGGCAAGCGCGTGGGGCTCATCGAGAACACGAAGTTCAACTCCGACCGGCTACTGGCGAAGATCGGCGACATCCTGAAGGGCGAGTACGGCGCGGCCGAGACGCGCATGTGGCGCAAGCACAACTCGAGCGTGCCCGCCCACCAAGAGATCATCGAGGAGCTCAAGCGGACCTGCGACGTGATGGTCGCCGGGATCGGAGACTGAGGCTCCTGCTCGTCGGGCAGTGTGCTCGACGGAATCCTGCTGGAGAAGGTCGGCGTGCCATCGGCGTCGATCGTGACCGACGTCTTCGAAGTGACCGGCCGGGCCATGGCCGAGCAGTGGGGGCTCCCGTACTACCGGTTCCTGGTCATGCCGCACCCCGTCGCCAACCTCGCCGAGACCGAGCTGGACCAGCGCGCCCGCGAGATCGCTCCGGAGGTCGTGAAGCTCCTCCTTCAGGGCCAGGAGTAGGCCGGCGCCGAGGGCCGTGGAGGCGAGCTACCAGCCAGCCTGGTGGTACCGCGGCCGCCACCTCCAGACGATCTGGGGGCCGCTCTTCCGGCGGCTCCGCCCGCCGGCGCTCCGCCGCGAGCGCTGGCCCACTCCCGACGGTGATTTCCTGGACCTGGACTGGCTCGAGGGGGACTTCCCCCTCGTCGTCATCCTCCACGGGCTCGAAGGGTCCTCGGGCTCCCATTACGCCCGCGGTCTCCTGGGCGAGGCGGCGGCCCTGGGCTGGCGGGCGCTGGTGCTCCACTTCCGCTCGTGCAGCGGCGAGCTGAACCGGGGGCGCCGTCTCTACCACGCGGGCGAGACGTCCGATCTGGACTGGGTGATCGGGAGGCTGATCGAGCGAGAGCCCGCAACGCCGCTGGGGCTCATCGGCGTCTCCCTGGGGGGCAACGTGGCCCTCAAGTGGCTCGGGGAGCGTGGCGACGCCGCGCCGGCCCAGGTGCGCGGCGCGGCGGCCATCTCCACGCCCTTCGACCTCACCGCCTGCGCCGAAAGCCTCGATCGCGGGCTCAACCGGGCCCTCTACACGGCCCGCTTTCTCCGCAGCATGAAGGCCAAGGTGCGGGCCAAACGGCAGCTCTATGACGGCCTCGTCGACGTGCCCGCCGCCCTCCGGGCCCGGACGTTCGCCGTGTACGACCGGCTCGCGACAGCGCCGATCAACGGCTTCGCCGACGAGCGCGACTACTGGACGCGCGCCAGCTGCGGCCCGTACCTGGCGCGGATCCGGCGGCCTTGCCTCCTGATCAACGCGGCCAACGACCCCTTCATCCCCGCCGCCACGCTTCCCACGGCCGCCGTTGCGGGCTCTCCGTGGCTGGAGGCGGCGTTCCTCCCCGAAGGGGGGCACGTGGGATTTCTGGAAGGTCCCTGGGGGCGCCGCTCCTGGGCCGAGCGCCAGGCCCTGAGATTCCTGCGGCGTCAGCTGTCATCCCCCGCCGACCGAACGCTTGTAACCGTCGCCCGGCCGTGAGCCCTTCGCCCGGGTGACCTACCAGGTCAGGATCGGGACGCGCCCGAAGCGATAACGGGCGGGCGCCCGTCCGCCCAGGGCGCCGCGGCCTCGAAGGCGGCTGCCGCCCGCAGCACTGCCGCCTCCTGCCGCCGCCGCCCCACGATCTGAAGCCCCACCGGAAGCCCGTCCCGCGTGAAGCCGCAGGGGACCGAGATCGCGGGCAGCCCCGTCAGCGTGATCGCGTAGGTCAGGAAGAACCACTGGGTGTAGTTCTCGAGGGGCTTGCCGTTGATCTCTGTCGGGTAGGGCTGTTCGACGGGGAAAGGCGGCACGGCGACCGTGGGAAGGATCAGAAGATCGTAAGTTTCCATGAAGACCCGGACCCGGTGCCACAGAGCCGTGCGGAGCTTTTCGCCGCGCCCGATGCTCTCGGGCGTGAGCCGCAGCCCCTGCTCGATGTTCCAGACGAGCCCCGCCTGCATCTGGGCGCGCCAGCGGGGAAGCTTGTCGGCGTGGAGAGCGACCATCGAGAGGCCACGCGTGGCGAGCACGATCTCGCTCACCTCGCCGAAGTCCGGGCAGGCGGTCTCCACCCGGGCGCCGAGCGATCGGAAGATCCGCGCGGCCCCCTCCGCGGCGCGCGCGACCTCGGCGTCCACGGGGACGACCCCGGGCAGCTCCGGCGTCCAGGCTACGCGCCAGCCCTTCACCGACGGCGCTCTCACCGCCCGGAGGAACTCGCGCGTGTCCACGTCGTAGGAGAGCGGGGCCCGGTCGTCGGGCCCGGCGATCACGGCGAGCATGAGGGCCGTGTCCGCGACCGTCCGCGCCATGGGCCCGGAAACGGAGAGGGAGTCCCAGCCGAGCTCCCGGGGATAGACGGGGACGAGCCCCGGGGTGGTGCGGAAGCCGACGACGCCGCAGAAGGCGGCCGGCGTCCTGAGCGAGCCGCCGAGGTCGGAGCCCTGGGCGAGCGGTCCCATGCCCGTCGCCAGGGCGACGGCGGCGCCCCCGCTCGAGCCGCCGCAGGTGAGCGCGGGGTTCCACGGATTCCGCGTCGCGCCGAACACGGCGTTGAAGGTGTTGCCGCCCGCGCCGAACTCCGGCGTGTTGGTCTTTCCCATCACGATGGCGCCGGCCGCCTTGAGCCGCTGGACGATGAGCGCGTCCTCGTCGGGGACGTAGTGCTCGTAGATCCGGGAGCCCTTGGTCGTGCGGATCCCCCGGGTCTCGGTGAGGTCCTTGATCGAGACGGGTACGCCGTGGAGCGGTGGAAGCACGGCGCGGCGCCTCAGCGCCGCGGTGGCGGCGCGGGCGGCCTGGAGCGCCGACTCGCGGGCTATCGTGACGTAGGCGTTGAGCCGGGGGTTCAGCGCGTCGATCCGCGCGAGGACGGCCTCGGTGACCTCGAGCGGCGAGACCTTCCGGGCTCGGTAGAGACGCGCCAGCGTGGTCGCAGGCGTGAAGGTGAGGTCGCGGTCTGTCATACCTCGGAGGGGGGCCACCCAGGCCCCCCCACGCCTTCGGCGTGGACGCCCGGGTACCCGCCCCTTCCGACACCTCCCCCCAGGGATCGCGCTGGCGAAGCCAGCGCTCGAACAAGCGCGGAGACCGTGAGGCGCTTCCTGTGCATCACGGGGTCAGAGCGCACCGAGGACCGCGTCGCCCACCTCCCGGGTGGCGGCGGTGCCCCCGATGTCTCGGGTCTTCGCGCGTCCCTTCGCCAGGACGGCGCCGACCGCCTTCTCGATGCGCTCCGCCGCCGCTCGCGCCTCGGCGTCGGCGTGACGGTCCCCCAGCCACCCGAGCAGCATCCCGGCGGACAGGATCATGGCAAGGGGGTTGGCGATCCCCTTGCCGGCGATGTCGGGCGCCGTGCCGTGGGATGGCTGGAAGAGGGCCCAGCGGTCGCCGATGTCTCCCGACGGGGCCATCCCGAGCCCTCCCACCGTCGCCGCGGCCAGGTCGGAGAGGATGTCGCCGAACATGTTCTCCAGCACGATCACGTCGTAGCGCCACGGGGCCTGCACGAGGTACATGCTCATCGCGTCCACGTACGCGCACTCGGCCTCGACCCCGGGGTACTCCCGAGCGACCTCCTGGAAGACCCGGCGGAAGAAGGCGTAGCTCCGGAACATGTTGGCCTTGTCCACGCACGTCACGCGCCGGACGCCGTCGGCGGGCGCGCCGGGCCGTCTCAGGCACCATTCGAAGGCCCGCCTCACGACCCGGTCGGTCCCGGCCCGCGTGACGACGAGGCTGTCCACCGCGGCGGTGTCGCCAACCGCGGCGCCGGCCCCGCGCGAGGCGAACAGTCCTTCGGTGTTCTCACGGAAAATTATGTAGTCAATCCTCCGGCCGGCAGGAATGGCGAGCGGACTGGGGACTCCGGGGTAGAGCCTGATCGGCCTGACGCCGGCGTAGAGGTCCAGCGCGAAGCGGAGCGTGATCTGGGGCGCGATCTCGGTGCCGTCGGGATAGCGGACGTCGGGCAGCCCGGTGGCGCCGAAGAGGATCGCATCGGCCGTTTGACAGAGGGCGAGCGTCTCCTTCGGGAGGTCCTCGCCCGTGCGCTGCCAGAGGGCCGCGCCGGCGTCGGCCTCGTCCCAGGAGAGGGCGAGGGCAGGCCCCGAGACCGCGCGCAGCGCCTTGAGGGCCTCCGCCATCACCTCGGGGCCGATGCCGTCGCCGCCGATCACGGCCAGCCGGTACTGGCTCATCCCTCGGACGGGGGCTCCGCGGCGCTCGACCCGAGGCGGTTCATGGCGCCCCCATGATATGCTGGCGGCCGACCGGGGGGAATAGACAATGCCGCCCGATTGTTTTTCGGGGTGAGGAGACGTTGGGGAGGCGGGCGCGTCGCGAAGAATTCGAGGACCAGGCGCTGGTCCATCTGGACCGGGTCTTCCACCTCGCCCTGCGCCTCACGGGGAACCGGACAGAGGCGGAGGACCTCGCCCAGGAAACATACCTGCGCGCCTTCACGCACTTCGACCAGTTCGATCCCGGCACCAACTGCCGGGCGTGGCTCTTCGCGATCCTCCGCAACGCCTTCCTCAACCGGCTGAAGCGCCAGGGGAGGGAAGTCCCCGGGCTGGACGAAGGGGAGCTGGAGCGGTTGGGGAGCGGGATGGCGGACGGATCCGCGCCGCTCGAGAGCCCCGAGGAGGAACTGCTGAAGCGGGTGGTGGGGACCGAGCTGGTCGCGGCGCTGGACCGCCTGCCGATGATCTTCCGCGAGGCGGTGGTGCTGGCCGACGTGGAGGAGTGCTCGTACAAGGAGATGGCCCAGATCTGCGGGGTCCCCCTGGGGACGGTGATGTCCCGGCTCTCCCGCGGGCGCCGGCTCCTCCGGCGGGCGCTGGAGACTCTGGTCCGCGAGCGAGAAGAGGCAAGGAGGGTGCGATGACGTGCCAGGAGCTCCGGGCCTGTCTCGACGCTCACCTCGACGGCGAGCTGGATCTTCCCCTCTCGCTCGCCGCGGACGAACACCTGGCCTTCTGCGCGGGCTGCCAGTGGGCGTATGCCCAGGAGCGCGAGCTCCGGGGGCTCGTGCGGACCCGCTTCCCCCGGGAAGGGGCGCCGGCCGCGCTCCGGGAGCGGATCCGGGGGGCGCTGGCCCGGGCGGAACAGGCCGCCGGGGTCGGCGTGCCGCGCCGGTGGGCTTACTGGGCTGTGCCGGCCGCGGCGGTGATCCTGGTGGCGCTGGGCGTCGGGCTCTGGCAGCGGAGCGCGCCGCCGCCGGTGGTGAGGGAGTTGGTCGCAAAGCACGTGATGTACTCCCGTCTCGACGCCCCGGCGGAGATCGTGAGCCCGAGCGAGGAGGCCGTGTCGGGCTGGTTCAAGGGGAAGGTGCGCTTTGATGTCGCGGTGCCCGACTTCAGCCCCTCGGGGATCCGGCTGGTCGGCGGCCGGCTCGCGGATCTCACCGGCCGCCAAGTCGCCTACCTCCTCTACGAGAAGGGCAGGAGTCTGATCTCGCTCTTCGCCTTCCCGGGCCGGGGACTCGCGCTCCCCAGCGGCGAGGGGACGAGCGGCCGCGACGACCGGTTCTACGTCGCCAAGGTGGACGGGACCGAGGTCGTGGTCTGGACGCAGGGAGAGGTGGCCTACGCCCTCGTCTCTTCGCTGGATCGGGAGTCGCTCCTCGAGTGCGCCGACACGGTCTGGCGCCTGGTCGTGTCCCGCAAGCCGCCTGGCGTCTGATCGCGCCCCCCCTGTATACTACCTTCATGCGAATCCTTGCCGCCACGCGTGGGTACCGGATCGCCGCCGTTCTCACGGGCCTCGCGGTCGCGGGGGGGGCCGCGATCTTCCTCGCGGTCGGAAGATCGCCCGACGGCGCGCGGCCGATCTCGTTCGCGACCGCGGAGCGGGATGGGGCGGCGACCCGGGAGATCGCCTCCCTGCTGAAAGACCTCGACCTGATCCGGCCGAGCCGCGCTCAGGCGGCCAAGGACTTTTCCCTTCCCACCCCCGAGGGAAAGACCTTCCGGCTCGCCGACCACCGGGGAAAGGTGGTGTTCCTGAACTTCTGGGCCACGTGGTGCCCGCCGTGCAAGGAGGAGATGCCGGCCATGGAGCGCCTCTACCAGCGCTTCAAGGAGAGGGGCTTCGTGGTCCTGGCCGTGTCGGTCGACGTCGAGGGGGCCGCCCTGGTGAACCCCTTCGTCCGGGAGCACCAGCTGACCTTTCCTATCGCGCTGGATCCCAAGATGGCAGTCGCCGAGCAGTACGGCGTCCGCGGCCTTCCCAGCAGCTTCCTCGTGGACAAGCGGGGGACGCTCATCGGTCTGGCCCTGGGTCCCCGGGAGTGGAACGGCAAGGCCTCCCGCGCGCTCATCGAATCGCTCCTGCGAGACTGAGGAGCGCGGTGGGACTCGGCGAATCTCTCGGGGTGGCCGTGGCGTTCGGCGCGGGGCTTCTGTCCTTCCTGTCCCCCTGCGTGCTTCCCCTCTTCCCGTCCTACCTCTCGTTCATCACCGGGATGTCGGTGGATCGGCTCGCCACCGACGTGAGCGTGGGCTCGCGGGGCCGGGTCGTCCTCCACTCCCTGGCCTTCATCGTGGGCTTCTCGCTCGTCTTCATCGCGCTGGGCGCCTCGTTCAGCGCGGCGGGCCAGTTCCTCCTGGACTACCGCGAGTGGATTCGCAAGGGGGGCGGCCTCCTCATCATCGTCTTCGGCCTCTACATCGCCGGCATTCTGCGGATCGGCGTCTTCAGCCGCACCCGCCAGATCGAGATCAAGACGAAGCCCGCCGGCTACCTCGGAACCTTCGCCGTCGGCATCACCTTCGCGATCGGCTGGACGCCGTGCGTGGGGCCCATCCTCGGATCCATCCTGTCGCTGGCCGGCACGGCGGAGACCGTGCGGAAAGGCGTCGGGCTGCTCATGGCCTACTCGGCCGGGCTGGCCCTGCCGTTCTTCCTGTCCGCCCTGGCGCTCGGGGGATTCTTGAAGTTCTTCAAGCGCTACCGGACCGTCATGCCGGTGGTCGAGCGCGTGGCCGGCCTGCTTCTGGTCGTCGTCGGCCTCCTCGTCGTCACCAACTACTTCGTCATCCTCAACTCCTACGCCATCAGCCTCACGCCCCAGTGGCTGCTCAAACGCCTGTAGCGGTACGCCGGGTTCGCGTCCGCGTGCCCGCCACCTCCGCGAACCTGGGGCCGGGCTTCGACGTTCTCGGCCTGGCCCCGGCCCTGCATAACGAGGCGACGCTCGAGACTCACGCGGGTGTCGCGGTGTCGATCGAAGGCGAGGGGGCGGACCAGCTCGAGCGCGACGAGCGCAATGTCGTGGTGCGGGGCGCCCGCGCGGTGTACGAGCGGCTCGGGCGTCCGTTCCCCGGAATCAAGGTCGCCTGCGTCAACCGCATCCCGACCGCGCGGGGGCTCGGGTCGAGCGCCGCGGCCTGGCTAACGGGGATCGTGGGCGCGAACGCGCTCTTGGGGAGCCCGCTGGATCGCGACACGCTCCTCGGCCTGGCGGCCGGCGGCGAGGGGCACCCGGACAACGTGGCGGCCGCCCTGCTCGGCGGGCTGACCGTGGCCTGCTGGAGCGAGGGGCGGGTGGTGGCCGCGTCGCTTCCGGTGCCGCCGGAGATCCGCTGGGCCGTCCTCATTCCAGAGGTGCGCGCGGGAACGGCGGAGGCGCGGGCGATCCTGCCGGAGACGGTCTCCCGCGCCGACGCGGTCTTCAACCTCCAGCGGGTCGGCCTGCTGCTCGCGGCGCTCCGGGACGGAAACGCCGCGCTCCTCGCCGTCGCCATGGAGGATCGGCTGCACCAGCCGTACCGCAGCCGGCTCTTTCCCTGGATGGAGCCCGTCACGGCGGCGGCCCGGTCGGCCGGCGCCGCCGGCTGCGTGCTGAGCGGTGCCGGACCGGCGCTGCTCGCCGCGGTGAAGGGCCCGGCGGAACGGGTGGCGCTCGCCATGGAGTCGGCGCTTCGCAAGTCAGGCGTGCGCGGGCGCTCGGTGGTGCTGGAGGTGGATTCCGACGGGACGGTCTGGGAAGCGGTCTGAAGAACCCCCTTGACGTCCCCTCCGACGCTTGCTAAGGTTCAGGAAAAGTTTCATCCTGGTAATTTGCGCTCATGAGTTCCGGCGCCCGCCCCGTCCTTCCGTCACTCCGTGTCTGACCGTTCGCGTTCGCTTTGCCTGCCAATGGATCCGGCCGTCGGAGGAGGTGAGACCCGAGGCATCCCGACCCGTCCAGGTCTACGTGGAACCCGAGGATCTTGAGAGGGGAGAAACGCGGTATGGAATTCCAGGACAAGGTGCTGACGTGCAGGGACTGCGGGAAGGAGTTTCTCTTCTCCGCGGGCGAGCAGGCGTTCTACGCCGAGAAGGGATTTCAGCATCAGCCCTCTCGCTGCAAGGACTGCCGCGGGTCGAGGCGGCCGGCCGGGGCGGGCGAAGGCGCGGGAGGAGAGCGCACGCTCTTCGGCGCGGTGTGCTCGGCGTGCGGCAAGGACACCCAGGTCCCCTTCAAGCCCACTCCCGGCAAGCCCGTGTACTGCCGCGACTGCTACGCCAAGCGCGGCGGGCGGGCGGGCCAGCGCAGCACGGCCCCGCTTACTTGACTCGCGCGCGGGGGGAGGGGTACCATGGGCCCAAGGTAGCGGACACGAATCGGTGAGACGTGATCAAGAGCGACCGATGGATCAAGCGGATGGCCCTCGACAAGGCGATGATCGTACCGTTCGAGGAGCGCCAGGTCCGAAAGGGCGTGATTTCCTACGGGCTGTCGTCGTACGGCTACGACATCCGGATCTCCGACGAGTTCAAGATCTTCACCAACATCAATACGACCATCGTCGATCCCAAGAGCTTTGACTCGCGGTCGTTCGTGGACTTCAAGGGTCCGGTTTGCGTCATCCCGCCGAACTCATTCGCCCTCGGAAAGTCGGTGGAGTACTTCAGGATCCCGCGCAACGTGATGACGATTTGTCTCGGGAAGTCCACGTACGCGCGGTGTGGGATCATCACCAACGTGACCCCGTTCGAGCCCGAGTGGGAGGGGTTCGTGACGCTGGAGATCTCCAACACCACCCCGCTGCCGGCACGGATCTACGCCAACGAGGGCATTGCCCAGGTCCTCTTCTTCGAGTCCGATGAGACCTGCGCGGTCTCGTACGCCGACCGCCAGGGGAAGTACCAGGGCCAGCAGGGAATCGTGCTGCCCACCGTCTAGCCCTGGAGCGGCCCCCCGGGGGGCTAGGAGGCGCTGAATCCCATGGCAGAGCAGAAACGAAAGGTCGAACGGCCCAAGGGTCCCTCCGAGGGCGAGGGCGGGAGCGCCAACCCCGAGGTCGCCAAGAAGGGAAAGAAGATCAAGGAGGACCTGGACAAGCTCCTGGACGAGATCGACGACATCCTCGAGGAAAACGCCGAGGAGTTCGTCAAGAGCTACGTCCAGCGGGGCGGCCAGTAACCCCGTGCCGATCTACGAGTACCGCTGTTCCCGATGCGGCCAGGAGTTCCAGCAGCTCGTGTACGGGCAGACCGCGGTCGCCTGCCCATCCTGCGAGAGCCCGGAGGTGCGGCGGACCCTCTCGATCTTCGGGGTCCGCGGAGGCTCGGCGCGTGTGGCGTCGGAGGGAGCCGCCGGGACGTGCTGCGGCGCCGGGGGCTGCGGATGCCACTGACCCGGCGGCGGCCCGACGGCCGAACCGTCAAGGGGCCGCCTCGGCCCCTTTTTGCTTCTCCGTAAAGTGGACGCGCGGCAGCTCGAGATCTTCGTGAAGGTGGCCGAGCTTGGCTCCTTCTCCAAGGCTGCCGAGGCGCTCTTCCTGACCCAGCCGACCGTCTCGGAGCACATCCGCGGGCTCGAGGAGGAGCTGGGCCTGCGCCTCCTCGATCGCCTGGGGCGCGGGGCCGCCCCCACCAAGGCCGGGCAGCTCTTGCTGGGCTACGCGCGGCGGATTCTCGAGCTTCACCGCGAGGCGCGCCAGGCGCTCGATCAGTTCCAGGGCCGCATGAGCGGGGAGCTGGTCGTCGCCGCCAGCACGATCCCCGGCGAATACGTCCTGCCGGCCTTCATCGGCCGCTTCAAGGAAAAATATCCCGACATCGCCATCTCGCTCCTCATCGGCGATACCCAGCGGGTCGTGGAGTGGGTCCTGGAGGGACGCGCGGAGCTGGCCGTGGCGGGAGCGCAGATCGACCACCGCGCCATCGAGTACCGCGAGCTGATGCCCGACGAGCTGGTGCTGGTGGTCTCCGCCGCGCATCCCTGGCACGGGAAAAAGACCGCGACGCTGGAGGAAGTTCGAGCCGAGCCGCTCATCGTGCGCGAGCGCGGATCGGGCTCACGGCATGCGCTGGAGAGGGCGCTCGCCGAGGTGGGACTGGATCTCAGCGACTTCAGGGTCGTCGGCGAGATGGGTTCGACGCAGGCCATCAAGCAGGGGGTGAAGGCGGGGGTCGGGATCTCGCTGATCTCCAAGCGCGCGGTGGCGGAGGAGTGTCAGCACGGGACCCTGCACTGCGTGAAGGTGAAGGACCTCCGCTTCAGCCGGGCGTTTTATCTCGTCACGAGCACCACGCGCACCCGTTCCCCTCTGGCCGAGGCCTTCCGGGCCTTCCTGATCTCCGAATCGGCGTAACCGAGCATCGTCTTCCCCGATCACTTGTCCATCGGGTGATTGGGAATTCCGATTTGAGTCCACGCGCGCCGCCCTCTACCCTGAATCCAGTTCCCTCCACGGTTCGTCCAAAGGATGTTGAAAGGGGGTGACCGCCTGTGGCCGACACGAAGCCGACCGCCCCGGCCTCCGGGAAACAGATCCGACTGACCGGCTACGCGTCCTGCGCCGGTTGAGCCTCCAAGATGGGGCCCGGTGAGCTCCACGACGTGCTGACCGACCTCCGGCACAACGGTCACCCCGACCTCCTGGTAGGGCTGGCTCGGAGTGACGACGCCGCGGTCTATCGCATCAGCGATGAGGTCGCCATCGTGGAGACCGTGGATTTCTTCCCGCCCGTCGTGGACGACCCGTACACGTACGGCGCCATCGCGGCAGCGAACGCCATGTCCGACGTCTACGCCATGGGCGGTCAGGTGCTCTTCGCCCTGAACGTGGCGGGCTTCCCGCGCGATTTCCCGAAGGACGTTATCACCCAGATTTTCCGGGGCGGCGCCGACAAGGTCGCCGAGGCGGGCGGCGTGGTGGCCGGGGGGCATACGGTGGTGGACGCCGAGCCCAAGTACGGCCTCTGCGTCACCGGTCGTGTCCATCCCGGGAGGATCTTCATCAAGGGCGGTCTCGGGGCGGGGCACCGTCTCTTCCTGTCCAAGCCGCTCGGCACGGGCGTCATCACCACCGCGGCAAAGGAAGACGCCTGTGGCCCCGACGTCCTGCAGGGAGCCATCGGGAGCATGCTGAGGCTGAACCGCGCGGCCACCGAGGTCCTCCAGGCCCTGGATGTTCGCGGGGCGACGGACATCACCGGCTTCGGTCTGCTGGGCCATGGGGCCGAAATGGTGGAGGCATCGGGGACGGGGCTCCTGATCCATGCCGCGAAACTCCCTCTGCTCGACGGCGCGCTGGCGCTGGCGGAGAAGGGCCTTCTCTCCGGCGGCATGAAACGGAACCGTCGGTACCTCGAGTCAACTCTCGGGGCAAAGGGTCAACTCGTCATCGACACGGCGATTTCTCCTGGGCTGGTCAGCCTGCTTTTCGAGGCGGAGACGTCCGGCGGCCTTCTCTTCTCCCTTCCTCCGGAGCGAGCGGGTCGCGTCCTCGAGAGTTTCAAGAAGCGCGGGGAGCCCTGCTGGGAGATCGGCGAGGTGACCCAGGAGCCGGCCATCCGCGTCGCGTAGCCGCGCCGATACCCGTCGCGGCTCTCCCTATCGAATCTCTCTATTCGAGTCCTTCCCTTCCATCGGCGAAATCGATTTGTATTCGTGACGAATCTCTATAGGATGGGGACGCGTCTCAAGGACGATTGTCAGACTTCCTGAGGGGGAGACCATGCGCATCCTGCTCTCGGTCCTCGCTCTGCTGCTGTTCCCCTTGGCGTCACCCGCGGGGGCGGCGGACGTCCCCGACGTTCTGAGGGTCTCCGCCATCCCCGACGAGAACCCCAACGAGCTGCTCCGCATCTACACGCCCTTCGCGGAGTACCTGGCGAAGGAGCTCAGGATGAAGGTCCAGTTCACCCCGGTGGTGGACTATGCCGCTACCGTGGAAGGCCTGGCGGCCAAGAAGCTGGATCTCGTGTGGTACGGCGGGTTCACCTCCGTGCTGGCGGCGCGGCGCACCAACGGGACGGCCAAACGCCTGGTCCTCAGGCAGGAGGACGCCGAGTTCAAGTCGGTCTTCATCGCCCGGCCCGGCTCGGGCATCAACTCGCTCGCCGACCTCAAGGGGAAGACGTTCTCGTTCGGGTCCGTGGGCTCGACGTCCGGCCACCTGATGCCCCGGTCCTTTGTCCTGAAGGCGGGGTTGAACCCCCAGCGGGACTTCAAGCAGGTGGCCTATTCGGGGGCCCACGACGCCACGGCGCTCTGGGTGGAGTCGGGCAAGGTGGACGCGGGGGCGCTCAACTTCCTGGTCTGGGACAAGCTGGTGCAGACCAGGAGGGTGGACCCCTCCAAGGTGAACGTGTTCTGGACGACTCCCCCGTACGTGGACTACGTCTGGACCGCGCGGGGGGACCTGGACCAGGGGCTCCAGGAGAAGATCGCCGCCGCCTTCCTGAAGCTCGACTCCTCGAATCCCGAACACAAGCGGCTCCTCGATCTGCACCGGACCCGGAAGTACATCAAGGCCAGCGATGAGGACTGGAAGGGGATCGAGGAGGCGGCCATCGCAGCGGGGCTCCTCAAGTAGCGATGTTCGAGCTGGAAAACGTCCGGAAGGTCTTCGACGACGGCACGGTGGCCGTTGACGGGCTCTCCCTCGCCATCGGCCGGGGGGAGCACGTGGCGTTCATCGGGCCCAGCGGGGCGGGGAAGACCACGCTCTTCCGCCTCCTCAACCTGACGCTGCGTCCCGCCTCCGGGACACTCCGCCTCGACGGTGTGGACGTGTCGCGTCTGTCGGATGCGGCGCTGCGCGATGCCCGCCGCAGGATCGGAACGATCTACCAGCAGCACAACCTGGTGGGACGCCTCCGCGTGGTTCACAACGTGCTCGCGGGGAACCTCGGGCGCTGGTCGACGCTCCAGGCGGTCGCGTCGCTCGTCAGCCCCCGGGACGTCGAGGGCGCCCGGCGGGCCCTGGCGCAGGTCGGGATCCCCGAGAAGCTCCACGCCCGCACCGACGGGCTCTCGGGCGGCCAGCAGCAGCGGGTGGCCATCGCCCGGGTGCTGGTCCAGAATCCCGATAGCATCCTGGCCGACGAGCCGGTGTCGTCGGTGGACCCGTCGCTGGCGACGTCCATCGTGGCGCTCCTGCGCGACCTGTCGGCGGAGTCCCGCAAGACGCTCATCATGAACCTCCACAGCGTGAACCTGGCCCTCCAGTATTTCCCCCGGATCGTGGGCATCCGGGACGGCCGCGTCCTGTTCGACCTGGCTCCGGACAAAGTGAGCGCCGACCTGCTCTGGACGCTGTACGCGGGCGACGCGGACGAGGAAACCCAGCGTGACCGATTCGACGAGATCCTTCCCGTCAGCGGGGTCTGTCGGCCGCTCCGTCCCCAGCCCGCATTATTCACGAACCATAGTCGAGTGTAACGGGCGGGGCCTGTCGGAGGGCGCAACCCCCGTGGGTCCGGCTCCGTCACCCTGTACCCTTGAGATGGAATCGGACACCTGTGTACCCTTGAGATGGAATCGGACACCTCGCGGGGAGCGCCGACGTCACCCAGTGCTCCGAGCACCCCGAGTGGACATGCGCCTCCGCGAGACTCCGCGATGGACAGCCAGTGGGGAGTCGCGCCGCCGAGAACCGGCGAG
>JACPSW010000069.1 GCA_016193045.1 Candidatus Rokuibacteriota bacterium | reverse complement strand
CGTGCTCGGTGGGTGCCGGGAAGGAGGCACCCAGCGCGGCGGCCTCCTGGATCGCCTTCACCACCTCGGGGGGCGCGTGACCCAGGATGAGGCTCGTGTAGTTGCCGTTGAAATCCAGCCGCTCCACCCCGTCCACGTCCCAGATCCGCGCGCCCTCGCCCCGCGCGGCGTAGAAGGGATATGGGTCGAAGAACGTGGTCGTGCGGCTGTTCCCGCCGGGCATGACCTTCACGGCCCGCGCGTGGAGGGCTTTCGAGCGCGGGGTCCCGGCTTCGTAGTCTCGGATGATCTTCTCGAGCGTCATGGGAGGGCCTCCTGGAGGCGCCGGCGTTCCTCTCTGAGGAGCGCGTGGGCCTCGGCAAGGGTGATGGCTCTGAAGCGGAGGCGCTGCCCCGGCTTGACCTGGCCCACTCGTCCAATGTCGAAGGAGCAGACCGTGGCGACCTTCGTGTAGCCGCCCGTGGACTGGCGGTCCACCAGGAGGATGATCGGCTGGCCCTCGCCGACCACCTGGATCCCGCCGCGGGGAATTCCGTCCGAGATGATGTCGTGGCCCCGCGTGTGAGTGATCACCGGCCCCTTGAGCCGGGCCCCCATCCGGTCCATCTCGCCCGTCATCTCATAGGGTCCACCCAGGAACGCCTCGATCCCTTCGCGCGTGAAGCGGTCGGCCTGGGGCCCCAGGACGACGCGCACCTCCACCTCGTCACCGTAGGACGGCAGCAGCTCAGGCTTCACGCGGCGTGGGGGCGTGGAGACCGCGGGAGGAAGGAGGCCGATCGCATGTCCTTTCTCCAGGGGCCGCCCCTGGACGCCTCCGAGCGCGCCCCGGAGATACGTCGAGCGCGAGCCCAGCGCCAGCGGCACGTCGATCCCTCCCGCGAAGGCCACATAGGCCCTCACCCCGCGCCGCGCCGCGCCGAGCTTCACGATATCCCCAGCCTTCACCGGCACGGTGGCCCAACGCTCCACCTCGAGGTTGTTGACGGTCACCCGCATCTCGGCGCCCGTCACGGCCAGGATGCTTTCCCCCTGCATCTCGAGCCGGGGACCACTGAACGTGCACTCCAGCGCCGCCGCATTATCGGGGTTGCCCACGAGGCGGTTGGCCAGCAGGAAGGCGGCCAGGTCCATCGGGCCCGAGGGCGGGATGCCATAACGGAGGTAGCCGGGCCGCCCCAGGTCCTGGACGGTCGTCTGCGGCCCCGCCTCGTGGACGACGAAGCTACTCATCGCACGGCCATCCTCCCTTCCGGCGGCGTCGAGGGTGGGACGAAGGATGAGGGCAGCCTGACCTCGGAGCTTCCAGGCGGGCCTCCAGGCGATCGAGACGCCGATGAACCCGTCTGAACCCATCCCGGAATTCCTCCTGCAATCGATCGAGCTTCACGCTCAGCGCCTCGATCATCTTCCGAATTCCACCCACTTCGGAGTGGAGCTCTGCGGCGACCATATCCATATGCCGCAGCAATTCCACCGTACTGGTCCGCATCGCCTCGCGCAGCCCTGCGTCCATCGCCCCGGTCTCGCAATCCACGTCTGGGCTCATTGAACCACGCGGTCGGCTCGAATGAGGACCGCCTGGGGAATCGTCAGCCCGAGCGCCTTCGCGGTCTTGAGGTTGATGACCAGCTCGAACTTCGTGGGCTGCTCGACGGGGAGATCCTCCGGCTTCGTGCCCTTCAGGATCTTGTCCACGTACGTGGCCGCTCGGCGGTACATGTCCGGGAGGCTCGCTCCGTAGAAAATGAGACCGCCGACGTCTACACACTCGAGAAGGGCACACATGGTTGGCAGCCGGCTTTTGATTGCACGCTCGACGATGCGTCTTCGATGTGTGTTGAACAGTGGGTCATCCGACACGAGGAGCCCGCCGGTGCGGTCACTGACTATCCCTCGAAATGCCTCCTCGAATCCGGCGGGATCGCGGATCTCGAAGACTCGAAGCCGCACCCCTAACGCTCGGGCTGCGGCCATCGCGCCCTTCACTGTTGGCCCGCTATCCGGATAGGCCGGATCCGAGAGCACCGCCACGCGGCTGACGCTGGGCAAGGCTTCTTTGAAGAGTTGCAGCCGCTTCCCGGTCAACTCTTGGCCGAGGGCGGTCATTCCCGTCAGGTTCCCACCCGGCCGGGCGAGGCTGACGACGAGCCCGCTGGCAACGGGGTCGCCGGTTGTCACCATGACGATGGGGATCGTGCTGGTGGCGTGCTTCGCGGCCAGGGCCCCTGGGGTCGAGCCGGACACGATGACATCCACCTTGAGACGCACGAGGTCAGCCGCTAGCTCGGGGAGTCGATCCAGCCTGCCCTCGGCAAACCGAGACTCGACGGTGAAGTGCTTGCCCTCGACCCAGCCGAGCTCATGGAGCCCTTGCCGGAAGCCCAGGAAGATGGACGCGTCAGCGGAGGCAGAGAGGGGTGAAAGCCGCCCGATCCGCAAGACCTTCCCCGCGTGTTGCGCGTCGGCGGCGAGCGGCGCCGCGAGGAGACCGAGGGCGAGAGCCAGGAGGCTCACGACGATTGCGCGCCTCACAGTCCTTTACTCCCCTCACCCTGCCCTCTCCCCCGAGGGGAGAGGGGGTACCGAACCATCCTCGATCCGTGGGCGGAACGTGCCGGCAGCGACGGCGGCGGTGATGGAGTCGAACTCGGCACGGTCGATGGGGCGGAAGCGGACGTGGTCGCCTGCCCTGAGCAGGATGGGGTCCGGACTCGCCGGGTCGTAGAGCCGGAGCGGCGTGCGCCCCAGGACCCAGAACCCGCCGGGACTCTCCACCGAGTAGATGCAGCACTGCGTCCCGCCGATGCCGACGCTCCCGGCCGGCGTCTTCGTTCGCGGGGTCTCGAGGCGCGGGATGGTGAGGCGCTCGGGCATCCCGCCCATGTAGGGGAGCCCCGGCGTGAAGCCGACGAAGTAGACGTAGTAGTCGGCGCTTGCGTGGAGGCGCGCCATCTCGTCCGCCGCCAATCCGATCTTAGCGGCGGCCGCGTCGAGCTCGAAGCCCAGCTCGCCGCCGTAGCAGCAGGGAATCTCCACCCTGCGGGCGTGCGGGAGGACGTCGGCGCGGGCCTCGGGGATCAGGGCCGTGAGCGAGGCGACCAGCTCGTCGTAGCCGACGACGAAGGGGTCGTAATAGACCAGCAGCGAGCGGAACGTGGGGACGGTCTCGAGGACGCCGGGGAAACCCTTCTGCTGGATCAGGTACTCGAGTGCCAGGACCCGGGCGTTGACCTCCCGGCTGATCTCATCGCCCAGCTCCACGGAGACCGCCAGGTCGCCCGCCGGCAGGAATCTCACGGTGGCTCAGATCACGGAGAGCGCGTGGTTGGGCAGGTCGGTGATGAACATGTGCCCCGGGCTGTGGGTGATCATGAACGGCGGCCGCGAGGCCAGAGCCACCGCCTGGGGCGTCACGCCGCAGGCCCAGAACACCGGCACATCCCCGGACCGAAACTCCTGCGCGTCTCCCCACTCGGGCTTCTCGATGTCCTTGATCCCGATGGCGGCCGGGTCGCCGATGTGGACGGGAGCGCCGTGGGCCATGGGGAAGCGCGCCGTCACCGTCACGGCCTTGGGCACGAGCGCCGCGGCGATGGGGCGCATCGAGACCACCATGGGACCGTGGAAGCCGCCGGCGGGGCGGCAGGCCATGGAGGTCCGCCACATGGCGACATTCCGGCCCTGCTCGATGTGGCGCATCGGGACGCCGGCGTCCATCAGCGCCCATTCGAAGGTGAACGAGCAACCCAGGAGGAAGGCGACCAGATCGTCACGCCAGTAGGGCGTGATATCCGTCACCTCGTCGGCCATCTGGCCGTCCTTGTAGATCCGGTACTTCGGCACGTCCGTCCTCAGATCGGCCCCTGGAGCGACCCCCACGGGCTCAGGCGAGCCCGCATCCGTCACCTCGATGAGCGGGCACGGGCGCGGGTTGCGCTGGCAGAAGAGGAGAAAGTCGTAGGCGAACTCCCTCGGGAGAATGGCGAGATTGGCCTGGACGAAGCCCGGCGCCAGCCCCGCCGTGACGCCGGCCAGCTTGCCGCGGCAGATGTCCTCGCGAATCTCTCTGGGATGACGGCTATCGATCGGCATCGGAATGCTCCTCAGTATACCCCGGTGGGGTCAGGCATGCGTTATTGCGTTTCCGCGGCCCCGTAACGCAAATACGCATGCCTGACCCCATTAGCGCAGGTGGGAGAGGCGGGGCCAGAGGTCGGGGTTGCCCAGGACCTTGGGCTTCTCGCCGCGCAGGACTCGCAGGATCTCGGCCGCCACCGTGGTAGCGATGTTGCGGTTGGCCTGCTCGCTCACGCCCGCGACGTGGGAGGTGGCGACCACGTTCTCCATGTTCAGCAGCGGATTGTCCGCCGGCACCGGCTCCTCCTCCCAGACGTCCAGCCCCGCCGCGCCGAGCTTGCCCCGGGTGAGCGCCTCGAAGAGCGCCCGCTCCTCCTGGACCTTGCCCCGAGACGTATTGATGAAGATCGCCCCGTCCTTCATCAGGGCGATCGTTTTTTCATTGATCATGTGGCGAGTCTCGTCCGTGAGCGGCGTGTGGCACGTGACGATGTCCGCCTGCCCCAGGAGCGCGGAGAGGTCCGCCACCGGCTCCACCTCCCGCCGCAGGAGCTCGTCCGGCGACACGTAGGGATCGTAACCGAGGACCTTCATGCCGAAGCCCCGAGCGAGGTGGGCGACGCGCCTGCCGATGTTGCCCACGCCGATGATGCCGAGCGTCAGCCCCCGGAGCTCGCCGATGCCGCGCACGCGCTGCCCCCGCCACTCGCCCTTGCGCGTGGCCCGGTCCATGGGAATCAGGTGCTTGATCGCGGCGAGCATGAGCATGATGGCGTGCTCGGCGACGGAGTCGGAGTTCGAGCCGGGCGCGTGCACCACCGGGATGCCGAGACGGGTCGCAGCCGGCAGATCCACGGTGTCGAGCCCCACGCCGTAGCGTCCCACCACCTTCAGCTTGGGGCAGGCAGCCATGAGCCGCTCGGTGCAGGGCGGCTTGATGCGGAAGAGAATCGCCTCGGCGTCTCGCGCCGCGGCGATGATCCCGTCTTCGGAAAGGTCCTCCGAGACCACCACGCGGGCCTCCGTCTTGAGCAGCTCGGTGCCGGCGGGATGGATGGGCCCGGCAAGGACGACGAGGGGTCTCTGGACCGTGGCCATGACGGGACGCCTCCTTTATAAGGGAAGAACGGGAATGGCGGCGACGCCGTGGGGAATCACCAAGACCCTGGAGTCCTTCCCGAGAACGGCGAGCGCGTAGTCCAAGGCCTCCTGGACGGTCGCCATCGGCGTCAGCCGCACCTGCCGGATGGTCTTGTCGGGGATCTGGGAGTCGGTGACGATCACCTCGGACGCGTGCGTCAGGAAGCGGCCGAAGCGGTAGGCCATGTGGGTCCCTTCGGGGATGCCCTCGCGGCGCGCCTTCTCCACGATGCTCGGGCCGTCGGGCGTATCCCGCATCCACACGCGGGAGGTGTCCTCCCCCACTCCGTCGGGGCACGGCGCCGGAATGACGACGATGCCGCCCGCGCGTACCACGGGGCGCGGCCCGAGAATGGCCGGGTACGCGGCGCGGGTCGCCTGGTAGAGATTGAGGTTCTTGGGCGCGCCGGGCACGGAGATCACGATGTCGGCTTCGCCGGCTACGGGGACCTCGAAGACGCTCCGCGCGAAGGCCACGCCCGCCGCATAGACGGCGGCGGGGCGCCCCGCGAAGGCGCGGATCAGACGCTTGTCCGGGTCCACGACGAGGTTCAGGACGAAGTCCACCCCGACGCGCTCCCCGGCCCGGTTGATGAAGCGCCGAAAGACCGAGTCGGCGTTCCCCAGCCGCGATGACGGATGGGACAGGACCGCGTAGCCGTGGGTGGCGGCGATGGTCGCGTGGCCGCCGGCGCCGATCACCAGCGTCTTGGCGCCGCCCGAGTAGCCCGCGAAGAGGTGGGGCTCGATCACACCCGTGGCCAGCCGGAGGTCGGCCTCCACGATCTCCCGATTCACCTGAATCGGAAACCCCTCCTCGGCTCCGACGTTCACGAGCGTCCCGTCATCCTTCCAGTCGTGGTTGAGGATGCGGTACGTTTCTGCGATCCGCGCTCCCAGTTTGCCCGCGATCTCCCGCGGCGTCATGGGGCGGTGCGAGCCGAGCGCGAGGATGAACATCACCGCGGACGAAGACACGCCGGCGCTTGCCAGTTCACCCAGGATCGCGTCCACCAGGAGGTCGTCGGGGCAGTAGCGCGTGATGTCGGTCACGGCGATATCGATCCGCTCCTTCCCGCGCGCGAGGTCCGCGAGCGGCGGGCCCTCCACGGGATCCCTCAGGGCGCGCAGGACCTCGGCGGCGGGATCGGGAGCCGCGGGCAGGCGCGGCAGGTCGGCCGATCCCAGATAGTTCCCGTCGGGGATCGCCACCGTGAGCGAGCGGCCCTGATCGTATGGCAGCGGGACGGTCGGCATCGGGCCTCCGGCCGCCCATTCTACCATCCCCTTCGGTGTCTGACACCGGTGTCTGACACCGGTGTCTGACACCTTATGCTAAACTCCGGGCGATGGCGACGCTGGTGACGGGCGCGTTCGGCTGCATCGGCTCGTGGGTGGTGCGCCGGCTCCTCGCGGCGGGCGAGATCCCCGTCGTATACGACTTCGGGGACGACCCCTGGCGGCTCCGGATGATCGTGGGGCCGGAGCGGCTCCGGGAGGTCCCGCTCGTCAAGGGCGACATCGCGGACCTCGACCACCTGCGCCGCGTCGTGGCGGAGCGCCGGGTCACGCGCATCATTCACCTGGCGGCCTGGCAGGTGCCCCTTTGCCGCCAGGATCCGGCCGGCGGCGCGCGCGTGAACGTCGTCGGCACCGCCAACGTCTTCGAGGCGGCCCGCGCCCACCAGGAGCAGGTGACGCGGATCGTGTACTTCTCCTCCGCCGCGGTGTTCGGCCCCCCCGAGGTCTACGGCCCGGGCCCGCTGAGCGACGACGCGCCTCCGAAGCCCGCCACGCACTACGGCGTGTACAAGGTCGCCAACGAGGAGACGGCGCGCATCTACTGGGAGGAGCACGCGATCCCCTCCATCGGTTTCCGCCCGCTATCGGTGTACGGCCCGGGGCGCGACTTCGGGGTCACGGCCGACCCGACGCTCGCGATGAAGGCCGCCGTGCTCGGGCGGCCCTTGACGATCCGTTTCGGTGGCAGCACCGACCTGATCTACGTCGACGACGTGGCGACCGCCTGTCTCGCCGCCGCCGACTCCGGCCTGCCCGGGGCGCGCGTGTACAACCTCCACGGAGAATCCGCCGCGATCGCCCGGGTGATCGGCCTGATCGAGGAGATGTGCCCTGCCGCGCGCGGCAGCCTCGGTCATGTCGAGACCCCCCTGCCCTTCCCCGTCGCCCTCGCCGACCACGGCTACCAGCGCGACCTTGGGCCCAAGCCCCCCACGGCGCTGGCCGATGGAATCCGGAAGACCCTGGAGGAGTTCGAGCGTCTAAAGAAGCAAGGCCGGCTGGACGCGCGCGAACTTTCGCCGGAGGGGGCCTAATGCCCCCCTTCCGGACCTCCCCCCGGGATTGCGCCGGCAAAGCCCGCGCTCGAACTGCGCCATGACCGAGATCAACCTCCGGCCCGCGACCGGGAAAGATAGCGGGGCGATCGCGACCATCTACAACCAGGGGATCGAGGACCGCATCGCCACGCTGGAGACCAACCTCCGCACTCCCGACGAGCGGCGGCAGTGGCTGGCCGCCCGCGGGCCGCGCCATCCGGTGATCGTCGCCGAGAGCGGAGACCGGGTCGTGGGCTGGGGGAGCCTGAACGCCTTCAACCCGCGGAAGGCTTACGACCACGTCGCGGACTTCTCGGTCTATGTCGAGCGGGAGTGGCGCGGCAAGGGCGTCGGAAGCCGACTGCTGGCCCGGCTCGTCGAGCTGGCGAGAGAGGTCGGCTACCACAAGCTCGTGCTCTCGGCCTTTCCCTGGAACGCGGGTGGGATGGCGCTCTACCAGAAGCTCGGCTTCCGCACCGTGGGGATCTACAAGGAGCAGGGGAAGCTGGACGGCAAGTGGGCGGACACGATCATCATGGAAAGGCTGCTGGACTGATGCCCAGGCCCACCCGCACCCTCGAGAAGATCATCTCCTGGAGTCTGCTCGGGCTCGCCCTCCTCATCGCGGCCCGGACGACCTTCGATCAGTGGAGCCGCGTCGGCCAGCCCCACCCTGGCTTCGGGGTCATGGAGAATCTTCTCGTCGGGATCGGCGGGTGGGAGCGGGCCGGGCTCAAGCCCTTCGACGTCGTGCGCGCCCTCAACGGCAAGCTCCTCGCCTCCGGCCGCGAGATCCAGGCCGAGGTGGCGCGTCACCCGCCCGGCACGACCTTCCGCTACCTCCTCGTCCGTCGCGGCGAGCTCGTCGAAGCCGAGGTGGCCACGGAGCGAACCACCCACGCCATGTTCCGGCGGTACCTGCTGGAAGGTCTCCTCCCCGGGCTCCTCCTGCTGGCGCTCGGCGCGACCGTCATCACGCTCAGGCCCGGCGCTGCGGAGACCCGTGGCTTCCTCGCGTTCTGCTTGATCTGGTTCGTGACCCACGCCGCATACAACGACACGCTCACGACCTACCGCTTCACCCGGTTGTTCCTGGCGGCGTGGGCCTTCTCTCCCGCCGTTTTCGTTCATCTGGCGCTGAGATTCCCCGAGCCCCTGATGATCGCCCGGCGCTACCCGCGGATCGTCTGGCTGCCGTACCTCGTCTCGGCGGTCATGGCGCTCCTCGTCCAGGGGCGAATGCACATCTATCATCCCGACTACGGGCCGCTCGTCCCGACGATCGCAGCGGTCCACTGGGTCGCCGCCCTGATTCTGCTGATCCTCTCGCTGGCGCGGACGAGCTTCGCGGGCGCCACCGCGCTGATCCGCCAGCGCGCGAGAGTCCTCATGGCCGGCCTGGCCGTCGGCTACCTGCTGCCGGTCCTCGGCACGACGGTCGAGGCGGTCTTCCGGGTCGAGGTCTCGAACCTGTCCGATCTCTGGAGGCTCGCCGTCCTCTTCCCCGTCGCCGTGGCCTTCGCCATGGTGCGCTACAACCTCTTCGACCTCCGCGCCGTCGTCCGGCTGGGCACGATCTACTCGGTGGTGACCGGCCTCGGGGTGCTGGCCTATGCCGTGGCCCTCACCCGGCTCAACGTGTTCTTCGCCCAGCTCGGCCTCGAATTCGCCATGTCGCCGATGGTCTCGGCCGGGATCGTGTCCCTGGCCGTCGTCCTCCTGCTGAACCCCGTCTACGCGAGGACGCAGGCACTGGTGGACCGGGTGTTCTTCCGCCAGCGCTACGACGCTCGGCAGGCTGTCGAGCGGCTCTCGGACGCCATGACGACGGTCCTGGACCTCAACCGGATCGTCGAGCAGATCACCCAAACCGTGAACGAGGTGTTCCATCCCGCGCGCGTCACCCTCCTGATCGCCGAGGATGGCCGGCGGGAACCCCGCCCCGCCGACGCCGCGCATCGCCTCGCGACGATCGCCGAAGACTCGCCGCTCGGCCGCTGCTGCACCGAGCGCCGCCTGCCTCTGACCCGGGAGGGACTGAGCGAAGACCCGAGGCTCGCGGAGTTCGCCCCTGCGTCGACGAGGCAGATGGACGCGCTCGGAGCGGATCTCGTCATTCCCGTCCTCTTCAGGGATCGCGTAACCGCGCTCCTCACCCTTGGACCCAAGCGGTCGGGGGCGGCCTACACCACCGACGACCTCCGGCTGCTCCGCCTCCTCGCCAACCAGAGCGCGGTGGCCCTGGAGAACGCCAAGGCGTACTCCGCGCTCCAGGCGGCGCTGCGGCGGGTGGAGATCCTGGAATCCATCCGGGCGAGCCTCTCGAAGTTCGTCCCGAAAGCCGTGCAGGATCTGATCGAGCAGGCCCCCCACGCGCCCGAGCTGGCCAAGCGCGACGTGGACGTGTCGGTGCTCTTCGTGGACATCGTGGGGTACACGCGCTTGAGCCAGCGCCTCGACGCGGCCCAGGTCAATCTCCTCGTCGAGCGCTACTTCGGCGCGTTCCTGGACGAGATCCTCCGGGAGGGCGGCGACGTCAACGAGACGGCGGGGGACGGGCTCATGGTGATCTTCCAGGATGCCGACCCGCGGCGCCACGCCCGGGCCGCCGTGCGCACCGCGCTCGCGATCGTGCGGCGGGCCCGCCAGATCAACGCGGAGCCGGCGGAGGCGGCCGAGCCGATCACGCTGCACGCAGGCGTAAACTCGGGCGTGGCGGCGGTGGGCGCCACGAAGATCGAGGGGACGGCCGGCACGCGGTGGACGTACACGGCCTCGGGCCCGGTGACCAACGTCGCGGCGCGCCTGGCCGCCCTGGCCCAGGGCGACGCGATCCTGATCGGCGCGGAGACCCGGCGCCGGCTGGACGGCGGCTTCGACCTGGAGGACCTGGGCGAGCAGCCGCTCAAGAACGTGGAAGAGCCGGTTCGCGTCTTCCGGCTCTCGCTCCCCGATGCCCCCTCGCCTATATCCCCTCCCCCCTCACCCTACCTCTCCCCAGCGGGGAGGTGAAGGGCGTCGGGTGAGGGGCTACGGCAGGCTCGCGATGATCTTCCGGAACTCGTCCCGGTTGAAGGCCCGCATCGTCGTCGTGCGGACATTCCCCAGCGACGCCGTGGCGAGTGCGAGCTTGGCGGCCGTCTCATCGTTGGGCAGTTCGACGACGGCCACGAGGTCGTGATCGCCGAGCACGAGATAGAGGTCCTTCAAAGCTCCCCCGTTCGCCTTGACGGCCGCCTCGAAGGCGTCCGCGCGCTTGGGCGAGTCCTTGACGTTCCGGATCCCTTGGTCCGTGTAATCAGCGAGAACGATGTAGCTCGGCATGACGCACCTCCTCCCCCTCACGTTTATCCTCTCCCCCTGTGGGGGAGAGGGCAGGGTGAGGGGCGTTACGGGAGCAGAATGGCCTTGATGTACTCCGCCGGCGGCGCGGTGACCTGCTCGCGGAAGAGGCGCGCCCCCTCGGCCAGGGGGAACGGCTCTCGCCGAGGCCCGTAGAGCTCCGGCGCCGCGCAACGCAATAACGCATGCCTGACCCCAACCGTCATGCGTAGAGGCGGAAGACGCCGTAGAGGATCGTGCCGGCGATGAGGGCGGCGGCCAGGAGCGTCAGAGCGACCTGGGCCGCTCTGCTCACGCTCTCTCCCCCCGGGGGACCATGAGGGCTGCCGGCGTCCACACTTTCTGCATGAGCAGGCCCGCCCCCAGGAGGCCGAACCCGATGAGGTCCGTCGTGAGCCCAGGGTGGATCAGGAGGAGCGCGGCACCGATGAAGAGCCCGCGCTCGACCCGCGTGGCGACCCGGATGAACTGCCCCTCGAGGCCGGCGGCCAGGGCGATGACACCGATGGTCCCCGTCACCACCGCCTGGAGGATTTCGATCCAGGACCCCTGGAAGAGCAATGCCGGCGAGTACACGAAGAAGAACGGGACGATGAACCCCGCCGCCGCGAACTTGACCGCCTGGATCCCGGCGCCCCAGAGGCCGCAGCGGCCGATGGAGGCGGCGGCGTACACGGCCAGCGCCACCGGCGGGGTGACCGCCGACAGGCAGGAGAAGTAGAAGGCAAACATGTGGGCGGCAATCGGCGGAACGCCGAGCTTGATGACGGCGGGAATCAGGAGCGCCGCTTGCATGATGTAGGCCGGCGTGGTCGGCATCCCCATCCCGAGGATGATCCCCGCGACCATCGTGATCAGGAGCGCCAGCATCAGGTGGCCGGCCGCCAGCGCGGCCAGGAACCCGGTGAAGCGGATGGCGAGGCCGGTCTGGAGCACGATGCCGATCACGATCCCCGCCGAGGCGCAGGCCATGGCCACCGGCACCGTCTGCTCCGCCCCGTCGCGCAGGGCCGCCAGGCCCTTTGCCAGCGTCACCCGCGTCTCGGGTCGGATCCACGACAGGACGACCACCGCGGCGGCGGAGACGATGGCGGCGTAGGTGGCCGTGAACCCCTGGATCAGGAGCACCAGGATGATCAGGACCGGCACGAACAGGTGCCCCTGCCGCCAGATGATCTGGCCGAGGATCGGCAGCTCGTTCTTCGGGATCCCCGTGAGACCCGTGCGGACGGCGTTGAAGTGGATCGCCGCGAACAGGGCGCCGTAGTAGAAGATCGCAGGGATGGCGGCGGCGATCATGATCTGGGCGTAGGAGGCGCCGAGGAACTCGGCCATCACGAAGGCGGCCGCCCCCATGATGGGCGGCATGATCTGGCCGCCGGTGGAGGCCACGGCCTCGATGGCGGCCGCGGCCTCGGGCTTGAAGCCGGTCTTCTTCATCATGGGGATCGTGAGCCAGCCGTCCACCATGACGTTGGCGACGGCGGAGCCCGAGATGGTGCCGAAGAGGCTCGACGAGACCACCGACACCTTCCCCGGCCCCCCGCGCGCCCCGCCCGCGATGGCGTTGGCGAAGTTCATGAAGAACTGCCCCGCCCCGGACTTCTCCAGGAAGGCCCCGAAGATGATGAAGAGGATCACGTAGGAGCCCGCCACGTTCAGCGGGATTCCGAAGATTCCCTCCGTGGTGAAGAACGTCTGGTCGAGCAGGATCATGAGGGTCAGGCCCTTGTGGGAGAGGACGCCGGGCAGCCACGGGCCCAGGAGCCCGTAGGCGATGAAGCAGAGGGCGACGAGGGGGAGCGCGATGCCGATGGTCCGCCGCGTCGCCTCCAGCACGAGGAGGGTGGCCACGGCCGCCACCACCATGTCGGCCCGAGCCAGCGGGTGGGCGGTGGGATAGCGGCTGACAACGTATTGGTAGTTGACGAAGACGTAGCCGAGGACGCCCAGAGAGAGGGCGGCCAGCCCCAGATCGCTCCACGGGATCCGATCCGGCGTGGCGCTCTTCCGGCGGGGGTAGAGCAGGAACGAGAGGACCAGGCTGAAGGCGAGCGTGATGACCAGGAGAACGAGGGTGTCCGGGGCGTACCACGTCAGCCGGGCGTAGACGTGGTAGAGGGCCATGACGACCCCCACGACGCCGACGACCAGCCCCGGATACCCTGAAAGCTTTCGCACGCCTGATGCTCCCCCTCACCCCACCCTCTCCCCCGGCGGGGGAGAGGATCAAGGTGAGGGGGCTCGACTACTTCAGGAGGCCGGCCTCGCGGTAGTACCGCTCCGCGCCGGGATGATAGGGCATGCCGAAGTTCTGGGCCATCTCCTGGGCCGTGATCCCCGCCATGGCCTTGGTGACGTTGGCGAACTCCGCCCGCCCCTCCACGATGGCCTTCGCCACCTTGTAGATGGCGTCGGCCGGGGTCTTGGAGGAGGCGATGAGAATGGTGGGGGACTGGATGGTGACGACGTCGCCCTCGATCCCCTCCGCCGCGTAGGTCCCGGCCTTGACCACATGGCGAACGAAGCCGGGGTTGAATTCCTGCATCTTCTTGATGATGTCGTTGGGGACCGGGAGCATCCGGAGCTTCGTGGTGGAGCCCAGGTCCCGGATGAAGGAGGCGGGCACCGTCGTGAACCAGCCGGCAGCCAGTGCCTGGCGGTTTTTCACCGCCTCGGCGTTGGCGGCCACGGGGCCATAGGACTTGGGCCCCAGGTCGTCGAGCTTCATGCCGTAGGCCTTCAGGAGCAGCACCCAGCCGTCGTCGAGGCTCGTGTTGCCGCGGGTCGGGAGCGACACGGGCTTGCCCTTGAGGTCCTTGATGCTCTTGATGGGGGAGTCGGCGGGCACCACGAGCTGCCAGACGTTCGGGTAGTAGTTGGCGACGTAGAGCGGCCTGTCGGTTTGCTTGCCGACCCACTGCCCCTTGCCGGCGCGGGCGTCGGAGAGCACGGTGGTCATGGACCAGCCGAGGTCGGCCTTGTCGATCCTGATCTTCTCCATGTTGACCAGCGCGGCGCCGGGCTCCACCTGGATGTCCAATTCGGGGAACTTCTTCTTGACGACGTCTGCGGTGGCGGCCGCCATGGGGATCCACGAGCCGCCGGTGGGGCCCGAGGTGAAGGTCAGGCCGACCTTCTGGGCCTCGGCCGGGAGGGGAAGGAGCAGGGCGAGGGCCAGTACCGCGACGATCCAGCGAGTCATCCGCATGGGTGGCTACCTCCTTTTTATCGTCTCCCCCTCACCCTCCCCTCTCCCCCGCTGGGGAAGAGGATTCAAGGTGAGGGGGGAGAAGGTGAGGGGGTTGCAGTCAGTGGCCGAGCGGGACTAGGGTCCCCGCCGCGTCGAAGCGGAGCGGCCGGGGCTCGCCCGCAAGGGCGAGGTCCTCACGCTTTTCCACTTCTGGCAGGAACACCTCGGAGACCTCGATCTCCCCGAGGGTGAGCGTGTTCTTGACCCGGACCACGCGCGCCCTCTCGGGCGGCGTCAGGCCGATGGTGTCCAGCGCGGCCTCGATCGCGTCCCGGTCGCTGTCGAAGGTGGCCGGGATCTTGGCCCCGTTGGGGGCGCACGCGGTCAGGCAATTGATGAGCGTCGCCTTCATGTCGATCTTCTCCACCAGCCGCCGCGTCGTGAAGTCGCCGTTGCCGATGCCCATGGCGTTGCCGTAGCTCTCCCGGGTCAGATCGAGGACCACGATCCAGAGGATCTTCGGGTCGGCCGGGAAGGGCTCGTGGGGGTTCGTGGGACGGCCGATGACGTTCGAGTCCATCCCGGCACCCGAGATGTTCTTCCCCATCTCCTCCACGACCAGGACGTCCAGCGGCGAGAACGGCAGACGCATCATCCAGTCGCGGGCGTCCTTCAGGAGCGCGCGCTCGCCGGCCTCCAGGTCGGCCGCCGTGAAGGCCTGGACCTTCGCCGTCTCGTCGTAGGCGTTCTCGACGATGCCGAGGCCGAAGGCGATCCGCGCCCTGGCCAGCATCTCCCTGCCCACGGCCGTGATGACCGTCTCGTAGCCGTGCTGGACGTTGGCGCGGTGATACTGGGCCGCCCCCTTCTGCTTGCCCAGGCCGATCGTCAGCATCTTGAAGCAGCCGGATTCGATCGTCCCCTTGAAGTCGGTGTGGGGCTTCACCCGGTTGACGACGCCGATCCAGTCCGCCTCCGCGGCCGTCCTGTCGAGCCAGACCGGAAGGCCCAGTGCCTCGCCGACCTGGACCACCTCCATGGTCGCGCGGAGCGGGCAGCCCATCGCGGCCTCGGTGATGCCGTAGTGAGCGAGAACGGAGAGCTGCCCTTCGGGGGTGGCCCCGCCGTGGCTTCCCATGGCGGGAATGACGAAGGGCCTGGCGCCCAGGGCCTTCAGGTGGTCCACCGTGGCCCGGACGATGGTGGCGATATCGGCGATCCCGCGGCTCCCCGCCCCGACGGCGACCCGGTCCCCGGCCTTCACCGGCAGGGAGATCTGGGACAGGGCCTGGCGGACGGCCGCGGGGACGTCTTCCACGCGGGGGCGGGGGAAGGACTGGCGGACCCTGACCATCCGGGGGAAGGCCATGGCGCCTTCGATATACCCGGAGGCCGGGGGGATGTCAAAGCCTTTTTAGGATGCGGTGGACCTCGACGGGCTCGCCGATATTCTTCAGGCGCTGGAGGCCGAGCGGCTCGACCAGATACCGGTCCCCCAGCCGGCGCACGGTCTCCGGGCCTGCCAGGAGCTCACCGGGGGCGGAGGCCGCCGACAGCCGTGCCGCCAGGTTCGTCACCGCGCCCAGCGCGGTGAACGTCCACCGGACTCCCCGGCGCCCTTCGAAGCGCGCCGCGCCGACCAGCGCCATGCCCGAGTTCACGCCCATGTGAATCGAGAGAGCGCGGCCGTTGGTCTCCCGGTTGAGCGCGTCGGTGACCTGGAGGAGCGCCAGGGCCGCCGCGGTCGCCTTGAGCGCATGGGCGCGGACATCGGCATCCTGAAAGATGGCCATGAAGCCGTCGCCGCCCATCTCGGTGATGTCGCCCCCGCCCTCCTGGATGCGATCCAGGAAGCTCGAAAAGTAGCATTCGACGAGGGCCGTGAGGGTCCGCGGGGACAACCGTTCGCTCAGCCCGGTGTAGCCGCTGATGTCCACAAAGAGGACCGAGAGATCGCGCTCGCGTTTGGCCGCCCGCAGCTCCGGATCGACCGAGGCGAGCCGCCTGATCGTCTCGGGAACGAACTTGCCGAAATGGTCCCGCGCTAACCGCAGCTCGCCGAGCTGCTGGTCTACGGCGTGCTTGAGCTTCAAGGTGGTCTGAACGCGGGTGATCAGCTCCCGTCGGTTGATCGGCTTCGCCAGGTAGTCGTCCGCTCCTCCCTCGATCCCCTTGATCCGATCCTCCATCCCGTCGAGCGCGGTGAGGATCACGATCGGGATCAGCCGGGTCTCCTGGCCTCCTTTCAGGATGCGGCACGCCGCCAGCCCGTCCATGCCGGGCATCCGGACGTCCATGAGGATCAGGTCGGGCGACTCGGCCGCGACCTTGTCCAGGGCCTCCTGCCCGTTTGCGGCCGTCACCGTCGTGCACCCGAGCTTTTCCATTTCGAGCTGGAGGTACTCGACGATCGCCGGCTCGTCGTCCACGATCAGGATCTTCGAGGGGATACTCATCTGAGAGCCGCCACTCTAGGCCTGGCCCAGAGCTTCCCGGACCTTGCGGGCCAGATCGTCCGGGTTGAAGGGCTTCTCCAGAAACGCCGTGCCCGGATCCAGCACGCCGTGGTGGACGATGGCGTCGTCCGTGTAGCCCGAGATGTAAAGGACCTTCGTCCCGGGACGCAGGGGCGCGAGGCACTGGACGAGATCCCGCCCGCTCATCTTCGGCATCACGACGTCGGTCACCAGCAGGTGGATCGGGCCGGCATGCCGCTCGGCGATCCGCACGGCCTCGTCGGGATGACCGGCCTCCAGTACCGTATAGCCGTGCATCTCGAGGATCTCGCGCGCCACCCCGCGGAGCTCCTCCTCGTCCTCCACCAGTAGGACGGTCTCCTCGCCCCCCTGGGGCGCCGGGGCTGCAGCCGCGAGATCCGGCGATTCGAGGGGCTCGTCCACCCGTGGCAGATAGACCTTGAAGGTCGTCCCCCGCCCGGGCTCGCTGTAGCACCAGATATTCCCGCCGCTCTGCTTGACGATCCCGTACACGGTGGCCAGGCCGAGCCCCGTGCCTCGCCCTCGCTCCTTGGTGGTGAAGAACGGCTCGAAGATCCGCGATCGGGTCTCCTCGTCCATGCCCATCCCCGTGTCGCTGACGGCCAGGACCACGAAGGAGCCGGGCTTCACGGCGACGTGCTGGCTCGCGTACCCCTCGCCCAGCTTCGCGTTGCCGGTCTCGATGGTGAGCTTGCCGCCGTTCGGCATCGCGTCCCGCGCGTTGACCGCCAGGTTCACGATCACCTGCTCGAGCTGGCCGGGATCGGCCTTGACGGGCCAGAGCGCCGGCTCCGGCACGGTCACCAGGTCGATGTCCTCCCCGATCAGCCGCCGGAGCATCGAGTCCGTCCCCGCCACGACGGCGTTGAGGTCCAGCACCCTGGGCTGGAGCACCTGCCTCCGGCTGAAGGCCAGTAACTGTCGGGTGAGCGCGGCGGCCCGCTCGGAGGTCTTCTGGAAGAGCTCGATATCGCGATGAAGCGGGTCGTCGGGGCGGAGGCGGCCCAGCAGCATCTCGGCGCGCCCCGCGATGATCGTCATCAGGTTGTTGAAGTCGTGGGCGATCCCCCCGGCCAGCCGCCCCACCGCCTCCATCTTCTGGGATTGCCGGAGGTGCTCCTCCAGCCGCTTCTGCTCGGTGACGTCCCTGACGACGGCGACGGTGCCGACGATGGCGCCACTGAGATCTCTCAGAAGGGAAAAGGATACGCTGACCTCGACCCGCCGCCCATCCTTGCCGCGAATAGCCGTCTCGTAGTTGCTGATCCGTTCCTCGGCGCGGAGTCGCTCCATCACCGCCCTGGCCTCCGACAGGCCGCCTGCGTAAAAGTCCCCAACGCGCAGCCCGAGTGCCTCCGCGACGGAGTAGCCGGAGATGTCGGTGGCGCCCGGGCTGGCGTAAGTGATCCGGCCGTGGACGTCCGTGGTAAGGATGGCGTCGGCCGAGTTCTCAGCGATGGACCGGAGGGAGTCCCGGGTGTCCCGGACCTCCCTGTAGAGCCGGGCCCTCTCGAGCGCGAGGGCCGCCTGGTCGGCGAAGGACCGCGCCAGCCGGATCTCGTCGTCGTCGAACATCCGCCTTCTCCGGTCTCCCACCCCGAGGGCGCCGATCACGCGGCCCTCGACCAGCAGCGGCATCGCGAGCACAGCGCGATACCCCGCCTGCTCGATACGACCTCGTACCTCAGGCGTGAGCGTGATTCGCGGATCGTCGAGCACGTCCGGTGTGATGACGAACTCGCGATCGCGCACAGCGAGACCAGTCGCGCCGGTACCCTTCGGAAACACCTGATTTGGGGGAAGGGGGAACCCGGCTTCGGCGGACCCGGCCACCACCACGAGGGCCCCAGAGCCAGGCTCCAGCCGGAAGAGAGTCGAGTACTTCGCCCCAAAGAGACCGCGCACACTGTCGACGATCCGCTGACCGACTTCCTCCAGATCCAATGATTGCGCGATGGCCTGCCCCACCTCCGCCAGGGCCTCGGCCGCCCTCCGGCGCCGCTCCGCCACCTCGAGAAGGCGGGCGTTGTTGATGGCGATGGCGGCGTGATCCGCCAGCAGAGTCATGAGATCCTTTTCCTGGTGCGTGAACTCGCGCCGCTCCCCGAAAAGAATGGCCAGGACGCCAACCACCGTGTCTCCTGAGATGAGCGGGATGCCGGCGAAGGCGTGCAGGTCCCCCTCCCGGGCGAGCCGCTGGTTCAGCCAGCGCGGCTCTTGCTGGATGTCCGGGAGGTAGGTAGGCACCCGG
>JACPSW010000034.1 GCA_016193045.1 Candidatus Rokuibacteriota bacterium | reverse complement strand
TGCGCGGCGTCGTGGATCGGCTGCTGGCGATGCTCATGGCGATGTTGCGGACCCAAACTTGTTATGACCCGAGTCGGCGGCAGCCGCTCGCACAAACTGCTTGACAACGGGTGGGGAGTCCACTCGCCCGAACGCCGCGCTCCGCGCGGCGGACGGGACGAGGGGGGCCCACTGCGCGCGGCCCCGCGGGGACCGCACCCTGCGCCACCCGCCCGGTCGTGCCATCGCCTTTGGTGAATAATGAGCACTAGGGTGCTGCGAGGAGCCATCGTCGGTCTGGGCAACGTCGCGGTCCACGCGCATCTGCCCGGCTGGGCCGGCCGCGACGACGTGCTGATCATCGCCGCCACCGACGCGGATCGCGCCAGGCGGGCCGAGCTCGAGGCGCGCCTGCCCGCCGCCCGCTGGTACGACTCGGCCGACGACCTGCTGGAGGGCGAGCGCCCGGACTTCGTGGACATCTGCACGCCGCCAGGCACCCACGCGGCGCTCGTCCAGGACGCGCTCCGCCGCGGGGCGCACGTCCTCTGCGAAAAACCACTGGTTTCCTCGCTCGAGGAGCTGGGCGCCGTGAGGCGGCTGGCGGCGGAAACCGGACGGGTCCTCGTCACGGTCCACAACTGGCGTCACGCGCCGATCCTCCGCCACGTCGACGAGCTCCTGCAGCGGGGCGAGATCGGCCGCCTGCGCCGGGTCCTGTGGCAGACGCTCCGCGTCGAACCCGCCGGCAACGGCGGCGACTCGACCTGGCGGGCCGATCCGGCCATGGCGGGCGGCGGGATCCTCGCCGACCACGGCTGGCACGCGTTCTACCTGGTCCAGCAGTGGACCGGCCAGCCGCCGATCGGGATCAGCGCTCGCCTCGAGACGCGACGCCACACCGGATGGCCGGTCGAGGACACCGCCACCACCCGGCTCGAGTTCCGCGATGCGACGGCCGAGGTTTTCCTCACGTGGGCCTCCCCCGAGCGACGAAACCGGGTCGAGCTGGAGGGGGCCCGCGGGACGATCCAGGTCGAGGACGACCTGCTCCTCCTCAGCCCGGCCGTCCCCGGCGGCCGCGAGCGGCGCTGGGTGTACCGGCCGGCCCTCTCCAACGGGTCCTATCACCCGGACTGGTTCGCGGGGGTGGCAGCCGAATTCGTGGCGGAGGTGACGGGTTCGGCGGCGCGAGGCGCCAACCTCCGCGTGGCATCGCTCTGCGTCATGCTCCAGGCCCTCGCCCGCGAGTCGAGCCGGCGCAGCGGCCACATGCTCCCGGTCGGCGCCTGACCGCCCGGGAGAGCCGTGCCCTCCCTCGCCGATCTCCTCTCCTTCCTCGACGTCCTGCTGCGCGGGGCCGCTCTCTCCGGGCAGGCCCTGGCCCTGGGTGCTGCTGCTCCTCTACCGCGAGGGCTGAGGCCGAAGACATGAGAGTCCCGCTGGCCGTCGGGGTCGTGACGGCGGCCCTCTACTTCGGCCGGCTCGGGCAGGTTCCCCTCGTGGACGCCTCCGAGGGGTTCCACGTCGCCATCGCGTGGGAGATGGTGGCGCGCGGCGACTGGATCACGCCGCACTTCGACGGCGTCCGGTACTTCGACAAGCCCCCCCTCCTCTACTGGTTGATGGCGGCCGCGTTCCAGCTCGTGGACCGGTCCGAATGGTCCGCCCGATTCTGGCTGGCCCTGGCCGTCGTCGGCACCGCGATGCTCGTCGCCTGGCTCGGGACGCGGCTCCAATCCGAGCGCCTCGGGCTGATCGCGGGGCTCATGGTCGCCGCCAACATGGAGGTCTTCATCTTCGGGCGTCTCGCCAAGCCGGACCTGCTGTTCGTGTTCTTCATCCTGCTGGCGTTCGCCGGGTTTATCGTCGCCTACCAGAGCGCCAGCCGGCGGGCGCTGCTCGTCTGCTACGCGAGCCTGGGCGCCGCGGTGATGGCGAAGGACCTGCTGGGCGCGCTGGGGCCCCTGGCCGCCTTCGCCCTCTTCTTCGTGCTGACCCGGGAGCGGGTCACGGCCTCGTGGTGGATCCCCTGGGCCGGCGTGGCCCTCCTCCTCGTGCTGGCGGTGCCGTGGCACGCGGCCATGGAGTGGCGCAACCCCGGCTACCTCTGGTACATGGTCGTGGACAATCACGTCCTCAACCTCGCCGGGCGCCGGGTGTTTCCCGACGAGGACGTGCCGCTCGGGGCCGCCGAGTTTCTGGGCGTGACCGCCATCGGTTTCTTTCCCTGGAGCCTGGCCCTGCCGTGGGCCTTCGTCCGGTCGCTCCGGCCGCCGTGGCGAAGCCCCGAAGCCAGGATCTGGCTGCTCCTCGGCCTCTGGGGAGCGGGGCTCCTCGCGGCGTTCGCCCTCTCCCCCTTCAAGCTGCCCCACTACGGGCTCCCCGCATTTCCGGCCCTCGCCCTTCTCGCGGCGAAGGTGTGGGACGACGCGCTCGCCGGCCGCCCAGGCGCACCGTCGCCGCGAACCTTGCTCGCCTTGCCGCTGGTGGTCCTGGTCGGGCTGGCCGCCGTGAGCGTCGCCGCCTGGAAGGGAGGAGCGATCCTCCCGCCGGGCACGCTCGCGATGGTGGACCTCCACAGCCGGAACCTGGGCGCGCAGGGACAGAGCGCCCCGTTCATCCCGGCCGAGCAGCTCCGCCTCCTGCTGCCGATCTCCGCGCTCCTGCTCGGCCTGGCGGCTCTGGGGATCGGCCTGGCGATCGGGCGGAGGCGCCCCGGCGCCGGCCTGGGCGTGCTCGTCGTGTTCATGCTCGCGTTCCTCCCCCTCGTGTCCCAGGGCTTCGCGCTCCTTTCCAAGAGCCGCTCGGGGCAGCCGATCGCCGAGTACGTGAAGAAGGCGGCCGGGCAGGACGACGTGGTGGTCCACGAGGGGGCGCTGGAGAACACCGGCAGCCTCGTGCTGGCGCTGGACCGCCCCGTCGGGATCGTGGACGGCATGCGATCGAACCTGGCCTTCGGCGCGACGTTTCCCGAAGCGCGCGAGATCCTCTGGGACACCGAGAGACTCCGCCAGGCGTGGGGGAGCCCGCAGCGCGTCTTCCTGGTCTCGATCGTGAAGCCCGAGCGCAGCGTGGTGCGCGCGCTGCCGGAGGGCAGCGGCCACCTCCTGCTCGCCGCCAACGGTCGCTGGCTCTACTCGAACCGGCCGTGATAGACTGATACGGCGTTTCCCACCGGCCGCATTCCATATGATCGCCATCTCACGGACCGGACGGCTGCTGCGCCGACTGGTTCGGGCCGCCTGCCGGCGCCCGAGCCTGACGGCCCTCGTCTCTCTCGTGCTCGCTGCCCTCGCGCTCGTCTACACGTTCGGGACGTTGACCTTCCGGACGGCCATCCGAGACCTCCTCCCCCCCGGCCAGCGCTACGCCACCCTGCTCAGCGAGTATCTGGGCGACTTCGGGGAGCTCGAGGACATCACGGTGGTGGTGGAAGGGCGCACACTCGAGGAGTCCAAGGCGTATGCCAGCCGTCTCGTCCGGGAGATCCGCCGCGGACCAGTCAAGTTCGAGCGGGTGGCGTACCGGATCGACCCGAAGCGCTTCGAGGGCCGGGCCCTCCTCTACCTCTCCGCGGACAAGCTGAGGGAGATCCGGGACAAGGTCTTCGATCACCAGGAGTTCATGGAGAGCTTCGCCGCCAACCCGACGCTGGACGAATTGATCGAGGGGATCAACACCCAGATCGCCTCGGCCTTCGTCTCCAACTTCTTCGACCTGGGCCTCCGGGACGACGGGGGCGTGGACCTGGGCTTCCTCAAGGAGGTCGTGGGACAGATCTCGGAGCGGCTCGACCATCCGACCCCGTACCGCTCTCCCTGGGGGTCGCTCTTCACGCTGGACCGGCACGAGGACGGCGACGCCGGCTACTTCGTCTCCGACGACAAGAGCCTGCTGTTCGTCCTGGTGGAGCCCCCCGCCGGCAAGAAGGGGAGCTTCACCAGCGACCAGGAGGCGATCAGCGCGATCCGGGACATCATCGCCGGGCTGCGCCCCGAGTTCCCCCGCGTCCAGGTCGGGGTGACCGGCGCCCCCGCGCTCTCCAACGACGAGATGACGGCGGCCTTCCGCGACAGCCAGGTGGCCACGCTCCTGGCCTTCGCCCTCACCCTCCTGCTCCTCGTCCTCGCCTTCAAGCGCGCGGGCAAGCCGCTCCTCATGCTGGCCGTCCTGGCAGTGAGCCTCGCCTGGTCCATGGGGGCCACTACGCTGGTCATCGGGCACCTCACGATCTTCTCGGTGATGTTCATCCCGATCGTGATCGGAATCGGGATCGACTACGGCATCTACTTCCTTTTCCGGTACGAGGAGGAGCTCTTCCTCGGGCGAAACCTCAAGGAGGCCCTGGAGCTCACCGCGGCGCGGACCGGCCCGGGGATGCTCCTGGGAGCCCTGACGGCCGCCGGGGCCTTCTACGTCCTGGCGCTGACCGACTTCCGCGGCATCAAAGAGCTCGGCTTCATCGCCGGCACCAGCATCATGCTGGCCTGGCTCGCCATGATGACGTTCTTCCCCGCTCTCCTGGTGCTCGTGGACCGCCGCCACGCCAGCCGGCCCAGGGGAACCACCCCCCGGGCGCTGGAGCTGGAGCAGATCCGGGTGCCGCTGCTGGAGCGGCTCTCCCGATACCCGAAGAGCGTGCTCCTGACGGCGGGCCTGTTCACCGCCATCTCCCTCTGGGCGGTCACCACGGTCGGCTCCGATTACAACCTCCTGAACCTCCAGGCGAAGGGCACCGAGTCGGTCATCTGGGAGAAAAAGATCCTGGCCAAGGCGGGGCGCTCGGGGTTCGCCGGGCTGTCCACCGCGAGCACCCTCGAGGAGCTCCGGCGGAAGCACAACGCCTTCGACCGGCTCCCCTCGGTCTCGGAGGTGGACAGCGTGCTGATGCTCATCCCCGATTCCCAGCCGGAGAAGGTCAAGATCATCCGGGACTTCGCGCCGCTGGTGGCCCCGGTGCGGGTCGGGATGGCTCAGCCCGTCGATCTCGAGCGCCTGACAACGGCCCTGGAGACGCTGAAGCGGCGCTTTGACATCGCGCTCGCCGAGGCCGGTGAGAGCGACTCGCGGAAGGACATCGAGGGCGTCCACGCCCAGATCGCGGGCCTCCTAGACAAGCTCCGCGGGGTCGAGCCCGAGCTGGCCGAGCCGGCCCTCACCTTCCTCCAAGCCCAGCTCTACCAGGACTTCGTGGACAAGTTCCATTTCCTCCAGCGGAATCTCCGGCCCCGGCTGGTGAGCCTCAAAGACGTGCCGGAGGAACTGCGCCGGAAGTTCGTCGGCCGAAGCGGCCGGTTCCTGATCCAGGTCCATCCCAAGGTGGACATCTGGGACCGCCAGGGGGCGCGCCGCTTCGTCCGGGACCTGCGCAGCGTCGATCCGGACGTGACGGGGTCCCCCATCATCACCTACGAGGCGATCCGCTTCATGGAGAAGGCGTACTTCCAGGGCACGATCTACGCGTTCGTCGTCGTCGGTGTCCTGGCGTTCCTGATGCTCCACCGGCTGCGCGAGAGCCTCCTCGCCCTGACCCCGCTCCTCCTCGGCATGCTCTGGACCGTGGGGCTCATGCATCTCTTCGGCCTGAAGTTCAATCTGGCCAACGTCTGGGGGATTCCGCTGATCGTGGGCACCGCGGCCGAGTTCGGCCTGAACATCACGGTGCGCTATATGGAGGGACGCCGCCACGGCGGCCCGTTCGTGGCCCGGAGCACCGTGATGGCGGTGGTCGTCAACGGGTTGACGACCATCGTCGGATTCGGGAGCCTGATGGTCGCCGACCATCGGGGGATCTTCGGCCTCGGCCTGCTCTTGACGATCGGGGCCGGCGTGAGCCTGGTCTCCTCCCTGCTGGTCCTGCCGGTTCTCCTGCGCAACTTCGGCCACAAGCTCGAGGTCGAGTCGAAGGTCGTCCGCCTGCCGGCCGCGTAGCCCACCTCACCCTCTCCCTCCGAGGGAGAGGGCAGGGTGAGGGTCCACCGGCGAAGCCGGCGCTCGAAGCGTGGCAAGGTCTCCTCCGCGAGGCGAATATCCCATCTTCCAGGCCCGTCGAACAAAGCGGCATCTTCCTGACGGAAAGGAGACGTGTATGCGGACCCACACCCTGGTTGGACTCTTCCTGGCACTCCTGGCCCTGGCGGCGCCGGCCGCCGCCTCGGAGCCCGCGCCGCCGATCCCGGCGGCCCACGACGAAGTGGGCCGGACCTGGCAGGACCTCATGGGGCGGCTCCAGGAGCTGGACACCCGCTGGCGCGAGCACTTCGCCCCGTCCCCGCGCGGCGAGCGCCCGCTGATCAGCCTCATGCTCCGTCACAAGGACGAGCTGGGGCTCTCGCCCGATCAGGTGCAGAGCCTGGAGCGGCTCCGGGCCGATTTCCAGCGCGAGGCGATCCGTCGCGACGCCGACCTCCGGATCGCGGAGATGGATCTCGCGGCGCTCCTAGAGCGGGAGCCGGTGGATCTGGGGCAGGTAGAGACGAAGGTCAAGGAGATCGAGCGGCTACGGGCGGACCTGCGCCTGGCCCGGATCCGCGCCATCGAGCAGGGCAAGGTCCAGCTCACCCCCGAGCAGCGGGCCAAGCTGCGGAGCCTTCTTGCCGAGCCCGGTCCCCCGCCCCGCCCGCGCCAGGGCGCGGTCCTCCAACCCCGGGCCGACCAGCTCTTCGGGTTTCTCCGCCGGGGAGTCGGAGCCCTTCACGTCTAGGACAGGCGTCCCCACGGTGAGACTGTGTTTCTCGAGCTAAATAGAGTCAATCCCGGTCAACGGAGGTCTGACATAGAGCTTACCCGTTGGTTCTACGACGCGGAAGAGCAGGCTGTTCTCGACGTGAATCGGTTCGTCGTGTGCTCACCGCGACATCCTGAGGACGGGCCGCTACTGGCCATCGGTCCCGAGGCGGTCGAGGCTCTCATTGATTTTGTGCGCAAGTGGGACACCAGCATCTCCGGAGCTGAGCGTTTACGGAGCGCGGAAGATCTTGTGGACTCGGTGCGATCGATTGTTATGCAGCCCTGGGAACGAGTCAATGAGGAGGATTGAAGTCAGAGTCTTCGATGAGGATCCTGCACGGCGATGCACCTATGGGCCTTGGGTTTTGTGTTGACTAGGCGCTTCACGGAATCCCTCGCAGCTCCCTAGGCGGGGGCGATCTCGACCAGGTTTGAGTGGAAGGCGGGGCCGCCGCCGAGGTCGGTGACGCGGTCGTTAGTCAGGACGTTCACGCCGCGCCCCCCGGGCTGGAACTTGCGCCACCAGATCCCCTCGATCACCGCCACGCCGGGGCGCGTGTCGTCGGTCACCGTCGCCACGAACCGCGCCGACCCGCGGTCGTTCCACACCTTGACCGGATCCCCGTCCTTGATCGCCCGCGCGGCCGCATCGGCGGGGTTCAGGAAGACGATGGGCGCCTTCTGCCGTTTCCGCAGCAGCTCGGACTGGCTGAAGGAGGAGTTCAGGAAGAAGCGGTTGGGCGGCACGATGCACTGGAGCGGGTAGCGGCGGAACAGTTCGGTATTCTCGGGCCCCTCCTGGAGCGGCGTGTAGGTCGGCAGCGGCGGCATCCCCTGCGCCGCGAGCGCCTCCGAGTAGAACTCCACCTTTCCCGAGGGCGTCGGGGCCCCGTCGGCGAAGGGCATGTACGGGCGCCCCACGTTGAGCCTCACCGAGCGCTCGGCCTTGAGCCGCTCGTAGGTGATCCCTTGGAGCACCGAGTGATCGCTCGCGAGCGCCTCCCTGATCAGCATCTCCGGGCTCTTGCCGAAGTGGGGATCCTTGATCCCCAGGGCTCGGGCGAGGAGGCGGATCACCTCCCAGTTGGGCCGGGCCTCCCCCTCGGGCGGGATGACCGGCGCGGCCAGCTGGAGGTAGAGGTGGCCGTAAGAGCGGTAGAGGTCCAGGTGCTCCATGGAGGTGGTGGCGGGGAGCACGATGTCGGCGTAGTCGGCGGTGTCCGTCAGCATCTGCTCGTGG
>JACPSW010000033.1:43019-113732 GCA_016193045.1 Candidatus Rokuibacteriota bacterium | reverse complement strand
ACGGGACGAGGGGGGCCCACTGCGCGCGGCCCCGTGGGGGCTGCACCCTGCGCCACCCGCCCGGTCGCGCCATCGCCGTCCGTGAATAATGCGCGCTAGATCCCGGGGCGCTTGCCGTGGGTGACGGTGACGACGGTCTTGATGCCGCCGCGCATGTTGAAGTCGCCGACGACCTCGAGCCACCGCGGCTTGGCGGCCGCGGCGAGGTCGTTCAGGATCCGGTTCGTGACGTCCTCGTGGAAGGCCCCCTCGTTGCGGTACGACCAGATGTACAGCTTGAGCGACTTCAGCTCGACCAGATGCTGGTCGGGGACGTAGCGGATGCGGATGGTGGCGAAGTCGGGCTGGCCGGTGCGCGGGCAGATGCAGGTGAATTCCGGGATCGCGATGTTGACCTCGTAGTCGCGGTCCGGGTGCGGGTTGGGGACGACCTCGAGCTGCTTCGACGGTTGAGTCGGCATGGCTAGGGAGAGGATAGCACGGCCCGGCGGATCGGCTCGACGGCCGGCGCGGGCACCCGCTCGAGGACGAGGACCTCCACGCCGCGACGCTCGACGAGGAACTGCTGCCGGCCGTCCCGCCAGGCCCAGGACGAGGCAGCGCTCCTGGAAGCTCTCCCCGCCAGGGCCGGGTATTTTTTCTCCAGCAGCCCGGCATACCCCTGGGCGAAGGCCTCGGCGATGGTCTCCGTTTCCCAGGCGACGCGATAGACGAGCAGCGTTGCAGGCGAGGCCTCCCAGACCTGGTAGCGGTCCGCGCGCCAGCCCTCGGCCAGGCGGCGCGCGGTCGCCTCGTCGACGTGGGCCGCGAGCACTTCCCCCAGCGCCCACTCGCCCAGCTCATCTTCATCCACCCGGCGCCAGCCGGGCGCCAGCGCCGCCCTCAGGTCGGGGAGCCCGATCGCCAGGGGGTCCTGGCGCTGGTCGAAGAGCTTGGCCGGATGGAGGATCTGCGTGGTCGAACGCGGAGGGTCCCGATAGAGCGCGCTCATGGCCGACCACGACCGGCGCTGCCTGAACTGATGCACGAAGGCGAGGCCGTGGGTGTAGGGGAAGAGCAGGAGGTTCTTGATGAACCGGGGAGCCCGGTCAAAGACGGGTCCGACGGACTGGGCCGCGATCATCTGCTGGACCGCGGCGAGGTCCGGAATCTTCCGCAGGTCCAGGCCCTGGGCTGTGAGCATGATCTCGAGCGATAGGGCTACCGCCTCCCCCTCGATCAGCGCTTCCCGCGCCAGGAGCCGATCGCCCTGGCCGCGCGAGGGCGCGATGAAGCGGTCGAGGGAGATCTCGCGATCCTGGAGGGCATGGACAAGCTCGTGCATGAGCGCGGCCTCCTGCTGCTCCGGGGTGAGCCAGTCGGCGAGCACCATGACCTTGCCCACGGTGTCGTAGTACGCCGCGGCCTGCTCCTCCATGAGGTCGAGGAAGAAAGAACGGAGGTCGAAGTCAGGCGGGACGAGCCCCCAGGCGATCATCGACTTCTGCTCGGCCTGGATCTGCGCTGGGGGGTATTTGCGATTCAGTTCCTGGTCGAGGAAGCGCCGCGTCTCGGCGCGGGAGCGAACCACGACGGGGGGAGGCGAGCCTGCCGACGGAAGCCCGCGGAGGGCGGAAAGCTGGGCGAAGAACGGCCCGACGAGGGCCTGAAGCGAGGCGACGGGGGTCTGCTGGGCGGCAGCCGGGACGGACAGGCAGCTGAGGACCAGCAGGAGAGCGACGAGGCGGCGGGCGGTCCGCGGCATGACCCGGAGCATACCACGAGGGAGCGTCAGGTCCCGCGGCTGGCGAGGCCGATCCCGATGGCGACGAGCACGCTCGCAAGGAGCAATGCCCCGGTGAGCGGATCGCCGGCGAACAGCGCCGAGAGGAGCACCCCGAAGATCGGTGAGGTGAGCCAGAACCCGGCCAGGGCGCTCGGCCGGTGCCGCTTGAGGAGCCAGAGGTTGGCGATGAAGTTGAAGCCTGCCACCACGATGCCCTGATAACCGATCGCCAGGGCGAGCGACGCGGTCCACCGGTACGGCAGGCCGCCCTCCCACCAGAGGGAGAGCCCGGCGAGGCCCGCCGACCCGACGACCGCCTGGGCCAGGAGGAGCTTCGTCGGGTCGATCCGCTGGACGGCCCGGGCCAGATAGATGGTCCGCTCGCCGAGGAGGACGGCGCTGATGGAAACGACGACGTCGCCGAGGAGCGACGTGCCGCTGCCACCGAGCTGGCGGGAGAACAGGATCACGATGCCGGCGTACGCGATCACGGCGCCGCCCAGCTTCCGGGGGGTGAGGCGGTCGCCCGGAACCTGGAAGTGGGCCAGCACCACCGTGTGGACGGCATACGCGTTGAGCAGCACGGCGGAGTGGCTGGCCGAGGTGAGATCAGTGCCGAGGTTCATGAGGCCGATCTGGACGGTGAAGAGAAGCCCGAGGACACCGAGCGGCCGCCACTCGTGAGGCTCGATCCTGAACCCCGCGAGGGCCTCCGTCCACCACGCCCACGCGAGGATCGAGAGCCCCCCGAGGATGAAGCGCATCCAGCCCAGGGCGAAGGGCCCGGCGTCGTGGAGCCCGATCTTGATCGCCACCGGGTTGCCGCCCCAGAGGGCAGAGAGGAGGAGGGCGAGCGCGCCGCCGCGGAGGTTGAGGGGGCGGTGAGGACTCGCCACCGGGCTCTCGCTCGCCTCCAGACGTCCACCCGGGGCGTCAGAGAACGAGCCCGAGCTTGCCGCCCACAGCCCTGACCAGGGCCGCCACGTTCTGGTCGGGCGCGGCGGGAGGAAGGACGCAGCCGGGGCCGACGATCAGGCCGATCCCGTCGGTCTGGGCGACGGCCTCGTTGACTTCGGCCCGCACCTCTTCCGCAGTACCCTCGCAGACGGTCCCCCACTGGTTCACGCCGCCGATCACCGCGCCCTTCACCCTGGCCTTGCCGTCCCGCAGCCGCGGCCCGACCGCCCGGTCGTCCCAGTTCCATGCATGGCCGGGCAGGCGCGCAAGGCGCTCGAACATCAACTCGTCCCCGTGGCAGTGGACGATGACCAGCCCGGAGCGGGCCATGGCCCCGTCCAGGATCCGGCGGTCGTAGGGCTCGCCGAAGCGCGCGTACTCCTCTTCCGTGTGGAAGCGACGGCTCGCGGCCTGGATCGAGTAAAAGATTCCCCCGGCGTCCTCGTCGAGGCAGAGGGTGACGAACCGGATCAGGGTCTCCGTGATCGCCTCCAGCGCCTCGACCACCGCCTCGGGGCGGTCGCGCAGGTCCTGGTTCAGCCGGTCGCCTGCAAGCTTCCGGGCGAGCGACAGGGGAGAGAACACCGTGGGGAGCACGGGCGCATCAGCCCGCTGGTCCACGCTGACGCGGACGAGCGTTTCCAGGTGCTGGCCGTAGACGCTTGTCGCGATGTCGAGGGGCTGGATCTTCTTCCAGTCGCGGGCGGCGTTGACGGCGTGGGACGCGCACGGGCGGTGTCCGTCGGGCATCGCCTTCTCGGACTCCACGCACCCCCAGTCCTCCACAGCGTAGTGGGCCCGCGGCGTGACCTTGAGGAAGTCGGAGTCGTACCGTTGGTGAAAGCGCAGGATGGCCTGGGCGAGGCCGACGGTGGAGCGATCCACGTCCGGGAAGTGACACCACACCGCGTAGGGAACACGGTCCACGGGCCGGCGGCCGATGGCCGCCTGGACCCGTTCGTGCTTGGTCACAGGCTCTCAAGCAGCACGACGCTGTCGCGAATCGCCGGCGCTCCGGAGTCGGTGAGGACCCTGAACGACACCATGTCTCCCTCGGGCGAAGCGGCTCGGCCCCCTTCGACGATGAGAGTGGAGGGCATCAGCACCATCGCCCCGAAGCCGCAGCGGATTCCTTTGACACGGGTCGGGTCGCCGCCCGCCTCTGACTCGATCACCGCCGAAACGGCCATCGCGAGGGTCGCCGTCCCGTGGAGGATGATGTCGGGCAGCCCGGCGGCCCGCGCCACGGCTCGGTCGGTGTGGATCGGGTTCCAGATCCGCGAGCACTCCGTGTAGACGTGGGCCGCGCCCCGAGGCACGGGCACCTCCACCTTCCAGGGGGCAGGGGCATTCGCGGGCTGGACGTGGGGCCGGGGCGCGGCGGGGTGACAATCGGATCCGGTGGTCTCGACCCCCAGATACAGTGCTCCGGCCTCGGTGGTCGTGACGGGGGCGCCCGAGGCATCCCGGGTCTCGAAGCGCGTGACGACGTAGGCGCCGGGCTTTCGCCGCTCGACCGCCTCCACCCGGGCCGTGGTCGAGAGCCGGTCGCCGGAAACAGGCAGCCGGTGGATCACGAGATCGTGGGTGGCGTGGACCGCCTTGAGTCGGGCTTCCGGCGGGATGGCCCTGTCCCGGATCGCCAGGGCGAGGGGCCACTCGTAGCACACCGGGAAGACCGGGTGGGCCATGACCCCGTCCTTGAGCCAGCCGATTCCCGCGGCGTAGGCCATGAGCCAGCGGGCGTCCACCTCCTGGAGCATCGGCCCCACCTCGATTCCCACGATGTCGGCGCTGATCGTCATGGGCGCGGGAAGTTCATGCACTCGACGAAGATGTCCTGAAAGTCGGGGTGCGCCGCAAGGGAGACGTGCTCGATGCTCCGGGCGATGCGCTCGGCGCGCTGGCGCTCGGGCTCGGAGACCAGGCAGAGCTGGGCGCCCAGGGAGGCCGCGTTGCCGACGTAGCGGATCTTCTCGGGAGGGAGGGAGGGGACCAACCCGATGCGCAGCGCGCTCCTGATCGAGATATAGTTGCCGAACCCCCCGGCCAGCATCAGCTCGGCGATCTGCTCGCCGGGGATTCCCGCTATGTGCTGGAGCATCGCCACGCCCGAGGCGATGGCGCCCTTGGCCAGTTGGACCTGGCGGACGTCGTCCTGGGTCAGCACGATCTCCGACGCGGCGCCGCCCTCGCCGGCCCGGACCAGGATGAACTGGCGCTCCTCGCCGCGGGCGACCACGCGCTCCCCCAGGGGGGGCGGGAGCCGATCGCGATTCTCCACCTGAATGAGCCCGGTATGATCGATGATCCCCGCATCGAGCATTCCCGCGAGGGCGTCGATGATGCCGGAGCCGCAGATGCCGAGCGGCGCGGCCTCCCCGATCGTGTGGACCTCGACGTCGTCGCCAATCGCGACTCGGTCGATGGCCCCGAGCGCCCCGCGCATCCCGTGCCTGATCTGGGCCCCTTCCAGGGCCGGGCCGGCGGGGGCCGAGCAGGCCCAGAGGTGGGCCTTTGAACCCAGGAGCACCTCGCCGTTGGTGCCGATGTCCACGGCGATCCGGGTCTCGGGGCTCTCGTAGATGCGGGTCGCCAGCGCCACGCCGACCGCGTCGGCGCCCACGAAGCCGGCGACGATGGGGAGCAGGCAAACCCGCGCCTCCGGGTTCACCTTGAGGAAGAGGTCGCGCGCGGGGAGAACCAGCGGGTGACGCATGACGGGGGCGTAGGGCGCCAGGCCCACGTAGGAGGGGTCGATGCCGAGGAGGATGTGGTGCATGCAGGTGTTACCGACGACCACCACCTTGTAGATCCATTTGGCGAGGACGCCGGACTGGCGGACGATCTCCTCCACGTGCTGGTTCAGGAGCCCGATGATCCGCGTCTGGAGCTTCCGGAGGTTGGCGGGGTTGAACTGGGCGAAGGCGATCCGCGACATGAGGTCGCCGCCGAAGACCGCCTGCGGGTTCAGGCTCGAGACCGAGGCGAGCTGCTCCCCGGACTCCAGCTCGATGAGGGTGCTGACCACGCTGGTCGTCCCGATGTCCACGGCGAGCCCGAACTTCAGGAGCGCCGTGTCCCCCTTCTCCACCGCCAGCACCTGGCGCCCGAACGTGGTGACGGTGACTTCTCCGCCACTTTCCCTGAGCGTGGCGGGCAAATCGCGGAGCAGCGCGGGAGAGACTTCCTCCGTCGAGCGCCCGGCTGCGTTGAGGAGCTCCTCGAGGTCGGACGTCTGGTGGTGCTCCTCCCGCGGGAGGGAGACCTTGAGGACCTGCTTGCTGATCCCCGCGTCGATGACTACGCGCGCGACGTCCTGGACGCGGCGGTCGGCCCCGAGGATCTGGAACGCCTGCTCGTCCAGGGGCGGGGCGATCTGCACGGTGACGGGCTCCGTCAGGTGGCACTGGCATGAGAGGCGGTAGCCTTCGCGAACCAGGTCGTCGCCGAGCTGGAGCTCGTCCATGATGGTGGGCGGGGGAATGCCGCCCCGGACGAACTTCACCCGGCAGGAGGTGCAGCGCCCGCGCCCGCCGCAGGTCGCGGTGATGTCGATCCCGCCCGTCTGCGCCGCCTTGAGGATCGTCGTGCCGGGCGCGACATGGAGCTGGCGGTTGTCGGGCAGGACCGTGAGGGGGATCGTCATCCCGCCCGTATCATATATCCTCTCCCCCTCCGGGGGGAGAGGATTCAGGTCAGGGGGCGCGCAAATGGAAGCTCTTGGGGTGGGTGAGGTGCCGGAAGCCCAGGGGCGAGAAGGTCTCCCGCGAGTCGGTGTAGGCGACTCACAGCGGGAACCACAGCATGACCTGCCCCGTCCCGATGGCGTTCTCGTATTCGCCGTATTGAGTGGCGCGAGCGCTGCAGGCCTCGCCGCCGAGGGCTCCGGCCAGCATCGAGTAGTGGGCGAACAAGCCCTCGGGAGAGCACGTGGCGCGGAAGTCCGGGACCAGCTTGATCACCGATGCGTGCTCGCCCCGCTTCAGCAGGGCGATGATCTTCTCGTCGTACGCGCGATTGGCCTCTTTGGAGATATGCGCCGGATCGGGGCTGCTGTGGGCGGCCATGTCGTCGTACGACCAGAACCGGTGTGACAGTCCGCCCGCGGCCAGGATCACGACGCGGCGATCGGCCTGCTGGATGGCGCGCCCGATGGCGAGGCCGACCTCGAGATTGCGCTCATGGGAGGCTGTCTGGCATACGCCGACGGAAAGCACCCGGTGCTGCTGCCGAGGGTTCAGGTGATGCATGAGGTTCAGGGTCGGGTAGTGCAGCGCCATCCCCTGATAATCCGCCCCCTCACAGCGAAGCCCGATCTTCTGGGCCTCGTCGACGATCGCTTCGCCGAGCATCTTGTCGCCGCGGTAGTCGAAGGCCATGTCGTGGAGCGTGCCGGGGAGCTCGTCTGAGGTGTAGATGCCGGTGAGATGCTCCTGGGTGTTCACGACGAACCCGCGGGTCGTGAACCAGTGGGTGTCGAAGATGATGAAGGTGTCGAACGTGGCCGGCTGAACGCGCTCACGATAGATCGCCCCGAGCGCCTGGGGAAACGAGGTATCGCGACCGGCGTAGCGCCGCCTTCGCTCGGCTTCCGGCAGCATGATGCTCGGCACGTGGCTCAGCAGCCCCGCCGCGACGATCACGCCCATAGGCGGCCTCCTCTGGATGAAGTCATTCGAGCGCGAATCCTCTCGAGACGATCTTGTGGCCGACGATCTGGTACTCGCCGCGGGCCAACGGTTTGTAGACGGTGAAGGTCTCGGTGGCCGTGTGCTTGGTGTACTTGACTTCGTACTCGAGGGTGACGTGGGTGCCGCTATCGGGCGGGACGAAGCCGGTGCGCCAGCGCCAGTTCTTGAGGGAGTAAGCCTGCAGCGTGCCGAGCCGCGCCATGATGAGCCGGAGGTCGGCTTTCCAGCCCGCGGGGGGCCGCGTCTCGAAGTACGTCCTGGCGAAGAATGTCATGGCGCGGTCGGGATCCTTGTCCTTCAGGGCCTGAAGATATCCCTCCGCCGCCGCCCGGGCCCTTGCCTCCTTGTCGCCGGCCCCGCACCCCGCGAGCGTGAGGAGGACGAGGAGGAGCGCCCAGGTGGGTCGGGACATCAGAACTGGCGGCGCTGGGTCACGAAGGCTCTCGCCATGGAGGGTCCTCCTCGCGTCGGGGTTGCTCCATTATCCATTCCTCCCCTGTCCTGTCAATTCTCATTTCTTGACCCGGAGGGGGGCACCGGCTATCCTCTCTCGGCATGGAGGGTGTGAGCGCGAAGACCCTGAGGCGGATGGCGGCTCTGCTCGGCTACGACTGGCCCGACGAGGAGCTCGAAGCGCTCCTCCCGCAGGTGGAGAGGAGCCTGGAAATGGTGGAGCGATTGGACGCTCTCGCGCTCCGCGATGTGGAGCCGGCTCTGCACTACCGCATTGTCTAGGGGACGGTCGTGACGGAACTCGTCTGGAAGCCCCTCTCGGAGCTCGTCCGGCTCATCGCGGGCAAGGAGGTTTCGCCCGTGGAGGTCGTCCAGGCCTACCTGGATCGCATCGAAGCGCTGGACGGCAGACTCAAGGCCTTCCTCACCGTGTGCCGGGACGATGCCCTGGCCGCCGCGAAGAGCGCCGAGGCCGCCGTCATGGGCGGGCAGGCCATGGGACCGCTCTGCGGCGTCCCCATCGGCCTCAAGGATCTGTTCGCCACCAAGGGGACGCGGACGACCGGCGGATCGAAGATCCTCGCCGACTGGATTCCCGAGGACGACGCCACGGTGGTGGCGCGGCTGAAGGAAGCGGGGGCCATCGTGCTGGGCAAGCTCAACATGCACGAGTTCGCCTACGGGCCGGAGGGGCTCAACGCCCACTACGGGAACGCCTGGAACCCCTGGGACGCCCACACCCACCGGATCGCCGGTGGCTCGTCATCGGGGTCAGGCGTGGCCGTGGCCGCGGGCCTCTGCGCCGCAGCGCTGGGATCGGACACGGGCGGCTCGATCCGCATCCCGGCCGCCCTCTGTGGGATCACGGGGCTCAAGCCCACCTACGGCCGGGCGAGCCGCGCCGGTGTCCTGCCGCTGGCCTGGTCCATGGACCACGTCGGCCCCATGACGCGCACGGCGGCCGACGCGGCGCTCCTGCTGGGGGCCATGTCCGGGTACGACCCGCGCGATCCCACCACGAGCGTGCTGCCGGTTCCGGATTATCGGGCCGCGCTCACGGGCGAGATCAAGGGCCTGCGGGTGGGACTGCTCCGCCCCTTCTTTCTCGAGTCGGCCGGGATGGTCCTTCGCCAGGCCGTGGAAGGGGCCGTCAAGCGCCTGGAAGAGCAGGGGGCCGGGGTGCAGGAGGTCGCGCTGGGGAGCGCCCCCCACGTCTCGGGCGCCTCGTTCGCCATCGTGGCGGCCGAGGCGCTCGCGTACCACGACGAGTGGATGCGGACGCGCCCCGGCGACTACGGCGCCGACGTGCGCGATCGGCTGCGGCTCGGGGCGTTCGTGTCCGCCACGCAGTACGTCAAGGCCCAGCAGGCGCGCCACCTCATCCGCAACGAGGTGGACGCGCTCCTGGCGAAGCTCGACGTGCTCATCGCGCCGGCGACCCCCATCGTGGCGCCGCCGGTGGGGCAAGCAGAGGTCGTCGTCGAGGGCGAGCGGCATGACGTGCGGGGAAGCCTGATCCGGTTGACCCGGCCGTTCAACCTCTCCGGGCACCCGGCGTGCACGGTGCCGTGCGGGTTCACGGTGGCGGGCCTGCCCATGGGGATGCAGATCGTCGGGCGCCCGTTCGACGAGGCGACGGTGCTGCGCGTGGCCGACGCCTACCAGCGGGTCACCGACTGGCATACCCGCCGGCCACCCCTGGGCCAGGAGGCGCCCGCCTCCCAGCCCGCACCCTAGCCTGCATTATTCACGAACCATGGTCGAGCGTAGCGGGCGGGGCCTGTCGCAGGGCGCAACCCCCGTGGGTCCGGCTCCGTCACCCACCCGCCCGGTCGCGCCATCGCCGTTCGTGAATAATGCGCGCTGGCGGCCAGCCGCCATGAGCCGCGCACTGACGAATAAAGCAGGATAGGAGGCCGCGATGGATCCCGATACGCTCGACCGGCGACTCGCCGCCCTCGAGCGCCGCCTGGCGCATCTCGAGACGATGCTGATGAACCTGAGCCAGCTGGTCGAGCGCTCGCAGGTGGACGCCGACTCGGTCAAGGAGGGGATCAAGTCCTGGGTGACGGAGTACGTTTCGCTTCGGCTCCAGCAACTCGTCCCCGAGACCTGCGAGCACGCCCCGGCGCCGGAGAGCGGCGCCGGAGCGGTGCTGCCGGGGACCGCTGTGCCCTGCACGGAGGAGGTGCTGCGCCGTCTCGGCAGGATTCCGATCCCCTTCGTCCGGCAGATGGTGACGCAGAAGGTGGCCGACACCGCCCGGGCCGAGGGGGTCGCGCTGGTGGACGTCACCTTCTTCGAGCGCGCCGCCACCTTCTGACAGTGCAAGTTCTCAGGGGAGGATCTCCTGAGCTTCCAGCACTGGCAGAAGCACCTGACCGTCGGCCCCCGCCTCTAGTGCGACTCCAACTTGTCTTGCCTAACATCTGCCGTCCGAGCGCCGGGGGTCCTGTCGGCGGCTTGCCCCCGGCCGCGGCCGAGCTCCGTCACCCGTTCACCCCCTCCCCCAGTTCGCGGAACTGGGGCAGGAGGCTGAAGGGGTCCCACTCCGCCGGGCCGCTCCGGGGGCCACGCCCGCGCCACCCCCGGCGCTCCGATCCGAGTCGCCGAGATTACTTGGAACGCTACTAGCTTCTCTAACTGCACCATGGCTGACGTCCCTGAGGAGCCGGACGAGCCGATCATCCTGCCCATCGAGGACTCGCTGGACCTGCACGCCTTCGCGCCCCGGGACATTCCCTCCGTGGTCGACGAGTACCTCCGGGCCGCCCGCCAGCGCGGGCTCGGCGAGGTGAGGCTCATCCACGGGCGGGGCACGGGCGCCCAGCGCGCGGCCGTGCAGTCGCTCCTGGCGGCCCACCCCCTGGTGGCGCGCTTCTTCGACGCCCCGCCGGAACGCGGCGGCTGGGGAGCGACCGTTGTGCTCCTGAAGGCTTGATCAGGGAGTGGGTCCCGGTGTGGCCTTGCCGCGGTCCGCGAGCTGGCGCCAGAGAAAGTCGGCGTCCAGGGGACCGAGGTCGAACCGCCGGCTCGCCTCGTCCACGAGCTTCGCCCGGTCCGCCTTCGGGTTGTCCTCCAGTTGCTCGAGGATCCACTTCAGGGCTTGCTTGATGGGAGCTTCACCGACCGGCATTCGCGCACCTCCGTCAGAGGATCTCTAGAGTCCCGAGCCGCCGGCGCGCCGCTGCCGTCGCCCCCCCGACGATCGCCCCCGAGAGCGCGACGGCGGCGGCCAGATACGCCAGGATCGACTCACCCGCCAGGAATGACCGGACACACTGCCCGCCGACCCAGCCCACCGCCGCCACGTAACCCAGGCAGAGGACGATCGTGGCGAGCCCACCGCCGTTGGTGGCCAGGCGCTCGGCGTTGGCTTCTCGAAAGTTAGGCCAGAGGACCCCGAAGGCGAGCGACACCGTGACCGTCGTGCCGATCAGCAGCGCCAGCAAGAGCGCGAAGGCGCCCAGCAGCGCGGGATCCGTCACCAGCCGGAGGGCGCCCCCCAGCGCGATGGGGCCCACCGCCAGCCCCAGGATGGTGGAATAGGCGAGGAGCTTACCGAGGAACAGCCTCTCGATCGCGAGGGGGCCGGCGAAGAGAATCCACGCCCCCCGACCTTCGAGCGACAGGCTCGGGAAGACGAAGCGGATCCCGAAGGCCGTCACGAAGTACCCGACCGCCATGAGATCCAGGAAGAAGAGCCGCGCCACGGCCTCCGGCTCTTCCAGCGCTTCGGCGAGCGGTGCCACAAGGAGGATCGCGGTGTAGAGCGCCAGGAGGAACACGATGAAGCCGGCGCGCGCGAGCTCCTGGGGGCTCCGGCCCAGGATCACGAGGTCGCGCTCGATCACGGCGCCGACCGGCCCCCGCAGCAGCCGCGGGAACTCCGCCAGCGCGGCGCCGCGCCGGCCCCCGGGGCGCCCTGCGAGACCGGGGCCTTCGGCCACGACGGGCAGCGTGGCGGCGAAGAGTCGCCGGCCGATCACGCCGGCTGCGACGAGCGCCAGGGCGGGCAGCACCCAGGCCGCCGCCGCGAGGGCATCCGAGCCGGCCGTGGTGACCCTGACGCTGGCAAAGAGCGAGACCGCGAGGGGGTGGCTGGGCCAGAACCAGAACCGGTGTTCGATGAACAGGAGGGACGCGGGCTTCCCGTTCGGGATGCCGGGTTCGAAGATGAGGTAGAAGTCGGCCGGCGACGGGACCACGTGGCGGCCGACGAGGAGCGCGAAGGCGCCGGCCAGGATGACGGTGGCCAGCACGGTGACGGTGCGGGCCCGGTACCGCCGGAACGCCGCTCCCGCGAGCGCGGTCAGGAGCGTGCCGAGCGCCCCCGCCAGCACCATCATGAGGATGAGGAGGATGAAGGCCCGGAGGTAGAAGGGCAGGCCCCCGTCGTGGGAGACCCCCAGGGCGAGGAACGCCGGGACGCCCAAGAGGACGAACGCCCAGGAGGTGAGCAGGAACGTCTCCACCGCCCGGAGCCAGAAGAGGTCGGCCAGTGGCACGGGCGTCGAGAGGAGAAACGCGGTGTCGGACGCGCGGTAGAACGTCCACAGGCCGGTGGCGACGAAGCTCAACACCGAGATGACGAGGACCAGCGCGAGGAAGGCCTCGAGGATGTAGAGGGTGAGCGCCGCGCTGGGAGGGCCGAGGTCGAGCACCTCGGCGAGCCCCTGGCGAAAAGCGAGATATTCGCCGGTCATCACCAGCCCGAAGAGGATCACGAAGCCGGCGATCACGGCGAGCCTGGCCCCCTCCCGGTCCTTGACGATCTTGCCGAGGGCGTCGAGCCGCCTCCGGAGGAGCCGCGGGACCACGCTCACGCCGGCCTTCCCTTCGTGAAGTGGAGGTAGAGGGCTTCCAGCGACGCGCCGGGGAGGCCCGCGCGGCCCCGGAGGGCAGCGAGATCTCCCTCCTCGGCCAGCCGCCCCTCGGTGAGGAGCCCGACCCGGTGACAGACCTGCTCGGCGAAGGGCAGGGTGTGCGTGCAGAGCAGGGCGCTGCCGCCCCGCTCGGCGAAGCGCCTGAGAAGGTCGCGCGTCTTGATGGCGCTCTCCGGGTCGAGGCCCACGATGGGCTCGTCCACGACGAGCAGGCGCGGCGCGTGGAGGAGGCTCGCCAGGATCGCGAGCTTCTGCCGGTTGCCGCGGGAGTAGTTTTCGACGTACCCGTCGGCCGCGGCGTCGAGCGCGTAGAGGGCGAGGAGCTCCTCGATCCGCCGCGTCCGCTCGGGCTCGGCGACGCGGTAGAGCGCGGCAACCAGACCGAGGAACTCGCGGCCCGTCATCTTCTCGTACACGAACGGCTCATCGGGGATGTAGCCGAGCAACCCCTTGGCCCGCTCGGGCTCGACGCCGAGGTCAATCCCCGCGATCAGCACCTGGCCGGCGGTGGGCCGGTAGAGGCCGGCGATCATCTTGACCGTCGTGGTCTTGCCGGAGCCGTTGGGGCCGATGAGGCCGTAGATCTCCCCCGGGGCCACCTCCAGCGTGAGGGCCTCGACGGCCAGGCGGTCGCCGAAGCGCTTGGACAGTCGGTCGAGCCGCAGGAGGGGGTGACCGTCCGGAGCGCCCATCGTCTCAGAGGTCCCGGAGGAGACGCCGGGCGCGGTGGATGCTCCGCCGGTGAAGGTCGAAGGAGCTCACCAGCTCCGGCTTCCGCCCGCGGCGCCGCTGCAGGGTGAACAGGGTGAACGTGATGTCGTGGGCCAGGGAGAAGTCCCGATAGAGCTGGGCGGCCACCTTCTGCGGGTTCTCAGAGTGCGTGATCTGGAAGTTGTTGGTGGCGGCGAGCGGCGGGACCCGCTCGCCGTGCTTGGTCCGCACCCACTTCATCGTCCCGCCCAGGAGGTAAGAGAGGAAGAGGCTGTCCACCAGCATGGATTCGGTCCAGGGAATGCTCTTCTGGTAGCCCGCGACGAAGTTGGCCCCGGTGTTCTTCAGGAAGTTCAGGGCGGTGTCCGGCGTGAGGAAGTCGCAGGCCCCGAAGACGAAGCCCATGTTCGGGCTCGGCCGGCAGTAGTCGGTCAGCGTCTCGAGCCGGATGGCCTTGCCGCCGAGGCCCAGGAGCTTTCGCCGCTGCCCGTGGGAGGCGATGTAGCAGACGCGGAAGGTCTTCCGTTTGCGCAGCACCTCGCGGAGCAGGAGGCCCAGGTCGTAGGCGGTGTGGAAGCGCCGGTACACGAGACGCACCCGCGCCCCTTCCCACCCGAGCGACTGGCGGATGGCCTTCAGGTAGGGGAGGACCGAGGGTTCCTCGTCGAGGAGCCTGCCGCGGGGGTTCCACATGCTCTCGAGGACGATCAGGCCTGCCATGATGCTCCCAGCATGGGAATTCTACCACGCCGGCCGACCCCCTCCGGATTGGTCGGGTGACCATGGGCCAATTGGCTCTTTACAATGCGCAAAAGCAGTCGATAATGGCTCAGACGGAGGATCCCGTGGAGATCCGGATAGATCGCGCCTCGCCCGTGCCCCTGACGAAACAGATTCGCTCGCGGCTGGAGCGCCTGATCCGGGAGGGGATTCTCGCGCCCGGGGTGAAGCTCCCGGCTGGCCGGGAGTTGGCCAGGGACCTGGGCGTGAACCGGGCCACGGTGTCGCTGGCCTATGAGGAGCTGGTGTCGGAGGGCCTCGCCCGCGCCCACGTTGGCCAGGGGACCTTCGTTGCGGCGCCTGAAGAGAAGTCGCAGGCTTTGCCGTCTAACCTCCCGTCAGGGCTGGACTGGTCCAGCCTTTTCTCCAAAGGGTCGCAGCTCGCCGACGCCGATGGGCGACGCCGGGCACCGTCGAGCCAGGCCGTACGCTCGGTGCCCGGGCTCATCTCGTTCGCCGGGGGGATGCCGGACAGCGGCCTCTTCCCGACGGAGGCCTTTCGCCGCGCGTTGAACCGGGTGATCCGGGCCGAGGGACCCGAGCTGCTCCAGTACTCCCCCGTCGGCGGGTATCCGCCGCTCCGGCAGTTCCTCGCCGGCCACCTCCTGAGGTTCGGTGTGGAGGCGAGGCCGGAGGAGATCCTGATCGTCAACGGCTCCCAGCAGGGGCTCGATCTGATCGCGCGGGTCCTGCTGGACCCCGGCGACTCCGTGGCGATCGAGGAGCCCAGCTACTCGCGCGCGATCCAAGTCTTTCGCGCCTTCGGGGCCCAGCTCCTGCCGGTCCCTCTGGGGAACGAGGGCCTGCGGCTCGACGCGCTCGAGCGGGTGCTGGGGCGTCATGCGCCCAAGCTCCTCTACTGTCAGCCCACGGCCCACAACCCCACCGGCCTCACGCTCTCCGCCGAGGCCCGCCGCGGCCTCCTGGCGCTGGCCGCGCGCCATCGGGTCCCGGTGGTCGAGGACGGCTTCGACGGGGGCCTCTCGTTCGGCGACCGGCAGCCGGCGCCGCTCAAGGCGGCCGACGCCTCCCGTCTCGTCATCTACATCGGGACGTTCTCCAAGATCCTCTTTCCCGGCCTCCGCCTCGGCTGGCTCGTGGCGCCGCGGCCGCTCCTGGAGCGCCTGGAGATGGCCAAGCAGCTCTCGGATATCCACACGAGCCCGCTCATCCAGGCCGCCGCGTTGCACTTCTGTCAGCGCCGGTTGCTGGGGCGCCATCTCTCGCGCTGCGCGGCGGAGTACGGGCGGCGCCGCACGATCCTCTTGCGCTCCCTGGCCAGGCGGATGCCGAAGGGCGTGACGTGGACGGAGGCTCAGGGAGGCTTCTCCTCTCTGGTCAGGCTCCCCGAGAGGATCGACGCCGAGGCCCTGCTGCCGGGCGCCGTGGAGCGGGGCGTGGCCTTCACCCCGGGGAGCGTCTTCTTCGTGAACGGCGGGGGCGAGTCCACGTTTCGCCTGAGCTTCTCGTCCACCCCGGCCCTGAGGATCGACGAAGGGATCCGGCGCCTGGCCGAGGTGATTCGCCAGGCCATGAGCCGGCCGTCTCCGCGGCAAGACGTGGAACGTTCGACCGTCCCCCTCGTGTGACTGGCGGATCGCATGGCCGCGGAGCGAGGGCAACAGCGGAGATCGGCCGCCGGAAGTGACGCGTCGCGAGAATCGAGCGGGGGCGGGCGTGGCGACAGCCCGGGTGCCCGCCCCAGGTGAAGGAGCCGCCATGCGTTTCGAGACTATCGCCGCCCGGGGGGGTCGGGACGTGCCGTCGGCCAACCGGCCGCTGACCCCGCCGCTCTACCAGACCAACGTCTTCGTCTTCGATTCGATGGCGCAGGTGGAGGCCGTCTGGGAGGGCAAGGAGCGCGGGTTCGTGTACGGCCGGTACGGTACGCCGAACCACGCCATGCTGGAGGCGATGGTCGCGGAACTGGAAGGCGGGGAGGCGGCCGTGGCGTGCGCGTCGGGGATGGGCGCCACCACCGCCCTGCTGCTGGGGCTCCTCCGGCGGGGGGATCACCTGGTGGCGGCCCGGGACCTCTACGGCTCCACCACGGCGCTCTTCACCGAGGAGGTCGGGCGGTTCGGGATCGAGGTGAGCTTCGTGGACGCGTCCGACCCCGAACGCGTCGTGGCGGCGCTGATCCCGAAGACGCGCGCGGTCTTCGTCGAGGCGCTGTCCAATCCGCTGCTGAGGCTGGTGGACGTCGAGGCGCTGGCGGCGGGGCTCGCGGGGCGGGGCGTGGACCTGATCGTGGATTCGAGCCTCGCCTCTCCGGCTGTGCTGAGGCCGATCGGCCTCGGGGCGGGCGTCGTGCTTCACAGCGCCACCAAGTTCATCTCGGGCCACGGCGACGTGACGGCGGGGGTCGTGGTGGGGAGCCGCGCGGTGGTGGAGCCGGTGCGCGCGGCCGCGATCCGGGTCGGGACCAACCTGGGCTCCTTCGACTGCTGGCTCGCGGCCCGCGGGCTCAGGACGCTGCACGTCCGGCTGGAACGGCAGTGCGCCAATGCGCTGGTGCTCGCGCGGTTTCTGGAAGGGCGGCCGGGGGTGGAGCGCGTCTACTATCCGGGGCTGCCGTCCCACCCGCAACACGGGCTGGCCGCGCGCCTGTTCAAGAACGGAGCCGGGGCGATGCTGTCCTTCGACCTCGGGGGCGGGGCTCCCGCGGTCGAGCGGCTGATGAAGCGGCTCAGGCTGATCGAATTCGCCCCGAGCTTCGGCGATGTGGCGACGACGTGGACCTACCCGGCCAGGACCTCCCACCGCCGGATGTCGGACGCGGCCAAGGCCGAGAGGGGGATCGGGCCGGGCCTGGTGAGGCTGTCGGTCGGCCTCGAGGCGGTGGAGGACCTGATCGACGATCTGAAGGACGCGCTCGAGAACTAGCACGAGGGGGAAGATTATGGACACCGGGACGCTTCGACTGAAGGTTGGGCTGGCGGAGATGCTGAAGGGCGGCGTCATCATGGACGTCACCACGGCCGAGCAGGCGAAGATCGCCGAGGACGCGGGAGCGGTCGCCGTGATGGCGCTGGAACGGGTGCCCGCGGACATCCGCGCCCAGGGCGGGGTTGCGCGCATGGCCTCGGTGAAAAAGATCAAGGAGATCATGGCCACGGTGACGATCCCGGTCATGGCCAAGTGCCGGATCGGTCACTTCGTGGAGGCCCAGATCCTCCAGGCCCTCGGGGTGGACTACGTCGACGAGTCCGAGGTGCTCACCCCGGCCGACGAGCGGTTTCACGTCGACAAGTTCGCCTTCACGGTCCCGTTCGTCTGCGGCGCGCGCGACCTCGGCGAGGCCCTCCGGCGGATCGGTGAAGGAGCGGCCATGATCCGCACCAAGGGGGAGGCGGGCTCCGGGAACATCGTGGAGGCGGTGCGCCACATGCGCAAGGTGGCGGGCCACCTCAAGCGCCTGACCACGCTCGGGCCGGAGGAGCTGATGACCGAGGCCAAGGAGCTCGGGGCTCCGTACGATCTCGTCCGGTGGGTGGCGCAAAACGGCCGGCTTCCCGTCCCGAACTTCGCCGCCGGCGGGATCGCCACCCCGGCGGACGCCGCGCTGATGATGCAGCTCGGGGCCGAGGCGGTCTTCGTGGGCTCGGGGATCTTCAAGTCGTCGGATCCGGCCAGCCGCGCCCGGGCCATCGTCCAGGCGACGACGCACTACAAGGATCCCGAGGTGCTGGCGAAGGCCTCCGAAGAGCTGGGAGAGGCGATGCCCGGCATCGAGACGTCAAAGCTGGCCGAGAAGGACCTGCTCCAGACGCGGGGCTGGTAGAAGGTGGCGCGGGTCGTGGCATTGCCCGCGCTCGAACGATGACGGGAGAGACGGTGAAGATCGGGGTTCTGGCGCTCCAGGGCGACTTCGCCCTCCACCGGAAGGCGCTGGGCCGCGTGGGGGTCGAGTCGGCCGAGGTGAGAAAGCCCGAGGAACTCGCCGCGGTGGACGGGCTGATCATCCCGGGCGGCGAGAGCACCACGCTGCTGAAGCTCATGGACGGGGGGCGATTCGTCCCCGGCCTGGAGAAATTCCACGCCAACGGGAGGCCGATCTTCGGGACGTGCGCTGGTCTCATCGTCCTGGCGCGGGAGGTACTCAACCCGAAGCAGCGCTCCCTGGGGCTCATCGACGTGACGGTCGAGCGAAACGCTTACGGCCGCCAGAAGGAGTCCTTCGAGGCCGAAGGAGAGACGACTTTGGAGGGGCAGCCGCGCTCCCTCACCATGGTGTTCATCCGCGCCCCGCGGATTCGCCGGCTGGGCCCACGCGTCGTTCCTCTCGCGTCCCACGGCGGTGAGTGCGTGATGGCCCGGGAGGGAACCGTGCTGGTCGCTACCTTTCACCCGGAGCTCGCCGCCGACCCCACCATCCACCACCACTTCGCCGAAATGGTACGCTATGCAGCGCAATGACCGCGACTCCGATCGGGCGATGGACCTGACACGCTCCAGGATTCCGGCGGGGGGCGGGCGTGTGCTACGCACCGGGTGCCCGCCCCCTGATAGATGATTATGGCCTGGACGCCGCCCCCGCCTCGTCCCGGGCACCCGTACTACATGTACGAATCCATCTACGCCCAGCCGGGCGCGATTCGCCTGGTGCTGCGCGCGAACGCCGAGACGCTCAGGGTCGCGGCCGAGCATCTCAAGGCTGTGGACCGGGTCTTCCTTTCCGGCATCGGCACGTCGTGGCACGCCTGCCTGGTTGGCGAGCTGCTCCTCTCCCGGATCGGAGGGCTCGGGCACCGCGTCAGGGCCTTCCATTCCTTCGAGTTCAAGAACTACTGGCCCGACCCCGACCCCCGGAGCGGCGTGATCGTCGTCAGCCACCGCGGCACCAAGCGCTTCTCGCTCGAAGCCTTGCAGAAGGCGAAGGCCGGAGGGGGCATCGCGATCGCCATCACGGGACGGGGGAGCGGCGAGGGGCTGGGGATCGCGGATTACTCCCTGGTGACGGTCGAGCAGGAAAATTCGGCGGCCCACACGATCAGCTACACGACGGCGCTGTCGCTCCTCGCGGCGCTGGCGGCCGAGATTGGGGGAGACGGGGAGACGGCCCGCGCCCTCGAGGCCCTGCCGGATCAGATGGCGCTCCTGCTCGGGCAGGAGTCCTGGGAGGAGCTGGCCGCGCGCTTCGCCGATCGGCGGCGCTACTACTTCGTGGGCGGAGGGCCCAACACCCCGACCGCCTACGAGGCGGCCCTCAAGATGAACGAGGCCAACTACGCCACCACCGTGGGGATGAACTGCGAGCAGGTGCTTCACGGCCCGTGGGCCGCGCTCGAGGCGAGCGACGTGGTCGTCCTGATCGCGCCGCCCGGTCCATCGTACGAGCGCTGCCTGGCGCTCGGGAAGGCGGCGAGGGAGATCGGCGCGCCGATCGTCGGCCTCGTCGGAGAAGGGGACCGGGAGCTCTCAGCGCTCTGCGCGTACACCGTGTCCCTGCCTGCTGTGCCGGAGCTGCTGAGCCCGATCCTGGCCGTCGTTCCCCTCCAGCTCTTCACCTACCACATGGCGCTCCTGCGCGGCGCGAACCCCGACACCATGCGAGGCGACCAGCCCGCTCACGGTCGAGCCCGGGCCGGTCTTTCACTCTAATGCGCGGGTTTCACAGGGAAAAACATTGCCCTTGACAGGGCAAGCCGTGCCTGCGTAGTATCTGGTCAGACCATCCGACCAATTGACTCTCCGCAGCGGAGGTAGGCATGGCCCACCTGATCTGTGAAGTGGTTTATCGCGGCATCTTCCAGAAGAACCTGGCCTCCCGAATCACCCGAGGCATCGTCCTCTCGGCGCGCAAGGCCGGCAAGTGGGGGATCGCCTTCGGCCGCTACGGCGACAGCCCGCAGCGGAACGGAATCCCGGCCAAGGACTTCGCGATCGTGGCGGACACCCAAGAGGAACTGGAGCAGCACATGGCCCGCTACGAGCCCAAGGAGCTTCACGTCACCATCTGCGTGGACGACACCCTGTGCAAGGGCGTCGAATCCTGGGCCTGGTACGGGCTCCAGCCGATCAACCGGCTCCTGCTCCCCAACGGCCATCTCCTCGTCAGCTCCACCCAGTCCGCCGAGGAGCTCCTGAAGGACGCCCACAAGAAGGACGCGCCGTACTCGTTGTGGATCCTGCCCGGGAAGGCCTCTCTTGCGGGGCTCTGGGTCTATAAGGAGGATCACACCGAGGTGCGGGTCCTCGGTGCCCTGGCCAAGATCGCGCCCAAGATCCTCAGCATCGAGGCGGTCGCGGAGGCGATCAGGGAGGCCGAGTGGGGATCCGACCTTAAAGTCGAATCCGCCCGCAAGGCCTACGAGCGGATCCAGGGACGGCCGGTGAAAATTACTGACGGGAACCCTGAGACCCCCTACTCGTTCCAGATGCCCAAGTGGTGGGAGATGCGCGAGGGCGTGACGATTCCTTCCCTTCCTATCGGGAAGCCCATCGAGGGGGGGGAGGGCTATCGGCCGGAGCGAAGCGCGGTCTTCAAGAAGTTCTCCACCCGCACCATGCGGCCGGTCATCGACTTCGACACGTGCGTGAAGTGCACGCTCTGCTGGCTCCAGTGCCCGGACTCCTGCTTCGACGTCACCCCGGAGGGCCTCTACGACGCCAACATGGAGGCCTGCTGCGGCTGCGGCATCTGCGAGGCCGTCTGCCCAGTGGAGAACTGCATCACGATGGTGAACGAGGCCGCCTTCGACGACAACGCCAGCCAGTGGGAGATGTGGCGGAAGGACAAGGGTGCCTACAAGGCGTGGCTCGGGGCCAAGATTACAGACAAGGTCCACGTCGGTCGCTCCCACGGCTTCCGCTACCGGGGCCAGTATGAGGAGGAGCTGAAAGCGGGCGAGCTGGAACTGGGTGGTGCAGCGCTGGCTAGCGGCATCCCGGGAGAGAACGCGGACCAGAAGGGATTGAAGCCGAACGTCCACGAAGACAAATCGTCATCGATCGTCACAGGAGTCGCCGAAGCTCCCGGCGGTTAGGGGGATGACGCCGGTGGAAGTGATGGCCGGCTGTCTATCCCGTGAGCGGAGAGAAAGGAGATCGATTCATGACAGTGGCAACCCAAGCGGCTCCGGCCGCCATTCAAGAACAGGAGATGCTGATCTCCGGGAGCGAGGCCATCGCCGAGGCCCTCACGCTCGCCGACATCGACGTCGTCACCGCGTACCCGATCCGACCCTACGATACGGTCATGCAGGCAATCGCCAAGAAGATCTCCGGTGGAAAGCTCGTGGCCGAGTACATCGTGGCCGAGGGGGAGCACAGCCAGTTCGAGATCGTCAAGCACGCCTCGACTGTGGGGGCCCGGGTCTTCTGCGGCTCCTCGGGTGTCGGCTGGGCGTACGCGATGGAGTGCCTCGTCGTCACGCCGGCGCTCAGGGTGCCGATGGTCGCCATGGTCGGCAACCGTGCCCTCGACGACCCGGGCGCCTTCGGCGTGGAGCATAACGACGCCCTGTTCGTCCGGGACCTGGGCTGGCTGCTCTGCTGGATCGACAGCTCCCAGGAGGCGCTGGACACGACGCTGATCGCCTACCGGGTGGCCGAAGACCGTCGGATCTTCCTTCCCATCGCCATCTCCGCCGACGGCGCCTTCCTGACCCACTCCCAGGCGATCACCAAGGTGCCCTCCAAATCTCTTGTCGACAAGTTCCTCCCGCCGTATCACCGCGGCGACCTCCAGCTACACCCCGATAACCCCATCACCGTCGCCCCTCAGGTCAACGAGGACTGGGTCATCGAGATCCGTCGTCAGAACAACGCGGCGACAGAGCGGGCCTATACGGTGATCGAGGAGGCGTACGCTGACTTTCGTCGAGTGTTCGGGCGGGGACCCGAGAACCCGTGGTTCGAGGAGTACATGACGGAGGACGCCGAGATTATCCTGATGGGGATGGGAACGCTCTCGCTCCCGGTCAAGGTGGCGATCCGGAAGATGCGCGAAGACGGAAAGAAAGTGGGGCTGATCCGACTTCGCTGGTTCCGGCCCTTCCCCTACGAGCAGCTCGCCCGCGCCCTCCGCAAGGCCAGAGCCATTGGGGTCATCGATCGCGACTACTCCTTCGGCTCGCCGTTCGGCTCGGGGGTTGTCGCCACCGAGGTGAGGGCAGCGCTGTATAACGCCGAGCACCGGCCGCCCCTCATCGGCTTCATCTGCGGGCTGGGCGGTCGGGAGGTCACGCTGGAGGACGTCTACAAGACCGCCGAAATCTGCTATAGTGCAGCCAAGGCCGGCAAAACGGAGCGAGCCACCTACTGGCTTGGCGTGCGCGAGTAAGGAGACCATCCCATGGCCGAAATAGCCACCTTCAGCAACGCAACCCAGGTGCTCGAGCCCTTCAAGGGCGTCAAGAAGGTCACGATCGAAGAGTACTTCTCCTCGGGCCATCGGACCTGCCAGGGGTGCGAGTCGGCATTGGTCATGAAGCTCATGGTCAAAGCTGCCGGGCCCCGGACGATCGTCCTCGGTTCGACCGGCTGCATGTACGTGGCCAACACCACCTACTACAGCACGCCATGGGTGGTGCCCTGGATGCATACTCAGCTGGGCTCCTCGGGCTCGGCCGCCCTGGGGACAGCCGCCGGCCTGAAGGCGCTGATGAAGAAGGGGAAGATGAAGGCCGAGCCGATCAACGTCATCGCCTTCTGCGGCGACGGCGGCGGGGCCGACATGGGGCTCGGCGCCATCTCGGCGACCCTGACGCACAAGGAGTACAACAGCCTGATCCTCCTCTACGACAATGAATCCTACGCGAACACCGACATCCAGCTCTCCGGCTCGACCCCGTACGGGGCCCACACGACCTTCAGCCCTCCGGGCAAGGCGCGGCGGATCATGCACACGCGCTGGAAGAAGAACACCGCCGGGATGCTGGCGGCGGGCCACCCCGAGTGCCGCTACGTGGCAACGGTCTGCGCCTCGTATGCCGTGGAGATGATGAACAAGGTGCGCAAGGCCCTGTCGATCGGGGGCCCCACGTTCATCCACTCGCTCGATCCGTGCCCCAAGGGCTGGGACTACGACCCGATGCTCTCCCACGAGCTGGGCGAGCTGGCCATCGAGTGCGGGATCTTCCCCCTGTACGAGGTCGAGGAGGGCGTGGTCAAGTACTACGGGAAGACGAAGGCCATCGTGGACGGGCGGCCTCGGAAGCCGGTCCGGGAGTACCTCCTGAAGCAGGGGCGCTTCGCCCACTTCATCGAGGAGGACCTCGAGTACTTCCAGGGCAAAGTGGACGAGATGTGGACCAAGTGGGAGCTCCCGGGGGTGGCCTGCTTCAAGAAGGACGGCGCCAGGGCGGTAGCCGGCTGACCATCGCCCGTGGTATGATGCGGCCCGTTCGTTGACCCACGACTCCCGAACAGGAGGACCCTGCATATGCGATCGAGAGGCCCTCTCCTTCTCTGGGTGATCCTCACGGCGGTCGTCCTCGCCCTTGCCGGCGCGTCGGTCCTCGCGGAGCGCCCCGCGGAAGCCGCGTGGCAGCCCTCGAAGCCGGTGGAGTTCGTGATCCAGACCTCCCCCGGCGGTGGGTCGGATGTGTACGCGCGATTCTGGATCGGGATCATCGACAAGTACAAGCTGTCGCCGGTGCCGGTCGTGCCGGTCAACATGCCGGGGGGCGCGGGTGCCGTGGCGCTGGCCCACCTGCACAGTAAGAAGGGGGACCCGCACTTCATCTCGCCCACCCTCAACAGCGTCATCACGACCCCGCTCCTCCAGAAGATCCCGGTCATGTACCTCTCGGAGGACCTGACCCCGATCGTCAAAATGATGATGGACCCGTTCCTCCTCGTCGTGAACCCGGAGCAGTTCAAGTCCGTCGAGCAGTTCCTGGCGGCCTGCCGCCAGCAGAGCCTGACGGCAGCGGGAACCGGCTCCAAGCAGGAGGACGAGATCCAGATCTTCGCGATGCAGAACGCCTTCAAGTGCCAGCCCTTCCGCTACGTGCCGCACAAGGGCGGAGGGGACGTCGCGAAGGCGGTGGCCGGCAAGCACGCCGACTTCAACGTCAACCAGCCCTCCGAGATGCTGCCCCACTACCCCCAGCGCCTGATCCCGATTCTGAGCTTCCAGAAGGAGCGCCCCAAGGAGTTCCCGGAGGCCACGACACACTGGGAGAAGGGAATCAACTCCCAGTGGGCGGCCCTGCTCGATCTGGAGACCGGCCTGCACCAGATGCGCGGCGTCATCGGTGCCCCGGACATGCCGAAGGACGCGGTGACGTGGTACGAGGACATGTTCCGGAAGGTCTGGGAGACGCCGGAGTGGCAGGAGTTCATGAAGAAGGGGGCGATGCAGCCGGTCTTCATGCGCAGCGAGGAGTACAGGAAGTTCCTCGTCCGCTTCGAGAACAACCACGTCAAGGTGATGCGGGACGTCATCGGGTGGAAGCTTCGCGATGACCTGCGACCGCGGTAGAGGTCGCCCCGCCCGGCGAGAACGGCGGGCTGCCCCCGAGGGCAGCCCGCTTCGTCTGTCGTGACCGGGAGGCGATGAAGCGCGCCGAGGTCGCCTGCGTCCTGGCGATCCTGATCTGGACGGGGCTGATGCTGCGCGAGGCGATGCGCCTCAACATCGGCTGGGAGGCCAGCGGCCCGGGAGCCGGCTTCTTCCCCTTCTGGCTTTCCACGGGACTGGCCCTGTCGGCGGCGGCGGTTCTGGTCCGTGCCCTGCGCAGCCCGCCGACCGAGCGGCCGTTCTTCCCGCGCGGAGCGCTGCCGTCGCTGCTCAAGCTGGCCGTGCCCATCGCGGGGATGATCCTCGCCATGCAGGTGGTCGGATTCTATCTGGCCGGCGCGCTCTACCTGGGAGTGTCCATGCGCTGGCTCGGACGGCACCGCTGGCCCCTGGTGGTGGGCGTGAGCTTGCTGTTCCCGGTGGCCGTCTACTTCGTGATCGAGCGGTGGTTCCTGGTCGGCCTCCCCCGGGGATATCTGGACCTCCGCCCGCCCTTCTGAATCGGGACGGCGCGCGATGGAAGCACTGGGAAACCTCCTCTTCGGATTCACGATCGCGCTCACTCCCTATAACCTCATGGTGGCCGCCAGCGGCGTGTTCCTGGGAATCATCATCGGCGTCCTCCCCGGGCTCGGGGGGACCAGCGGGGTGGCGATCCTGCTGCCGATGACGATGGTGATGCCGGCCACCTCCGGCATCATCCTCCTGGCCAGCATCTACTGGGGCGCCCTGTTCGGCGGCGCGATCACCTCGATCCTCTTCAACATCCCGGGAGAGCCGTGGTCGGTCGCCACCTGCTTCGACGGCTACCCCATGGCGAAGCAGGGGCGGGCCGGCGAGGCCCTCGCGTCGGCCTTCGTTCCCGGCTTCTTCGCTTCCCTGTTCGGCATCCTGCTCTTCACGTTCTTCGCCCCGCCGCTGGCGGAGCTCGCCTTGAAGTTCGGCCCCCCGGAGTACCTCGCTGTCCTCCTCCTCGCCTTCAGCACCTTCGCCGGGCTGGGCGGGGGCCCGCTCGAAAAGACGCTGGTGTCGATGTTCGCCGGATTCCTGCTCGGCACCGTGGGGCTCGACATCGTCACCGGGGAGCCGCGGCTCACCTTCGGCACCATCGACCTCCTGGCAGGGTTCAGCTTCGTGACGGTCTGCATCGGGCTCTTCGGCCTGGGGGAGATCATGGTGTCGGCGGAGGAGTCCCTCCAGTTCAGGGGGGTCCAGGCAACGATCAGGCTCCGGGAGGTCTGGCGGGTCGTCCGATCGTTGGCCGAACACCTGCGGACGTTCGTCATGGGAACTCTCCTCGGGTTCTGGGTCGGGGTGATGCCGGGGACCGGGGCCACCCCGGCCTCGTTCATGAGCTACGGGCTCGCCAAGCAGTCCTCCCGGCACCCCCATAAGTTCGGGACCGGCGTGCCGGAGGGGGTCATGGCCACCGAGACCGCGGCTCACGCGGCGGGGATCGGCGCCCTCCTCCCGCTGGTCACCCTGGGGATCCCCGGGTCCCCGACGGCCGCCGTGATGCTGGCGGGACTCTTCGTTTGGGGGCTCCAGCCCGGGCCGCGGCTCTTCGTCGAGCAGCCCGACTTCGTCTGGGGGCTGATTGCCAGCATGTATATCGGCAACATGATCGCGCTGCTCATGTGCCTCCTGCTGGTCCCGTTCTTCACCGCCATCCTCCGGATCCCCTACGCGATCCTGGGCCCCCTCATCGTGCTCTTCTCGGCCATCGGGGCGTACGCGGTGAAGAACATGATGCTGGACATCTGGCTGCTGCTGATCTTCGGGGTGGTCGGCTACGTGTTCAAGAAGCTCGCCTATCCCGTGGCCCCGCTCGTGGTCGCCCTGGTTCTCGGCGACATGACCGAAGAGGCCCTCCGCCAGAGCCTGATCATGTCGGACGGCTCCTTCACGATTTTCTTGACCCGGCCGATCGCCGCCGCTTTGATCGGCGTGGCCCTGTTCATCTTCCTGCTCCCGATGCTCAGACCGCTCCTCCCCCAGGCCGTGGGGGGGTCCAGAGCCGCCCCGCTCTCCGGGCGGTGAGGGCCATGGACTTCACCGCTTCAGCGGCCCTCACGATCTTCTCGGCGACGATCCTCCTCGTCATCCTCGGGCTCATCGACCGGACCGTCACCGCCCTCCTGGGCGTGGGGATCATGGTGTGGGCGGGGGTCATGGGCGAGGTCGAGGCGTTCCTCTTCGTGGACTGGAACGTGATGGCGATCCTGATCAGCATCTGGACCATCGCCGGCTACTTCGGCAAGTCGGGGGTGCCCGAGTGGCTCGCCGTCCGGGCGCTCAAGGTGTCGCGGGGCCACGGCGGGCTCCTGGTGATGATCCTGTCCGCGCTGTCCGGGCTCGTCTCGATGGTGGTGGACAACGTCGTCGTCATCTTGATGTTCGCGCCGGTCGCCCTCCCCCTGATCCGCCACCTGGGGCTCCCCCTCACGCCGGTGATCCTCATGATCGGCTTCAGCGCCAACTTCATGGGGACGGCCATGCTCCTCGGCGATCTGCCCCCGCAGATGCTCCACAGCGTGTCGGGGGCGGAGTTCCTGGACTTCCTCTGGTACCAGGGTCGTCCCTCGTCATTTCCGATCCTCCTGGTCACGTTCGCCCTGACGTTGGCGGCCATGTACGTCTACGGGTTCCGCACGGCACGCCGCCCGGCGGGGGCGCCGGCGGGGCCGGCGGTTACGGGCAACCCCCGCGGCGACTTGGGCGTGGACGCGAAGATCCCGGACCTCCCCTTCGCCCTGATCGTACTGGGTATATTTCTGCTGACGATCGTCGCCATGGCGTTCCGGGAAGTGCTGAACGTGAAGCTCGGGTTCATCGCTCTGAGCGGCGCCCTGGCCCTGGTTCTCATCCTGGAGGCCTTTGGGCGGCGGCTCCGTAAGCCGGAGTTCGAGGTCATCCTGCAGGAGCTGGATTGGCGCGCCGTGTTCTTCTACATTGCGCTCTTCGCGCTGGTGGGGGGGCTCGAGAACACGGGGATCCTGAAGGCTCTGGCGGAGTCCCTGGCGCCCCTCTTCGCGCAGAACCTGGTCCTGGGCGCCTCGCTCCTCTACTGGGTGACGGTGCCGATCGTGGGCATCGTGGAGCACGACGCCTACATTCTCACGTTCCTCTACACGATCCGCGACCTGAGCCAGCAGGGGGTCGAGCCCTGGCCGCTCTGGTGGATGCTGCTCTGGGCGGGAACGCTCGGGAGCAACCTGACCGTGGCGGGGGCGCCGGCCCTCTACGTGGCGCTGAACATCTGCGAGCGGGAGGAGAAGCGCAAGATCCCCGTGGGGGAGTTCCTGCGCTGGAGCATCCCCTTCGTGCTCGTCTCCTGCCTGGTCTGCTACCTGCTGGGAATGCTGGTCTGGGTGCTGCCGTATGCCTGACGACAAGCTCCGCGGCCGACAGGGGCAAGGGCCCGCGTGGCCGGACGTGGAGCCCATCCGGAGCACGCGGATTTACGAGGAGATCGTGCGCCAGGTCCGGGGGTTGATCACGGAGGGCCGACTCAGGTCCGGAGACCGACTCCCTCCCGAGCGCGACCTCGCGGCCCGGTTCAAGGTGAGCCGAACGTCCGTCCGCGAGGCACTCCGGACGCTGGAGAGCATGGGGCTCATTGCGATCCGTCCGGGGGAGGGCACCTTCGTCCGCGAGATGTCGGTCGAGTCCCTCGTCGAGCCGCTGGCCCAGGTCATCCTCTCCGGGCGCGAGGCCGTCGGAGAGCTCTTCGAAGCTCGCCGGCTGCTGGAGCCCGCCATCGCGGGGCTGGCGGCCCGCCGCGCCACCCAGGACGATGTGCACGAGATGGAGCGGATCCTGGAGGATCAGGCCAAGGAGGTGGCCGCGGGACTCACGGGGCTGGCCCAGGATGCGGCCTTTCACGCTTCGATCGCCGTGTCGGTGCGCAACCGGGCGATCACGCGGATCATCAGCGCGCTCCTGGACCTCCTGACCCAGAGCCGCGAGGAGTCGCTGCAGACGCCGGGACGGCCGACCCGGTCTCACCAGGATCACCAGCGGATTCTCGCCGCGATCCGCCGCAGGGACGAGGCGGGCGCCTCCCGGGCAATGCGGGATCACGTGAACGCCGTGGCAGCCCTGGTGATGGGCGGCGACGCCCCGCCGGCGCGCCCGGCTTCCGCCGCCAGGAGGCGCGGGGGGTCGCGCTGAGCGGCTGGAGGAGAGGGCGCGTCCAACGGGGGTGACCATGGCGGCGATTCGCAGGATCCTTCACCCGACGGACTTCTCGCCGGCATCCGCACCCGCGTTCGCCCGGGCCCTGGCGCTTGCCCGGGACGCCGGCGCCGTCTTGCTCCTGGTGCACGTGGTCCCCCCGCGGGGCCCGCATCTCGGCAAGGGGTACATGGACCTGAAAACGTATGAGGAGATTGCCCGCCGGGAGGCCGGCCTGGCAATGCGCTCGCTGCAGGCCCGGGCCGGCCGTGCCGGCGTGCGCGCGCGGGCCGTCGTGCTCGAGGGGCAGCCATTCGCCGAGATCCTGCGGTCCGCCGCCCGGGAGCGCGCCGGTCTCATCGTGATCGGGACTCACGGCCGGAGCGGCTTCAGCCGCTTCTTCCTGGGCAGCGTCGCCGAACGGGTGATCCAGCTCGCCCCTTGTCCCGTCCTCACCGTCCCCAGCCGCAGGGGCCGTCGCAGGTGACGGGGCGCTTCGCCCCCACTCGCCCCACCTCTTGCTAGCGACGCCGAGGGCGTGGATCACCACCGCCTCGGCAGCCCCGACGAAGGGGAGAATCAACCGCCCCTGAGCGGCTTGACAGTGTCCTGGCCGATGGGTTAGGGTAGTGGTCACCATGAGGCCTGAGCGCTCGCAGCGGATGCTTCGACTGAACCTGATTCTGGTCCTTCCGGGCCTGCCCGGAGCATCCGCCGCGTAGCGCGAACGCCGGATGCCACGGGCGGGAGAGCCCGTGGCTGGGGAGGCGAATGAGGGCCACGGGACACCCCGTGGCCCTTTGGCTTTTGGCGCGAGCTCCTTGACACGGAAGAGGGGATTTTGCTAGGTTTATAAGGATTTTCCGGCCCACCAGGGGGAGATCGCGACCGATGGCCAAGTACGTGTACTTCTTCGGCGGCGGGAAGGCGGAAGGGTCCTCGCGAATGCGGGACCTCCTGGGGGGAAAAGGGTGCGATCTGGCCGAGATGACGAATCTCGGCGTCCCCGTGCCCCCCGGCTTCACGATCACGACCGAGGCGTGCGTTGAGTACTTCAGTCGGGAGAAACGGCATCCGGACGGCATGTGGGACGAGGTGGTCACGAACCTGCGACGGTTGGAGTCTGCCATCGAGCTCCGCTTCGGGGACCCGGCGAGCCCGCTCCTGGTGTCGGTGCGCTCGGGAGCCCGGGTGTCCATGCCGGGCATGATGGACACGGTCTTGAATCTCGGCCTCAACGACACGACCGTGGTCGGCCTGGCCCGGCGGACCAAGAACGACCGCTTCGCGTGGGACTGCTACCGGCGCTTCGTCACGATGTTTGGCGACGTGGTGCTCGGTCTCGAGCGCGTGGCCTTCGAGCGGCTCCTCGAGGAGACCAAGGCGCGCATCGGCGTGAAGAGCGATCCCGAGGTGCCCGCCGAGGCGCTCATCGACCTGGTGGACCGGTACAAGACGTTGGTCAGGGAGAAGACGGGGGAGGCGTTCCCCCAGGATCCCGAGGTACAGCTTCGCCTGGCGATCGACGCGGTCTTCAACTCCTGGCACAACCAGCGGGCGGTCACCTACCGCAAGATCCACGGGATCCCCCACGACTGGGGGACCGCGGTCAGCGTGATGACCATGGTGTTCGGCAACCTGGGTGAGAGCTCGGGGACCGGCGTGGCCTTCACGCGGGATCCGGCCACGGGCGAGCGGCGCTTCTTCGGCGAATTCCTGGTCAATGCCCAGGGGGAGGATGTCGTCGCCGGGGTCCGCACCCCCGAGCCCATCACGGCGCTCCAGGCGCGGGCGCCGAAGGTGTACGAGGAGCTGGTCGCGATCAAGGATCGCCTGGAGCGCCACTACCGCGACATGCAGGATATCGAGTTCACGATCCAGGATGGGACCCTCTTCCTCCTGCAAACGCGCTCCGGCAAACGGACGGCGAAAGCCGCGGTCAGGGTGGCCGTCGAGATGGTTCGGGAAGGGCTCATCGACAAGGAGACCGCGCTGCTCCGCGTCGAGCCTCATCGCCTGAACGAGCTCCTGCATCCCATCTTCGAGCCGACCGAAAAGGCCCTGGCCATCCAGAAGGGCCGCCTGATGGCCAAGGGGCTGCCGGCGGGGCCGGGCGCCGCGGTCGGCCGGGTCGTGTTCAGCGCCGATCGGGCCGTGGAGTGGGCCAAGAGCGGGCAGAAGGTCCTGCTGGTTCGCCCGGAGACCTCGCCCGAGGATGTGGGCGGCATGTGGGCCGCCGAGGGGATTCTGACGTCCCGGGGTGGTCTCACCTCGCACGCGGCCGTGGTGGCGCGGGGCATGGGCAAGTGCTGCGTCGTTGGCGCGGGCGACGTCTTCGTGGACGAGGAGCGCCACGCGTTCCAGGCCGGTCGGACGCTGGTCCGAGAGGGCGACATCATCGCCGTCGACGGTCATACCGGGGAGATCCTGCGGGAGAGCATCACGCGGATCCACCCGCCGATGCCCGAAGAGCTGCGGGTGCTCCTCAAGTGGGCGGACGAGACCCGCACCCTGGGCGTGCGCGCCAACGCCGATACCCCCGAAGACGCGCGGAAGGCCCGGGAGAAGGGCGGCGAGGGGATCGGCCTCGTCCGCACGGAGCACATGCCGCACGGAGCACATGTTCTTCCAGGCGGAGCGCATCCCGATCGTCCGCGAGATGATTATGGCGGCCGATACGAAGGCCCGGCAGGTGGCGCTCGAGAAGCTGCTGCCGCTCCAGCGCGAGGACTTCATCGGAATCTTCCGGGCGATGGACGGGCTGCCCGTGACCATCCGGCTGCTCGATCCCCCCCTGCACGAGTTCCTCCCGAAGTACACGGAGCTCCTGGAGGAGCACACGCGCCTCGACGCGCTGGGGATCAACCAGGCGCGCGCCCGCCAGCTCGAGGAGATCATGGCCAAGGTGCGCTCGCTCCAGGAGGCGAACCCCATGCTCGGGCACCGCGGCTGCCGCCTGGGGATCACCTTCCCCGAGATCTACGAGATGCAGGTGCGCGCCATCCTGGAGGCGGCCTGCGCGGTCACGCGGGAAGGGGTCAAGGTCGAGCCGGAGATCATGATCCCGCTCACGGGGACGGTAGGGGAGATGAAGCTCACCCGCGAGATGACCCGATCCATCGCCGACATGGTGCTGGCCGACGCGGGCGCCGGCGTGAAGTACCTGATCGGCACGATGATCGAGGTGCCGCGGGCGGCGCTGGTCGCGGATCGGATCGCGGCGGACGCCGAGTTCTTCTCCTTCGGGACCAACGACCTCACCCAGATGACGTTCGGGTATAGCCGCGACGACATCGGGAAGTTCCTCCCGTTCTATATCGACCGGGGGCTCCTGCCGGCTGATCCCTTTTCGGTGTTGGATCAAGAGGGCGTCGGAGAACTGATCAAGATCGGCATCGAGCGCGGGCGGAAGATCAGGCCTGGCCTGAAGGTGGGAATCTGCGGTGAGCATGGGGGGGAGCCGTCCTCCGTCGAGTTCTGTCACCGCGTGGGCATGACCTATGTCTCCTGCTCCCCCTTCATGATCCCCGTCGCGCGTCTGGCGGCGGCTCAGGCGCGGGTCAAAGAGCAGCGAGCGCACGAGGAGGTCACGAATGCCTGAGCTGGAAGGAGTGTTCATCCCGGTCCCGACGCCCTTTCGGGGCGAGGCCGTGGCCCTGGACCGTCTGAAGGCCAACCTGGCGCGCTGGAACGAGACCGCCCTGGCCGGCTACGTCATGCTCGGCTCCACGGGGGAGTTTCCGCTGCTCACGGAGGCGGAGAAGGACGCGGTCCTCGTGGCGGCGCGGGAGGCCATTCCGCGCGAGAAGTTTTTCATCGCCGGGACCGGGACCGAGTCCACGCAGGGCACGATCCGCCAGACCCGGCGCGCCGCGGAGATCGGTGCCGACGCGGCCATCGTCATCACTCCCCACTACTACAAGAAGGGGCTCTCCCAGCCGGGGGCGCAGATCCGGCATTACCTGGCGGTCGCGGAGGCCTCGCCCATTCCGGTGATGATCTACAACTTTCCGCAGAACACCGGCATCAACCTGGAGCCGGAGACCGTCGCCCGGATCGCCGAGCACGCGAACGTGTGCGGGATCAAGGATTCGTCCGGGAACATCGCGCAGGCGGCGCAGCTCATCCACCTGACGCCGAAGTCCTTCCACGTGCTGGTCGGGGCGGCGTCGGCCCTGCTGCCGTCGCTGACGCTGGGCTCTTCCGGGGGGATCCTGGCCCTGGCGGTCATTGCCGCCCGGGAGCACTGCGAGGTCTATTCGCTCGCGCGGCAGGGACGCTGGGGCGAGGCGCGCGAGCTCGTGCATCGAATGCTGGCGGTGGATCGCGGCGTCCACGGCGGCCGCGGCATCGGGGGCCTCAAGGCGGCTCTGGACCTGCTCGGCTTCTACGGCGGTCCCTGCCGGGCGCCGCTCGCCACACCCGACGGTGACGCCATCGATGAGATCCGGGAGCTTTTGGCCACGGCCGGTCTGCTTTAGGGGGAGGCGTTGGCAGTGAAACTCACGGGAGCGCGGATCTTTCTGGAGTGCCTGAAGCGGGAAGGCGTGGACGTGCTGTTCGGGCTGCCGGGCGGGGCGGTGCTCCCGATCTACGACGCCCTCTACGACTTCGCCGGGCTGCGTCACATCCTCGTCCGCCAGGAGGCGGCGGCCGGTCACGCCGCGGAGGGATATGCCCGCACGACCGGGAAGGTCGGGGTCGCCCTCGTCACGTCCGGCCCGGCGGCCACCAACCTGGTGACCGCGCTCCAGGACGCCTACATGGACTCGATGCCGATCGTCGCCTTCACCGGCCAGGTGCCGACCCACCTGATCGGCAACGACGCGTTTCAGGAAGCCGACAACGTCGGCATCACGCGACCCTGCACCAAGCACAACTTCCTCGTGAAGGACGGGACGGACCTCGGCCCGACCATCAAGGAGGCATTCTATCTGGCCGCCACCGGCCGCCCCGGACCGGTCCACGTGGACCTGCCCAAGGACGTCCTGGTGAAGGAGTGGTCCTTCGAGTACCCGGACAAGGTCCATCTCCGCTCGTACAACCCCACCTACGACGGGCATCCCGGCCAGATCAAGAAGGCCGCGCGCGCGATCCTGAAGGCCAAGCGTCCCGTGCTCTACGTCGGCGGCGGGGTCATCTCCTCGGACGCCTCCGAGGAGGTCCGGCGCCTGGCCGAGACGACCCAGACCCCGGTGACCACCACGCTGATGGGGCTCGGGGCCTTCCCGTCCGATCACCCGCTCTCCCTCGAAATGCTCGGCATGCACGGCACCTACTACGCCAACATGGCGGTCCATCACTCGGACTGCCTGATCGCTGTGGGGGCGCGGTTCGACGACCGGGTGACGGGCAAGGTGGAAATGTTCGCGCCCAGCGCCGAGATCATCCACATCGACATCGATCCCTCGTCCATCTCCAAGAACATCCAGGTGCACATCCCCATCGTCGGCGACTGCCGGCGGGTGCTCGCCCGGCTGATCAAGGAGGTCGAGGCGGAGACCCAGCAGGGCGTGCCGTCGCTGGCGCGCGAGGCGCGCAAGCAGTGGCACGAGCAGATCGCCCGCTGGAAGGCGGAGTTCCCGCTCCGCTACGATTGGGACGACGAGGTGATCAAGCCGGAGTACGTCATCCAGGAGATCTCGAATCTCACCCGGGGCGAGGCGCTCATCGTGACCGGCGTGGGGCAGCACCAGATGTGGGCGGCGCAGTACTATCGCTTCAAGCATCCCCGGGCCTGGTGCACGTCCGGCGGCCTCGGGACCATGGGGTACGGCCTGCCCACGGCGATGGGGGTGCAGGCGGCCCACCCGGACAAGCTCGTCGTCAACATCGACGGCGACGGCAGCTTCCAGATGAACAGCCAGGAGCTGGCCACGGTCTACGAGAACCGGCTGCCGGTGAAGACCGTAATCATCAACAACGGCTGCCACGGCATGGTGCGCCAGTGGCAGGAGATCATCTACAAGGAGCGCTACTGCTCGATCGACCTCTCGGCCGGCCCCGACTTCGTGAAGCTGGCGGAGGCCTACGGGTGCGTCGGCATCCGCGCGACCAAGCCGAGCGAGGTGGTGCCAGCACTGGAGAAGGCGTTCTCGACCCCGGGCCCGGTCGTCGTGGACATGGTGGTGGACCGGGAGGAGAACGTGTTCCCCATGGTCCCGGCGGGCGGGGCGAACAAGGACATGATCCTCGAGCGTCCCGGCAAGGAAGCCAAGGCCAAAGCCGCCCGGTCTCAGACGGGCTTCTAGAGCTTCCGGTTTTCAGTGAAATCAGCTTCAAGGCTTCTCAGGTGGTTTTGAGTGAAATCAGTTTTCAGGTTTCTTTGACCAAAATCAGCTTTTAGGTTTCTTTGATGCTTAATAACGAGCCCCAGAAGCATACGATCGCGGTGCTGGTCGAGAACCGATTCGGCGTGCTCTCGCGCGTCGCGGGGCTCTTCAGCGCGCGGGGGTACAACATCGAGAGCCTGTCGGTGGGCGAGACGCTCGATCCGACGGTCTCCCGCATGACGTTGGTCGTGCGCGGCGACGCGTTCGTCATCGAGCAGGTGATCAAGCAGCTGCACAAGCTGATCGACGTGATCAAGGTCACCGACCTGACCGAAGAGAATCACGTCGAGCGAGAGATGATTCTCGTCAAGGTCAACGCGGAGCCGACGTCGCGGGCCGAGATCTTGCGCATCGCCGACATCTTCAGGGCGAAGGTCGTGGACGTGACGCCCGCCACGTACACCCTCGAGGCCACCGGGGACGAGTCGAAGGTGACCGCGATCGTGGAACTGCTGCGCCCCTTCGGCATCCAGGAGCTGGTCCGCACCGGCAAGGTGGCCATCGCGCGGGGGGCGAAGGCGCGGTTGCGGAGGGCGGGGGAGACACTGGGGAAGGTCAGAGGGCCCGTCCCGGAGTCGAAGGAAGCCGTCCGGGACATTGGCTTCGAGGACTGAAGAGGAGGACGCCAGCGTGCCAGCCAGAATCTATTACGATCAGGACGCGGATCTGGGATTGCTCCACGGGAAGAAGATCGCGGTCATCGGCTACGGCAGCCAGGGGCACGCCCACGCCCTGAACCTCAAGGATTCGGGGCAGGACGTGGTCGTGGGGCTCTACAAGGGCTCGAAGAGCTGGGCGAAGGCGGAGAAGGATGGCGTCAAGGTCGCCACGGTGGCGGAGGCGGCCCAGATGGCGGACGTCGTCATGATCCTCCTCCCCGACCAGAGCCAGCGGCAGGTCTACGAGGAGTCCATCAAGGGCGGCCTCGGCAAGGGCAAGACCCTGATGTTCGCCCACGGCTTCAACATTCATTTCAACCAGGTCGTGCCGCCTCCCGACGTGGACGTGTCCATGATCGCCCCCAAGGCCCCCGGCCATGTCATGCGGGACCTCTTCACCCAGGGGCCCGGCGTCCCGGCGCTGCTCGCCGTGCAGCAGGACGTGTCGGGGAAAGCCCGAGATACGGCGCTGGCGTACGCCCGAGGCGTGGGGTGCACCCGGGCGGGCGTCATCGAGACCACCTTCAAGGAGGAGACGGAGACCGACCTCTTTGGCGAGCAGACGACGCTCTGCGGCGGGATCTCCCACCTGATCAAGACGGCCTTCGAGACCCTGGTCGAGGCCGGCTACCAGCCCGAGGTGGCATACTTCGAGTGCATGCACGAGATGAAGCTGATCGTGGATCTGTTCTACCAGGGTGGCCTGGCCTACATGCGCTACTCGGTGTCTGACACCGCCGAATACGGCGACTACACGCGGGGCCCGCGCGTGATCAATGAAGCGACGCGCGCCGAGATGAGGAAGATCCTGGGAGAGATCCAGTCGGGACAGTTCGCCCGCGAGTGGGTCCTGGAGAACCAGGCCAACCGGGCGCAGTTCCTCGCCATGCGGAAGCGCGACGCCGCGCATCCCATCGAGGAGGTCGGCAAGCGGCTCCGGGCGATGATGAGCTGGATCAAGCCCCCCCGGATGTAAGATAGGGGAGTGAGGATTCCCGTCGCTCCCGAGGGGTGGCCGTTCATCCTGATTCCCGCCGCGGTGGCGGGGGCGCTGGGGTGGACCGGGTGGTGGTGGGCGGCCTTGGTGCTCGGGGTGGCGGCACTGGCGGGCCTGGGCTTCTTCAGGGACCCCGAGCGGACGCCGCCGGAGGTGCCGGGCGCGGTGCTGGCGCCCGCCGATGGACGGGTCCGGGAGATCAGGGACGTGCGCGATCCCTTCGTGGGAGAGGCGGTGCGGGTGTCGATCTTCCTCTCCCCGCTGGATGTGCACGTGAACCGGTCACCGCTGGCAGGGCGGGTGGCGGAGGTCGAGTTCCATCCGGGGCGCTTCCTGGCGGCCTACCGCCCTGAAGCGTCCGAGGAGAACGAGCGGTGCCGGATCGCGCTCCAGGGCGAATCGGCGCGGGTGACGGTGACCCAGATTGCGGGGATCGTCGCGCGCCGGGTGGTGTGCCGCGTGCGCTCCGGTGACAAGCTCCGGGCGGGGGAGCGCTTCGGGCTGATCCGCTTCGGGTCGCGGACGGACCTCTTCATGCCCCGGGGCGCGCACCTCCGGTGCCGGCCCGGCGATAAGGTTCGAGGGGGAGAGACGATCATGGGAGTGCTGAGATGAGACGGAGGCTGATTGGCGGCGAGGGTGCCCAGGCCGCGCGGCGGCGCCGCTGGCAGAGCCTGAGGGAAAAGCGCCGGCGGGGGATCTTCCTGCTGCCGAGCCTGCTGACCACCGCGAACCTCTTCAGCGGATTCCTGGCCGTGCTGCTCACGGCGAACGGCCGATACGCGGACGCGGCCCTGGCGATCCTGGCTGCCATCCTGCTGGACATCCTCGACGGCAAGGTGGCGCGCCTCACCAACACGACGACCCAGTTCGGGCTGGAGTTCGACTCCCTGGCCGACGTGGTGTCGTTCTGCGTGGCCCCCGCCTTCCTCCTGTACGCCTGGGCGCTGTCGCAGCTGGGACGGGCCGCCTGGCTCGCCGCCTTTCTGTTCGTGATCTGCGGGGCCCTCCGGCTGGCCCGGTTCAACGTGTATGCCGGCCTGGGGGACCGCCGTTTCTTCGTGGGCCTGCCGACGCCGGCGGCCGCCGGAGCGGCCGCCTCCGCGGTGCTCCTGCTGGCGGACGCGGAGATCGCCCGCTGGGGACTGCTCGCCATCAGCGCCGCCACGTACGTCGTGGCGGTGCTGATGGTCTCCACCTTCCGCTACTGGAGCTTCAAGGAAGTGGATTTCTCCCGGCGTCATCGGATGGGGATCCTGCTGCTGGTCGTGCTCGGGGTGCTCATCGTCGCCACGTACCACCAGCTTTTCCTCTTCGCCCTGTTCGGGCTCTACGTCCTGTCCGGGCCCGCGCGCCGCCTGTGGGTTCGGAAGCCGGAGAGCGCACCGAGCACCGACGCGGAACGGAAGGACAACCCATAACACCAGCACGCGGGTCCCCAGGGGGGCCGCCGCGGGACACTGCACGTGGAGGGGATCATGGATCGCGTCATCATATTCGACACCACGTTGAGGGACGGGGAGCAGGCGCCGGGCTTTTCGATGAACACCATGGAGAAGCTCGAGATGGCCCGGCAGCTGGCCCGGCTCAACGTGGACGTCATCGAGGCCGGCTTCCCCATTTCCTCGGATGAGGACTTCGAAGCCACCCGCGAGGTGGCCCGCCAGGTCGGCACCCTGGACGGCTCGCCCGTCATCTGCGGTCTCAGCCGGGTGGGGCTGGCCGACATCGACCGCTGCTGGGAGGCGGTCAAGCATGCCAGGCACTCGCGCATCCACACCTTCGTGGCCACGTCGGACATCCACCTGAAGTACAAGCTCCGCAAGACGCGCGCCGAGGTGCTGAAGGCCGCGGTCGACGCAGTGAAGCACGCGCGCGGGTACTGCGCCGACGTGGAGTTCTCGCCGGAGGACGCGTCGCGCTCGGACTTCGACTACATGTGCGACGTGCTCGAGGCCGTGATCGACGCGGGGGCCACGACCATCAACATCCCCGATACCGTCGGGTACGCCATCCCCCAGGAGTGGGGCGAGCGCATCGCGCGGATCCGGCAGCGCGTCAAGAACATCGGCAAGGCGATCCTCTCGGTCCACTGCCACAACGACCTCGGGCAGGCGGTCGCCAACTCGCTGGTCGCGATCATGAACGGGGCCCGGCAGGTGGAGTGCACGATCAACGGGATCGGGGAGCGTGCCGGCAATGCCTCCCTGGAAGAGATCGCGATGGCGCTCCGGACCCGGAAGGACTTCTTCGCCATCGACACGCAGGTCCGGACCGAGGAGATCTTCCGGGCCTCGCGCCTCCTCTCCCATATCACGGGCGTGCACGTCCAGCCGAACAAGGCCATCGTCGGCGAGAACGCCTTCGCCCACGAGGCGGGCATCCACCAGGACGGCGTGCTCAAGGAAAAGCTCACCTACGAGATCATGCGGCCGCAGGACATCGGCCGGACCTCCAACAAGCTCGTGATGGGGAAGCATTCGGGGCGTCACGCGCTGGCCGCCCGGCTGAAGGACCTGGGCTTCGAGCTCGAGGGCGCCGAGCTGGACAAGGCGTTCAAGAAGTTCAAGGATCTGGCCGACAAGAAGAAAGAGGTCTACGATGAAGACCTCATGGCGATCGTCCAGGACGAGCTGGCGCACGTCCCCGAGACCTACGCCCTCGACTACCTCCACGTGATCAGCGGGACCGGCATCATCCCGTCGGCCACGGTGCGGCTGAGCAAGGAGGGGCAGGTCTTCCAGGACTCCGGGGTCGGGGACGGGCCGGTGGATGCCGCGCTGAACGCGATCGACGCGGTCACGGGGCTCAAGGGCCGCCTCCTCGACTACCAGCTGCGCGCCATCACCGGCGGCAAGGACGCGATCGGCGAGGTGTCGGTCAAGGTCGATTTCGACGGCGCCGTGGTGACCGGCAAGGGCGCGTCCACGGACGTCATCGAGGCCAGCGCCCGCGCCTACGTGAACGCGCTGAACCGCGCCGTCCATCCCGTGGCGCTCCGCGTCCGGGAGAGCGGCCCCTAGCGGCGCCCGGCTCGAATGCACGACCCAGACGCGGGGGACGGCCCGGGGACAGGCTCTCCTCCTCTCGAGGCACGACTATGCCGATGACCATCACCGAGAAGATCCTCGCGGCGCACGCCGACAAGCGCGAAGTGCGCCCGGGCGAGCTGATCACCTGCCGGCTCGACATGCTCATGGGCAACGACATCACCGCGCCCATCGCGATCAAAGAGTTCGAGAAGGTGGGCGCGGCTTCGGTGTTCGAGCCCGACCGGCTGGCCATCGTGCTCAGCCACTTCGTCCCCGCTAAGGACATCAAGTCCGCCGACCAGTGTCGGATCGCCCGCGACTTCGCGAAGAAGCACCGGCTGAAGTATTTCTTCGACGAGGGGCGCGGCGGTATCGAGCACATCCTCCTCCCCCAGGAGGGACTGGTCGTCCCCGGCGACATCGTGCTGGGGGCGGACTCACATTCGTGCACGTACGGGGGCCTCGGGTGCTTTGGCACGGGGGTGGGGTCAACCGACCTCGCGGCGGCGATGATCACCGGGGAGACCTGGTTCAAGGTCCCGGAGTCGATGAAGTTCCACTTCTACGGCCGGCTCGCGCCCTGGTCCTCCGCCAAAGACCTGATCCTCTACGCCATCGGCCAGATCGGCGTTGACGGCGCCACCTACCGCGCCATGGAGTTCACCGGCGAGGTGGTCGAGCGTCTGCCGGTGGATCAGCGCCTCACCCTCTGCAACATGGCGATCGAGGCCGGGGGCAAGAGCGGGATCGTCGCGGCCGATGAGATCACCCTCGAGTACGTGAAGCCCCGGGCCAAGCGCCCGTGGCGTCTGTACACCTCGGACGCCGGCGCGGCCTACCACTCCGTGCGCGAATGGGACGCCGGGAAGATCGGCCTTCAGGTGGCGTGCCCGTACTCGCCGGACAACGTCAAGCCGCTCCCGGAGGTGGCGGGGATCGAGGTGGATCAGGTCTTCATCGGCTCCTGCACGAACGCCCGGATGGAGGACCTCCGCATCGCGGCGCGGATCATGCGCGGCAAGAAGGTGGCGCCCTACGTGCGGTGCATCGTGATCCCTGCCACCCATGCGGTCTTCCAGGAGGCCCTCCGAGAAGGGCTGATCGAGGTCTTCTCGGAGGCGGGGTGCGCCATCTCGGAGGCCACGTGCGGGCCGTGCCTCGGCGGCTACAACGGCGTCCTGGGCGCCGAGGAGGTGTGCCTCAGCACCTCGAACCGCAACTTCCCCGGCCGGATGGGGCATCCGAAGGCCAAGGTCTATCTGGCGAGCCCGGCCGTGGCGGCGGCCACGGCCGTCACGGGCAAGATCACCCACCCGGAGGAAGTGGCGCGGACGTAGCCGCAGTTCGAGCCGAGGGGCGGCCGCCGAGGCCGTGGCGAGGCGAGTCCCGAGGCGAGGCCCGAGTTAACCTTATCCGAAGAAAGACTGCGCGGGAGGAGTGGCGAAGGCCCGCGGGTGACGCGGCGAACGGGGCGCCCCACGGCGCGGAGCGCACCGCCTCACAGAGTAGACGCCGGGAATGTGGGCCGCAACGGGCGCGGAAAGCGCCTAGCGCTCGCGGGAGCGAGCACCGTGGGGCTGGTCCCCCGACGCACGACACGCTGGAAGCGTGGTGCGTGGGGAGGGCGGGCGGCAGGACCCGCGGGCCGGAGAAAATGGGACAGTCATTATTTTCGGATTGGGGTTAACAGGAGGAGGCATGAACCTGTACGGCAAGGCGTGGAAGTTCGGCGACAACGTGGACACCGACCAGATCATTCCGGCCCGCTACCTGGTCACCTCGGACCCCGAGGAGCTGGGCAGGCACTGCATGGAGGACGCGGAGCCCGAATTCGCCAAGAAGGTGCGGATCGGCGACGTGCTGGTGGGGCTCAGGAACTTCGGCTGCGGGTCCTCGCGGGAGCACGCCCCCATCTCGATCAAGGCGGCCGGCGTGTCGGCGGTGGTCGCCAGGTCCTTCGCGCGGATCTTCTACCGGAACTCGATCAATCTGGGGCTGCCGCTCTTCGAGACGGATGCCGCCGAGCGCATCGAGCAGGGGGACGACCCGGAGCTCAACCCGGCCACGGGGGAGATCATGAATCTGACGAAGGGGGAGCGGTACCAGGCCCAGCCGCTTCCCGAGTTCGCCCGGGAGATCATGGCCGCGGGCGGGCTGATGAAGTACGTGGCGAAGAAAAAGGGACTCACGAGGGCGTAGCCCCCCTCCGAACGAGATGGCGACTTACAAGATCGCGGTGCTGCCCGGCGACGGGATCGGCCAGGAGGTGATCCCCGAGGCGCTCAAGATCCTCCAGGTCGTGGGGAAGGGCGCTGGCGTGGGCTTCGAGTTCGAGCAGGGCCTGGTGGGCGGCGCCGCGATCGACGAGACCGGTGACCCGCTGCCGGAGGCCACGTTCAGGCTCTGCGAGGCGAGCCGGGCCATCCTCTTCGGGGCGGTCGGCGGCCCCAAATGGGAGGACGCGCCGCACGAGAGGCGGCCCGAGCGCGGCCTGCTCCGGCTCCGGAAGGAGCTTGACCTGTTCGCCAACCTCCGGCCGGCCAAATGCTTCCCGATGCTCGTGGACGCCTCCCCCCTGCGGCGCTCCGTCGTCGAAGGCACGGATCTCATGGTCATCCGGGAGCTGACCGGCGGCCTCTACTTCGGCGAGCCGCGCGGCGTCGAGCGGATGGCCGACGGGAGCGCGCACGCCGTCAACACCATGGCCTACACCTCCCGGGAGATCGAGCGGGTGGCTCGGGTCGCGTTCGACGTGGCCCGGAAGCGCCGGAAGCGGCTCGCCTCGGTGGACAAGGCCAACGTCCTCGTGGTCTCGCAGCTCTGGCGGGAGGTGGTGACCCGGGTGGGTCAGGACTACCCGGACGTCGAGCTCGAGCACGTGCTGGTGGACAACTGCGCGATGGCGCTGGTCGCGCGGCCCACGCGCTTCGACACGATCGTGACCGAGAACACCTTCGGTGATATCCTGTCCGATGAGGCCGCCATCCTGGCCGGCTCCATGGGGATGCTGCCGTCGGCGAGCCTCGGCGGCAGGACGGCGCTCTACGAGCCGGTCCACGGCACGGCGCCCGACATCGCGGGGAAGGGGATCGCCAATCCGATCGCGGCTATCCTCTCGGTCGCCATGCTGCTCCGATACTCGCTCGACATGGCCGGTGACGCGGAGAGGGTGGAGACGGCGGTCCTGCGGGTCCTGGAGAAGGGATACCGGACGGCGGACATTCGCCAGGACGGGACGTCCCCGGTGGGCACGGGCGAGATGGGTGACCTGATCGCGCGCGAACTCAGCGCACTATACAGTTAGGAGTCGAGCGGATGGGTGCGGGATACGTGGTGGCGGTGGTCGGAGCGACGGGCGCAGCGGGGAGCACAACGCTCACGATCCTTGAGGAGCGGAAGTTCCCCGTCAGGGAGCTGCGCTGCTACGCTTCCGAGCGCTCGGCGGGGAAGACCGTGGCGTTTTGCGGGGACTCCCTGCGGGTGGAACAGGTGGGGGCGGAGGCCTTCAAGGGCGTGGAGATCGCCTTCTTCTCGGCGGGCTCGGCCCAGTCCAGGGAGTACGCCCCGCTGGCGGTCAAGGCCGGGGCGGTGGTCGTGGACAAGTCCAGCGCCTTCCGCATGGATCCCGCGGTGCCGCTGGTCGTCCCGGAAATCAACCCCCACGCGGTGAAGGGACACGCGGGGATCGTCGCCAGCCCGAACTGCACGACCGTCGTTACGGTGATGCCGCTGAAGCCGCTCCACGACGCGGCGCGCCTTCGCCGGGTCATCGCCACCAGTTACCAGGCGGTTTCTGGAGCCGGGGTGCGGGGGGTGGAGGAGCTCCGGCGGCAGACGCTGGCCTGGGCGCGGGGCGAAGCCCTCAAGGTGGAGTTTTTTCCCCACCAGATCGCCTTCAACCTCATCCCTCACATCGACAAGTTCGCCGAGAATGGCTACACCGGCGAGGAGATCAAGCTCGTGAACGAAGTCCGGAAGATCCTCGAGCTTCCGGATCTCGCGATTTCCCCCACGACAGTCCGCGTCCCCGTCTTCACCGCCCACTCGATCGCGGTGAACGTCGAGACGGAGGAACCGGTCACGCCCCGCCGCGCCCGCGAGCTCTTCGCCGACTTCCCCGGCCTCCGGGTCTGGGATGAGCCGGCGCAGAACCGCTATCCGATGCCGGTGGTGGTGGAGGGGCAGGACGACTGCTTCGTGGGGCGCATCCGCCAGGACCTCTCGCTGGCCAATGGGCTGAACTTCTGGGTGGTCGGCGATCAGCTCCGAAAGGGCGCGGCCACCAATGCCGTCCAGATCGCCGAGCTCCTCATCCGGTAGGGGGTGTCCCCGACGGCCAGGGTGCGGCGGATCAGGCGCTGGGTTCGACGCCGCGGTCAGTTTTACCTGGCCGTGATGTTCACCGTGGTGGTGATCGCCTACGTCGTCGTCCCCTGGATCGTCGATCTCGCGGAGACGCTGGGCGGGTACAACCCGGCGTACTACGAGCCCAAGGATGTGGAGCGACAGGACTACCTGCGATCCCTCCCGGGCGCTCGCCAGGCGCTGTTCGGCTGGGAGACGACCTTCAAGTTTCTGCTCCTGGTGCTGGTGGGACTCCTGTGGATCGTCGCCGGAGGCTCGGTCTGGCGGGGCTCCCGCTCCTCCCGCCGGTAGTGCCGTGCCGGTAAGCGTCGCACCCCGGCGCGAAGGCTAGGCGGCCGTGGCGCTGCGGACCCTCCGCCTCGCCGTCGCCTATGACGGCACCGCGTACAGCGGCTGGCAGATCCAGCCGTCCCGGCCCACCATCCAGGGGATCCTGACTGACGCGTGCGCGCGGATCTTCTCCGGCCCCCTGAAGCTCATCGGCGCGAGCCGGACCGACGCCGGCGTCCACGCGCTGGGGCAGGTCGCCAGTCTCGTCGTCGAGAGCCGGCTTCACCCGCTGGCCATCCGCTCGGCCCTCAACAGCGTTCTCCCTCCGGACATCCGCGTCCTCGCCGTCGCCGAGGCGCCCCCGGGCTTCGACGCCCGCCGCTCGGCGCTGTCCAAGCGCTACGTCTACCTTATCGATAGCCGGCCGGTGCCCACCCCGCTGCTCCGTCGCTACGCCTGGCACGTGCCGCGCGCCCTCGACCTCCGCGCCATGGCGAGCGGGCTCAGGGCGCTCCGCGGCAAGCACGACTTCTCGGCCTTCTGCGCCGCGGCGGGGCGGGCGCGCACGCCCACCTGCACGCTGTACTCCGGGCGCCTCCGGCCCCGGCGAGGCGTCGTGGGTGTCTTCCTCTCGGCCGACAGCTTCCTCCATCACATGGTTCGAAACGTGGTGGGGAGCCTCGTGGAGATCGGCCGGGGGAATCGGCCGCCGGAGTGGATGGCCGAGCTGCTCCTGGGGCGGGACCGGACCCGGGCGGGGCCGACGGCCCCGGGACACGGTCTCACGCTGCTGCGCGTCTCCTACCCTCGTGAATCCATCTGACGCTAGGTAAACAAAAAGGCCCTCCCGGGAAACCGGAGGGCCTTCGCAAGTGGGGCTTTCGAGTAATTAGGTCTCGGGGCTGGCGTACTCCTCCCAGGCCCGGCGGACGACCACGATCTTTTCGGGCCGGCCCGCGTTCAACTCGACCTTGATAATGTCTCCCGGGTTGATCAGTCCGAGATCAGCGCGGGATTCCTCCTCCGTGACCACCAGGGACCCCTGACAGGTGAGGTCGGTGCACATCTCGGAGTCGTCGCGGACGCGCAGACGCCCGGCGCTCTTGTCCACCGATACGACCGTCAGCCGACTTTTCTGGATCAGATCGGTCAAGCTCTGCGCCATGGCAGATTCCTCCTTCTGACCGTGAGGGCCTAATGGCTTGCTCGATGGCCTCCTTATACCAAATGGCCCGACTCCGGGCAAGCGCAATTTTGTGCTATCATGAGGCGGAAAAGATTCGCGGCGTTCCAAGCGTTTCCGGCCTCTGAGCGGAGAAAAAGGTCAGCGAGCACCAACGTGACCCATGCCCAGGCGGCGTGAAGGGCGGGACCTCCCCGAGATCGTCAAGCGGCTCTTCGACCAGGCGCGGGCCCAGTTCCCCGACCCGCGCGCGGTGAATCATACGCTGTTGGAACTCTCGCGGTTCTACGACCCGGTCTCCGGCGGAGTCATTCTGGAGCACGCAATCCGGCGCCGGATCGTCGACCTCCTGGCGCAGGGCCAGACGGAGGAGGCCAGCCAGGCGCTGGAGGAGAGGTTCCAGCAATACTGCCAGACCTTCAAGCCGAAGGAGGACAATTGATGCGGTAACCGGTCATTTCTTTTCATTTCACACCCCCCCGGTTCGAATATTTTTCCTCTTGACAGCCTAGTGCGTTTTGACTACTAATTACGCCAAGTTGAAGCCAAACCACGAGAAAACAATCACAAAGGAAGACCTCTGAAAGGGGTGCGACCATGGCCCTTTCACGGCGGGATTTCTTCAAGTACGGTGGGGCAACGGCGGCCGGAGTGCTGGCGGGCGGCCGCGCGCTCGACCTCGGAGCCGTCGAGTCCTTCGCCACCTCCATCCGGATCAAAGAAGCCAAAGCCTTCCCCGGAGTGTGTCCTTATTGCGCGGTGGGCTGCGCCCAGCTGATCTACGTCAAAGACGGAAAGATCATCGACATCGAAGGCGACCCCACAACCCCGCACACGGAGGGCGCCCTCTGCCCGAAGGGGTCCTCGACCTACCAGTTGTCGATCAATGAAAGGCGCTGGACGAAGGGCATGTACCGCGCCCCCGGGAGCGACAAGTGGGAGGAGAAGCCCCTCGACTGGATGATGGAGCAGATCGCCCAGCGGATCAAAAAAGCCCGGGACGTGACCTTCGTCGAGAAGGTCAAGGTGGCAGACAAGGAGGTCACGGTCAACCGCTGCGAGGGGATTGCGTGGCTGGGCTCCTCGGTCCTCGACAACGAGGAGAACTACCTCATCGCCAAGCTCTCCCGGGCCATGGGCCTCGTCAACCTCGAAAACTCGGCCCGCCTCTGCCACTCGGCCACGGTGCCGGCCCTGGGCGCGACCTTCGGCCGCGGGGCGATGACCACCAACCTGATCGACGTCGTGAACGCCGACGTGATCATGCCGACCTCCAACTGGGCCGAATGCCACCCGGTCAGCTACAAGTGGGTGATGAAGGCTAAGGAGCGCGGGGCGAAGATCATCCACGTGGATCCGCGCTTTACCCGCACCTCGGCGACCGCCGACATCTGGGTCCCGATCCGCTCGGGGACCAACATCGTGTTCTTCGGCGGGCTCATCCGCTACGCCATCGAGAGCAAGAAGTACTTCCACGACTACGTCGTCACCAACACCAACGCCCCCTTCTTGGTGGATCTGAAGTTCAAGACCCCGACGGACCTGAACGGCCTGTTCACGGGCTATGAACCGGCCAAGCGGAGTTACGACCAGTCCGCCTGGAAGTTCCAGCTGGACGAGAACGGCTATCCCCGGCAGGACCCGACGCTCCGCGATCCCAACTGCGTCTTCCAGCTCCTCCGGCGCCATTACAGCCGCTACACCCCCGACATGGTGGAGCGGGTTTGCGGGATCCCGAAGGACCTGTTCCTGAAGGTGGCCGACATTTATTGTTCGGCGTCGGGCCCCGACAAGACGGGCACCATCTCGTACGCGCTCCAGCTCAACCAGTCCACCAACGGCGTCCAGCAGATTCGGTCGCTCTGCATGCTCCAGCTCCTCCTGGGGAACATCGGCCGGCCGGGCGGCGGCGTCGTGGCCCTTCGCGGCCACTCCAACGTCCAGGGTGCCACAGACTTCGGCACCCTCTACCATATGCTCCCGGGATACCCCCCGATGCCGCTCCAGGGGCCTCACACGACACTCATGGAGTACCTGGAGAAGACGACGCCCAAGGGCGGGTTCTGGGTCAACAACCCGAAGTTCGTCGTGAGCCAGCTCAAGGCGTGGTGGGGGCCGGCGGCGATCAAGGAGAACGATTTCGCCTTCGACTATCTCCCCAAGCGCGAGAAGGCGGATGCCTACTCCCACCAGCACTTCCTGGTGGGCATGTACAAGAAGCAGGTGAAGGGCTTCATCTGCATGGGCCAGAACCCGGCGGTGGACAGCCCCAACGCCAAAATGGCCCGGGCCGCTCTCCGGAACCTGGAGTGGCTCGTGGTGGTGGACCTCTTCGAGACCGACACGGCGGCGGTCTGGAAAGAGCCCGGGATCGATCCCACGTCGTCCAAGGTCGAGGTGTTTTTCATCCCCGGGGCCCCCGCGGCGGAGAAGGACGGATCCATCACCAACACCATGCGACTGGCCCAGTGGCACACCAAGGCCGTTGAGCCGCCCGGAGACGCCCGCTCCGACGCCGCCTTCATCGTGGACGTCGGCAGTCGGGTGCAGGCCCTCTACAAGGATTCCAAGGCCAAGAAGGATCGGCCGGTCCTGGATCTCGTGTGGGACTACCAGCCCCAGGGGCCCAAGAAGGAGCCCAAGATGGAGCTGGTACTCAAGGAGATCAACGGCTACGCCACCGACGACATCACCGACAAGGACGGCAAGGTCCTCTTTAAGAAGGGCGATCACCTGAAGACCTTCGTCCAGCTGAGGGACGACGGCCTGACGGCGTGCGGCAACTGGATTTACGGCGGCATCTACCCCGAGGAGGGGAAAAACCTGGCCGCCCGGCGCGGGAAGTCCAAGGAAGGCGACTACCTGGCCCACGAGTGGGGGTTCGTCTGGCCCGCCAACCGGCGCATCCTCTACAACCGTGCCTCGGCGGACGCCGCGGGCAAGCCGTGGAGCGAGAAGAAGAAGCTCATCTGGTGGGACGCGGGCGAGAAGAAGTGGGTCGGGCTGGACGTGCCCGACTTTGGCCTGGCCATGGCGCCGGACGCGCCGCGGGCGAAGGAGGGGCTGCTCAAGGGGATCAGCGGCATCGACACGTTCATCATGAACCCTCACGGCAGGGGGCAGTTCTTCGCCTCCATCCTGGACGGCCCGTTCCCCGAGCACTACGAGCCGTTCGAGTCGCCCACAAAGAATCTCCTGTCGAAGGTGGACAACAACCCCGTGGCCAAGGTGTACGACATCGGCGATCTGAACAAGCTCGGGACGCCCGACAAGTACCCTTACATCCTCACCACCTACCGGCTGACCGAGCACCATGCGGCGGGAATGTCGCGGCACGTGCCGTGGCTCTCCGAGCTCTTCTATGGCCACTTCGCTGAGATCGGTCCCGAGATGGCCAAGGAGCTGGGGATCGCCAACGGCGACATGATCACGGTCGAGACGCCGCGCGCGAAGATCAAGGTGCAGGCCATGGTCACGGAGCGGATCCGGCCGTTCATCATCAACGGCAAGAAAGTTTACCAGGTCGGGATCCCGTGGCACTGGGGGTACCAGGGTGCAACGAAGTCGGCCCGGGGGGACATCACCAACGACCTGGTTGCGAGCCTGGGAGACCCCACGACGTTCATCCAGGAGTCCAAAGCGCTCCTCTGTAATGTGAGAAAGGGGGTGGCCTAGCCATGGCGCGCACTGTCGCGATGTTCACGGATGTCTCCCTGTGCATCGGCTGCCGTGCCTGTCAGGTCGCCTGCAAGCAGTGGAACCAGCTAGAAGCAGAGGAGCCCGAGTGGACGGGGACCTACCAGAACCACGCCCACTTCACCGACAAGAGCTACCGCCTCGTGCGGTTCTTCGAGGAGAAGGACGACAAGGGCGGGCTCCAGTGGAACCTGATGTCCGATGTCTGCAAACACTGTGCCCAGGCAGGGTGCCTGGAGGCCTGCCCTACCGGCGCCATCTACCGGACCCAGTACGGCACCGTCAACATCAACCAGGACATCTGTAACGGCTGCCGATACTGCGTGTCGGCCTGCCCGTTCGGCGTGGTGGCCTTCAACCACGACACCGGGCGCGCGAGCAAGTGCACGTTCTGCAACGACCGGCTCCACAACGGCCTCGGCCCCGCCTGCGCCAAGGCCTGCCCGACCGAATCCATTCAGTTCGGCTTCAGGGACGAACTGGCGGCCAAGGCCCGCAAGCGCGCCGAGGAATTGAAGAAGATGGGGTACAAGAACGCGCAGCTCTACGGCGAGGACCAGAACGGCCCGCTGGGCGGCCTCAACGCGTTCTTCCTCCTCCTGGACAAGCCGTCGGTGTACGGCCTGCCGGAGAAGCCGCGGCTCCCCCAGAACAACGTCCTCGTGGACTCGCTCCTGTCCATCGGCTCGGCCCTGCTGGTCGGCATCGGGGCGATGGTGGCGTTCAGGGAGCGGGGCGGGAAGGAGTAGCCGATGCCCCTCCTCCAGCGCGCCGATTGGCCGCTTTTGATCGACCTCTACTTTTTCCTGGCGGGGCTCGCCGGCGGGGCGTTCGTGATAGCCACCATCGCCCATCTCCTGGGCGGGGAGCGGAATCGCAGCGTGGTCAGGGTCGGCTACTACCTGGCCCTCCTCGCCGTGATCCCGTGCCCGATCTTGCTCATCGTGGACCTGGGGGTGCCCAGCCGCTTCCTGCACATGCTCGTGAGCTTCAAGCCCGACCCGGCGATCGGGGCGGCCACGATCAACATCGGGCCGTTCCATATCAAGCCGTTCTCGCCGATGAACATGGGCGCCTGGGCCCTCCTCGGATTCAGCGCCCTTGCGTTCCTGGCAGCGCTCTCGGTGTTCCTGGAGGACGCCAAGCGGGGGCGCAACCTCTCGGCCCTGCGCACCACCGTCGGGGTCATCGGGGGGTTCTTCGGCTTCTTCCTGGCGGCCTATCCCGGTGTGCTCCTCGGCGCCACGGCCCGGCCGCTCTTTCAGAACGGGAGCTTCCTCGGCGCCCTGTTTTTGGCCGTCGGGGCCAGCACCGGGGCGGCCGCCATCGCGCTGATCCTGTCGTTGCTCGGTCAGGAGGCCGGCGGGACAGTGGGCCGGCTCCGGCAGATCATCATCCCGGTTCTGCTGCTTCAGGCAGCGACGCTTGCCCTCTTCCTCCTGAGGGTTGGCATGTCGGGCGGCGAGGGCACCCCCCAGTCGCTGGCGCTGCTCCTGAGCGGCCCGTACAGCCTGATCTTCTGGGTGGGCGCGGTGGCGGTCGGCCTGATCGTTCCGTTCGTCCTTCAGATCGTGACGCGCCAGCCCGGGCTCCTGGCGATCTCGGCGGTCCTGATCCTGGTCGGCGGCTTCTTGGTCAAGTACGTCATCATCGCTGCCGGCCAGGTCGTGCTGTCCTAGATTCTCACCGCGTGTGAGATGGCGAAGGGGCCCCCCGCGGGGCCTCTTCATTTTTGAGGACGATGGAGCGCCTGCCCCCGGAACAGCTCAAGCGGGAGCAAGAGAAATCTCGCGGCTCTCCGCGCATGCGCTACGGTATTCTCTCGCGCATCCTGTTCGTCGCGATGGACCTCCTCTACGGCCGGCGGCGGACGCTCTCGAAGTTCAAGGTCCTGGAGGTCATCGCCCGGGTCCCCTACCAGTCCTGGGAGCACGTGGCCTACATCGCGATCACCCACACCCACGCGCGCCCGGACTTCGCCCGCCGCGTGTTCGACCGCGTCAAGGAGAGCCGGGACCAGCAGGACAACGAGCAATGGCACCTGCTGATCCTGGAGGAGCTCACCGACAAGAAGGGCATCCATGAGAATTTTGTTTGGTACCGGCTCATCCCCCAGGTAATCGCCTTCGTGTACTACCACATCTCCTGGCTGCTGTACGTGATCCGGCCGGCGTGGAGCTATCTGATGAACGCCCACTTCGAGGACCACGCCGAGCACGAGTACATGGCATACGTGGCCGAGAACCCCGCTCTCGAGAGGGAGCCTTTCGAAAGTATGTTTGCTGACGACTACGGCAAGTTCGCCTCCCTGGCCGATCTCTTCCGGCAGATCGGCTACGACGAGCGGGTGCACAAGGAGGAGAGCCTGGCGCGGATCGCGGCGGCGCGCTTCCACTAACCGCGTCCTGAGCATATAATAGCGGCACGATGCGTAGCTTCGTCCGGTTGCACGGCGGCAAGACGGAAGAGGTCAAGGGGGAGATCGTCCGCGAGCAGCCGCTCGTGATCTACGTCAACGGCCAGAAGTTCGTCACCCTCCTCTGCTCCCCGCTCAAGCTCGATTGCCTGGTCGTGGGGTACCTCTGGCTCGAGAAAGTCATCGCGTCGCTCGACGAGATCCAGCGGCTGGACGTCTCCGAGGTGGACGGCCGGGCGGACGTGACCCTCACGCGCGAGGTGGATCTCCCCACCGAGCGCATCCTCACGTCGGGCTGTGGGGGCGGCATCACCTTCAGGATCGACCCCCGTCTGTTCCCCCAGATCCGTTCGTCGCTGAAAGTCCACCCCGCGCAGCTCTCCGAGCGGATGAAGGACCTCTTCGCCGCAGCCATGCACTACCGCGCCTCCCGGGGGATCCACGGGGCGGCCCTCAGCGACGCGGACCGGCTTCTGATCGTCGCCGAGGACGTAGGGCGCCACAACGCAGTGGACAAGATCATGGGCGAAGCGCTGTTGAAGGGAATTCCCACGACCGACCAGATCCTCCTCTCCACCGGACGGATCTCCTCCGAGATGCTGCTGAAGGCGGCCCGGATGGCAGTGCCCCTGGTGGCGTCCCGGACCTCCCCCACGGAGATGGCCGTGGGCCTCGCCGAGCAGCTCGGCATCACCGTGGTGGGGTACCTCCGACCTGAAAGCCTGAACGTCTACGCCGGCGACGCCGTCGTCCTGGACATCCACTGACTGCGGGAATGGACGCGGCCGCCTCCCTCAGCGCCGAGTGGGACGATCTCCTGGCCCGCCGGCCCGCCCTCCGCGAGTCGCTCAGCCTCTACGGGGCCGTGCTGGGCGCGTGGGGCCGCTGGAGCCCCGAAGGCTCTCCGGTGCTCCGCTGGCGGCCCGAGCAGTGCCGCGAGCGCTGGGAGCGTGGCGTGTCGCTGATCGTGGAGGCGCCGCCGGCCTTCAACCGCGACGCGCTGGAGCCGCTGTTCGCCCCGCTGCTCGAGGAGCTGGCAGCCCTCGGGGAGGAGGAGGGGGAGGCGCTGAGCCGCTTCGCCGCCGCCTGGGACGAGGGACGCTTCGCGCCGTCCGAGCTTCTCCCGGGGCTTCAGAAGGAGAGCGGGAGGGCGCTCTCGGAGGCGCTCAGGATCTCCCCGGACCTCCTCAATTTCGTGACCTACCTGGGGCTCCGCCCCCCGTTGGAGACCTACTTCGCCGACGCGCGGGCCGCCTTTTCCCCCGGCCTGTGGGACGCCGGCGCGTGCCCCCTCTGCGCCGGGCCCCCGTCGTTCGGAGACTTCGGAGAAGACGGCAAGCACTGGCTCTGCTGCGCCCTGTGCGGCGGTCGCTGGACGCTCGGCCGCCTCCGCTGCCCGTTCTGCGACAACCGGGACGCCAAGACGTTGACCCGCCTCGCCGCCGAGGAGCAGGAGGAAGGCTACCTGATCGAGGCCTGCGATCTCTGCCGGGGCTACCTGAAGGGCGTGGATCGACGGACGCGCTGGAACGCGGCCTCCGCCCTGATCGAGGACTGGGGAACGCCGCACCTCGACCTCATCGCCCGCCGCCGCGGCTACTGGCGGGCGACTCCCAGCCTCATCCAGCTGGCGCCGCCCGCAGACTAAAGTTAGTGGCGGGGCGACGGGCCGCCGTCCACGAAGACCGTGGTGCCCGTCATGAAGCTGGACGCGTCCGAGGCCAGCAGCAGCGCGGGGTAGGCGACCTCCTCCGGCTTTCCCCAGCGCCTCATCGCCACCGAGTCCGCGACCCGCTCATAGGTCTGCCTGGCCTCCTCCCCGCCCATGCCGAGGACGCCCTCGAACCCCTCGGTCACGACGGGCCCGGGGGCGATGGCGTTGACGCGGATCCCGTGCGGCGCCCACGCCAGCGCGAGGCTCTTCGTGAAGTTGATCACCCCGGCCTTGGCGGCGCCGTACGGGGCCATCAGGACGGAGCCGTGCTCCCCGGCAATGGAGGAGATGTTGACGATGACGCCGCGCTTCTGGGGGATCATGTGACGGCCGGCGGCCTTGGAACAGAGGAAGACGCCCGAGAGGTTGATCGCCACCACCGTGTTCCAGCCGTTGGGGCTGATCGCCTCCACGGGGGCCATGAAGCTCGCACCCGCGTTGTTGACCAGAATGTCGAGGCGCCCCAGCTCGGCGACCGTGCGATCCACGAGCTGATCCACCTGCTCGGCCTGGCGCACGTCCACGGGGATGGCGAGCGACTTCCGGCCCAGGTCGCGGATGGCCCGCGACACGGGTTCCAGGTGCTCGGACTTCCGGCTGCCGATCACCACATGCGCACCCGCACGCGCGAATTCGAGCGCGATGGCTTTTCCGATCCCCGTTCCCCCTCCGGTCACGATCGCCACCCGGTCATCGAGACGAAACGCATCGAGGCTCACTGGCGGACCTCCCCCATGAGAGTGCACTCCTCAGCAGGGGGAGGGTAGGGCGGCGGGGTTGGACTGTCAACTCGAAGTTGCGTCGGCGGCGGCGGACTGCTAGACTTTTCGCATATTTTCAGGGGGTTCCATGAACCTGATCCTCTTCGACCTGGCACTGGTCGGGTATCTGCTGGCCACAGCGCTGGCACTGGTCCACCTGGTGCAGCGCCAGGAGGCCATTTACCGCCTCGCGGTGCTGGTGACGCTCGCCGGCTGGGTGCTCCACACGCTGGCGCTGGTCGTGAGAGGCGTGGAGGTCGGCCGGCCCCCTCTCGGGACGCTGGTCGAGGCCATGTCCGTGGTGGGGTGGGCCGCCGTGCTGTTCACCCTCTGGGCCGAGCGGCAGTACGGCGTCAAGGTCCTCGGCGCGTTCGTGCTCCCCCTCGTCGCGCTTTCCGGCGTCTCGGGGGCGTGGCTTCCTCCGGGGCTCACCGACCTCGCCCCCGCCCTCAGGAACGCGTGGATCTCCATCCACGTGGTCCTCGCGATGCTGGGAATCGCGGCCTTCATCCTGAACTTCGCGGGGGGTGTCATGTACCTGCTTCAGGAGCATCAGCTGAAGGTCAAGCGTCCCGGCGCTCTCTACTATCGCCTGCCCTCCCTCGAAACCCTGGACCGCATGACCTACCGCGCGCTGACCCTGGGGTTCCCGTTCCTGACGCTCGGGCTCCTGCTCGGGGCGCTCTGGGCGCGCACCGCCTGGGGGAGCGTCTTCGCCTTCGATCCCCTGGCCCTCTTCTCGTTCCTGGCCTGGCTCGTCTACGCCGCGACCCTCGGCGGCCGGGTCGTGGCGGGGTGGCGGGGGCGTCGGGCCGCGTACTTCGCCGTCGTGGGCTTCGGCGTGCTCCTGCTGACTCTGGGGGCCGGGTTGCTGCTTCCCGGCAGGCACGGGTCCTGATGCCCGAGCTCTTCGTCTCGGGCCTGAGCCACAAGACCGCGCCGATCGCCCTCCGCGAGCAGCTGGCCGTGGAGGAGGACAAGCTCCGCGAGATCCTCGTGGACGTCCACGGGGCGGGAGTGCTCTCCGAGGTCGTGATCCTCTCGACCTGCAATCGCGTGGAGGTGTACGGCGTCGCCGACGTGCCCGGCGAGGCCCGCGCGCTGGCCTTCCGCCGTCTCGGCCAGCACCGCGGCCTGGATCTCTCCCAGGTCGAGCCGCTGCTCTACACCAAGTCGGGAGCGGAGGCGATTCACCACTGCTTCCGCGTCGCCGCCAGCCTGGACTCCATGCTCCTCGGCGAGCCCCAGATCCTGGGGCAGGTGAAGGACGCCTTCGCGCTGGCCCAGCACTGCCAGGCGGTGGGGCCGCTCCTCCATCACCTCTGGACCCAGGCCTTCGCCGTGGCGAAGAAGGTCAGGACGGAGACGGAGCTGGCGCGGCACGCGGTGTCGGTCTCCTACGCCGCCGTGGAGCTCGCCCGGAAAATCTTCGGGACCCTCGAGGGCAAGGCGGTCCTCCTGATCGGCGCCGGCAAGATGGGCGAGCTCGCCGCCAAGCAGCTGGTGGACCAGGGCGCCTTCCCCGTGTACGTCACCAACCGGACCTGGGCGCGCGCCCAGGAGATGGCCCGCGCCCTGTCGGGGACGGCGGTGCCCTTCGACGCGTGGGCCGAGACCCTGGCAACGATGGATATCGTGATCACCTCCACGGGCGCCACGGAGCCGATCGTGCGGCGGGCCGACGTCGAGCGCTGCCTCCAGGGCCGCCGCTCCCGGCCCCTCTTCTTCATCGACATCGGAGTCCCGCGGGACGTGGAGCCGGGGGTCAACGAGCTGGAGGCCGTGTTCTGCTACGACATCGACGATCTGCGCCAGGTGGTGGAGTCGAACCTCCGCGAGCGGCTCCGCGAGGCCCAGAAGGCCGAAGCCCTCGTCGAGCGCGAGGTGGTGAAATTCACCGCCCGGGCTCAGGATCTGGAGGTGGTCCCCACGATCGTGTCCCTGCGAGAGCGCCTGGAGGCGATCCGGCGGGGCGAGGTGGAGAAGGCCTACGGCGTCCTTCCCAACGCCGACGCCCAGACCCGCCGGGCGATCGAGGCGATGTCGCAGGCCATCGTCAACAAGATCCTTCACACGCCCACCGTCAAACTGCGGGAGCTCTCGCGGGGCGGCCACGTCCGCAGCTGGACCGAGATGGTCCACGAGCTGTTCGGCCTCGGCGGGAGGGGAGAAGAGAAATGACCGCGTCTCCCCTCCGGATCGGGACGCGCGGGAGCCCTCTGGCGCTGAGCCAGGCGGGCGCGGTGCCCGGGCGCCTCCGCGCGCTGGCGCCCGGCCGTCCGGTCGAGATCGTCCCCATGAAGACCGCAGGGGACCGCCTCGCTCAGGCCTCCCTGGGGGAATTCGGGGGGAAGGGGCTCTTCGTGAAGGAGCTCGAGGAGGCCCTGCTCGACGGGCGGGTGGACGCGGCCGTCCACAGCCTGAAGGATATGCCGGCCGAGCTTCCCGAGGGTCTCTGCCTGGCGGCGTTCCCCGCCCGTGACGACCCCCGCGACGTTCTGGTAAGCCGGGCCGGAGGCGGCATCGCCGACCTTCCCCGCGGGGCCACGGTCGGGACCTCGAGCCTCCGGCGCCGGGTGCTGCTCCTCTCCCTGCGCCCCGACCTCACGATCGCGGCGATCCGGGGCAACGTGGACACGCGGCTGACCAGGCTGGCGGCCGGCGGGTGGGACGCCATCGTCGTCGCGGCGGCCGGGCTGGCGCGACTCGGCCTCACCCCTGCCGGCGCCCGGCCCCTCGAGCCGGATCAATTCGTCCCCGCCGTAGGGCAGGGCATTCTGGCCGTCGAAAGCCGCTCCTCGGATCTCGAGCTCCTCGCGCTGCTGGCGCGCGTGGATGACCCGACGACCCGCCGCCAGGCCGAGGCCGAACGCGCGTTTCTCCGCCAGCTGGGGGCCAGCTGCCACACGCCGGTCGCCGCCCACGCGCGCCTCCTGAACGGCGAGCTGGCACTGGACGGGCTGGTCGCGAGCCTCGACGGCCGCCGGGTCCTCCGGGGCCAGACGGCGGGCGCGCCCGCCAGCGCCGAGCTGCTGGGGCAGAAGCTCGCACAGGAACTGCTGGCGCGCGGAGCCCGAGAGATCCTGGGCGAGATCGCGGGGGACCGGCGATGACCGTTCGCGCGAACGTGCGGGCGCGACCGCTGGCGGGCCGCCGCATCCTGATCACCCGGGCCCGGGAGCAAGCGGGCCAGTTCCGGCGGCTTCTCGAAGAGGCGGGCGGCGAGGTGCTCGAGGTCCCGACCATCCGGATCGAGCCGCCGGAATCCTGGGGACCTCTGGACCGCGCGATCAGCCGGCTCGACGAATTTCAGTGGCTCATCTTCACGAGCGTCAACGGGGTGGAGAATTTCCGCCAGCGGCTGGCGACCAGCGGCAAGGATCTCGACGCGCCCGGCCGCCGGGTGGCCGCCATCGGGCCGGCCACGGCGGAGGCCCTGAATGGGCTTGGAGTCTCCCCGCAGGTGGTTCCCGACGAGTACCGGGCCGAGGGGCTCCTCGAGCACCTCCGGACCCACATCCGCCCCGGTGATCGGGTGCTCCTACCGCGCGCGGCCGAGACGCGGGATCTCCTCGTGAAGGAGCTGGGGCGGCTCGGTGCCGATGTTGTCGAGGTCGCCGCGTACCGGACGGTGGCCGTCAACGAGGGGGCGCCCTTGCTGCGCCGCGCCCTCGAGGGCGGCACGGTGGACGTGGTGACCTACACGAGCTCCTCCACGGTCCGCCACTTCGTGGCGATGTTCGCCCCCGGCGAGGCCGTGACCCTGCTGCGGAACGTGACCGTCGCCTGCATCGGCCCCATCACGGCTCAGACCGCGGTGGAATTGGGCCTCCATCCGGATATCATGCCGGCCGAGTACACGATCCCGGCCCTGGCGCGCGCCATCATCGGGTATTATTCGAAGAAACACGAAAAGGAGTAACGCCATGCCGTACCCGGTCTTCCGCCCGCGGCGGCTCCGCGAATCGGCCCTCCTGAGGAAGATGGTCCGCGAGACGCGGCTCGATGTGGGCGACCTGATCTACCCGCTGTTCGCCGTGCACGGGCGCGGGATCCGGGAGCCGATCCCCTCGATGCCCGGCCAGTGCCGCCTCTCGGTGGACGAGCTGGTGAAGGAGGCCAAGGACGCCGCGGGGATGCGCATCCCGGCGGTGCTCCTGTTCGGCCTGCCGAACGCGAAAGACCCCCGCGGCTCCGAGGCCTACGCGGAGGACGGCATCGTCCAGCAGGCCGTCCGGGCCGTCAAGGACACGATCCCCGACCTGCTGGTGATCACCGACGTCTGCCTCTGCCAGTACACCAGCCACGGCCACTGCGGCGTCGTCGAGGACGGCCGGGTCAAGAACGACCCGACGCTCGATCTCCTGGCGCGCACCGCCGTGTCCCACGTGGAGGCGGGCGCGGACATGGTGGCGCCGTCGGACATGATGGACGGGCGCGTCGCGGCGATCCGCGAGTCCCTCGACGACGGCGGGTTCCACGAGACGCCGATCATGGCCTACTCGGCCAAGTACGCTTCCAGCTTCTACGGCCCGTTCCGCGACGCCGCGGAGTCCGCCCCCCAGTTCGGCGACCGGCGGTCCTACCAGATGGATCCCGGCAACGCGATCGAAGCCCTGCGGGAGGTCGGCCTGGACGTGGACGAAGGCGCCGACATCGTCATGGTGAAGCCCGCGCTGCCGTATCTCGACGTGATCGCCCGCGTGAAGGGCGAGTTCGGGCTGCCCGTGGCCGCGTATTCTGTCTCCGGCGAGTATGCGATGATCAAGGCCGCCGGGCGCCTGGGCTGGCTCGACGAGGAGCGCGCGATGATGGAATCCCTCATCGCGATCCGCCGGGCGGGAGCCGACCTCGTCATCACCTATTTCGCGAAGGACGTGGCGCGGCTCCTCGAGAGTGGCGCCACCCCGTAGCGCAGGATGCGCATCTCGGCCAAGGGTGAATACGCGATCAAGGCGATGCTGGACCTGGCCCTGCACCACGGCAAAGGCCTGATCCCCATCCAGGCCATCGCGGCGCGCCAGGGAATCCCCCAGCGGTATCTGGAGCAGGTGCTCCTGCTGCTCAAGCGCGCCGGGTTCCTTCAGTCCAGGCGCGGCTCCGCCGGCGGGTACCAGCTCCAGCGTCCGCCGCAGGAAATCACGGTGGGAGCGGTGGTGAGAGCCATGGAGGGATCGCTGGAACGGCCGGAGACGGGGCAGCGGGCGGGCCGGCGGGCGGCCTCCGACCACGCGCGCGACCTCGAGGAGCTCTGGAGCGAAATCTCCGCCGCGGTCGCGGGCGTCGTGGACCGCGTGTCGTTCGCGGATCTCTGCCAGCGCGTCGAGCAGCGGCGGAGCGCGGCGCGCCCCATGTACCACATCTAACTTCTCGCCAATGACCCCCGAGACCCCGATAGGAAAGGGCGGCATCACCACGCGCCGTGGGGAAGCCCCCGCGCGGCCGAGGGTCGCCGCGTCGGTGCTCGAGCTGGTCGGGAACACGCCGCTGGTCCGCCTCAACCGGTTGCCCAAGCCCGGGGGCGCCACGATCCTCGCAAAGCTGGAGTCGCAGAACCCCGCGGGAAGCGTGAAGGACCGGATCGCGGTCAGCATGATCGAGGACGCGGAGCGGCGCGGCCTCCTCCGGCCGGGCTCCACCATCGTCGAGCCCACCAGCGGCAACACGGGGATCGGCCTCGCCATGGTCGCCGCCGTGCGCGGCTACCGGCTCATCCTGACGATGCCCGACGACATGAGCGTGGAGCGCCAGCGGCTCCTGGCCCGGCTGGGCGCCGAGCTCCAGCTGACGCCCGCCATCGAAGGGATGACGGGAGCGGTCCATGCCGCCGCCGAGCTCCTCCGCGCCCACCCGGACTACTTCATGCCCCAGCAGTTCGAGAACCGGGCCAACCCGGAGATCCACCGCCGGACGACCGCGCTGGAGATTCTCGACGCCACCGAGGGACGGCTTCACGCCTTCGTGGCGGGGGTCGGGACCGGAGGGACGATTACGGGAGTGGGGGAAGTCTTGAAGGAAAGAGTCCCCGGGATCAGGATCGTCGCCGTAGAGCCGACGAGGTCCCCGGTGCTCTCCGGCGGAAAGGCGCGCCCCCACGCCATCCAGGGAATCGGGGCCTCCTTCGTCCCAGGTGTGCTCAACATGAAGGTGATCGACGAAATCATCCAGGTGAGGGACGAGGACGCCATGGCCACCGCCGGGCGCCTGACGCGCGAGGAAGGGCTCCTGGTGGGAATCTCGGCGGGCGCGGCCGTCTTCGCGGCGTGCCAGGTGGCGGCGCGCCTCGCTCCCGAGCAGGTGGTCGTGACCGTCCTTCCCGACACCGGCGAGCGATACCTGAGCCTGCCCCTTTAGCGCGCACTATTCACGAAAGGCGATGGAACGACCGGGCGGGTGGCGCAGGGTGCGGTCCCCGCGGGGCCGCGCGCAGTGGGCCCCCCTCGTCCCGTCCGCCGCGCGGAGCGCGGCGTTCGGGCGAGTGGGTGACGGAGCCGGACCTGCGGGGCCCGCGCCCTGCGACAGGACCCGCCCGCGGCGGGCGACGATCGCTCGTGAATAATCCAGGTTAGCGACTCGGAGGTGACCGGCATGGCAGTGAAGGTCTACATCCCGACGCCCTTCCGACGGGCGACGAACAACAGGGACAAGGTCGAGGTCGAGGCCGCCGACGTCGGGCGGCTCCTGGACCGGCTCGAGGCCGACTTCAGCGGCCTCAAGGGTCTCGTGAGGAACGAAAAGGGCGAGGTGCACCACCACGTCAATATCTACGTGAACAGCGAGGGCATCGAAGCCCTTCAGGGGCTCGCGACCCCGCTCAAGGACGGCGACGAGGTCGCCATCATCCCGGCGCTGGCCGGGGGGCGATGATCCTCACCGGAGAGGAGTTCCAGCGCATCCGGGCCCAGGCCGAGGCGGAATACCCGGCCGAGTGCTGCGGGGTCGTGCTGGTGAGGGAAGGGTCTCCCGGGGAGCGCTCGCTGGTTCCCTGCCGCAACGTGCAAAACGAGCTTCACGCCAAGGACCCCTCACGCCATCCACGGGACGCCCGGACCGCCTACCATATGGATCCTCGGGATTTGCTCCGGATCGCCCGGCGCGAGGACGACGGGTACCGCGTCCGGACGATCTACCATTCCCATATCGAGGCGGGCGCATACTTTTCCGAGACCGACAAGCAGAACGCCCTGGTCCGGGACGCGCCGCTGTACCCGGATGCCGCCTACGTGGTGCTTTCGGTCGTGGCGGGGAGAGTGGTAGGCGCGGCGGCGTTCGCCTGGGACGACTCGAGGCAGGATTTCCTGCCGGTGGAACTGGCGGAGCTTCCCCGATGAGCCAATCCGACGCGCTCTTCGAGGCCGCGCAGCGCTTGATCCCCGGCGGGGTGAACAGCCCCGTCCGGGCGTTCCGCGCCGTGGGGGGCAAGCCGTTCTTCGTCGCGCGAGCGGAGGGCGCCCGGATCTGGGACGTGGACGGCCGGTCCTACCTCGACTTTCTCGGGTCCTGGGGGCCGCTGATCCTCGGCCACGCCCCCGCGGCCGTCGTCGAGGCGGTGAGCGAGGCGGCGCGGCGGGGAACGAGCTACGGGGCGCCGACCGCGTCGGAGGTCGAGATCGCCGAGGTGATCTCGCGGGCGCTCCCCTCCATCGAGATGCTGCGGCTCGTGTCGTCGGGCACCGAGGCCGCCATGAGCGCCATCCGCCTGGCCCGCGGCGCGACGGGCCGAGACGCCATCGTCAAGTTCGAAGGGTGCTACCACGGCCACGCCGACAGCCTGCTCGTGAAGGCCGGGTCCGGCGGGGCGACGTTCTCGCTTCCGGACAGCGCCGGCGTACCGCCGTCGCTCGCCGCGCTGACGGTTACACTGCCGTTCAACGATCTCGAGGCCGTCCGGCGGACGTTCGACGCGCGTGGGAGCGAGATCGCCGCGGTCATCGTCGAGCCGGTGGCCGGAAACATGGGCGTGGTGCCGCCCGCGCCGGGGTTTCTCGGGGGGCTCCGCGAGCTCACCACGCGCCACGGCGCGCTCCTGATCTTCGACGAGGTGATCACGGGCTTCCGCGTCGCCTATGGCGGGGCCCAGTCGCTCTACGGGGTGAGGCCGGACCTGACCTGCCTCGGCAAGATCATCGGCGGCGGGCTCCCCGTCGGCGCGTACGGCGGCCGCCGGGACCTGATGACGCACGTGTCCCCGCTCGGCGGGGTCTATCAGGCGGGGACCCTGTCGGGGAATCCCCTGGCGGTGGCCGCGGGACTCGCGACGCTCCGCGCGCTCCAGGACCCGTCGGCGTACCGGCGCCTGGAGGCCCTGGGGGCCCGCCTCCAGGCGGGGCTGGAAGGGGCGGCCCGCGAGGCCGGGGTGCCCCTCACGGTCAACCGCGTCGGCTCGATGCTCACCGGCTTCTTCACCGGGGGGGCGGTGACCGACTTCGCCTCGGCCAAGCCCTCAGACACCGCCCGCTACGCCAAGTTCTTCCACGCGATGCTGGCGCGCGGCGTCTTCCTCGCCGCCTCCCAGTTCGAAGCGGCATTCGTGTCTCTCGCCCATTCCGAGGCGGACATCGATAGCGCCGCCCAAGCGGCGCGCCAGGCCCTCGGCGCGGCATAACCCCCTTGACTCCGACGGAGACCGGGTGATAGGATTCACGAGGTTTCGTCCCTGGGGTCACGCCTTCCGGCTCCGTTTTTGATCGCAGCGCCACACACGAGATCGGCTTTACCGGGCCAGAGGAGTGCGTAACGCGAGATGAGGACAAGGGTGGGCGTCGGCGCTCTGGGCCTCACCCTCCTCGCCGCCGCCCTCTTCCTCGTCCTCTCGACGCGCGGTCAGGCGGCCGGTCCCGCTCAGCCCATCGCCTTCAACCATCAGATCCACGCCGACCAGTACAAGATCGACTGCCAGTATTGCCATGCCGACGCGCGCCGGTCGGAATACGCGGGCATTCCTTCGGTCTCCCGCTGCATGGGCTGCCACAAGATCACCGCCGCGGACCGGCCCGAGGTCCAGAAGCTCGCGGGCTTCTTCAACAGGAACGAGCCGATTCCGTGGGTGCGCATCTTCATGGTTCCCGAGTACGTCTACTTCCCCCACAAGGCCCACGTCCGGGCCAACGTGAAGTGCCAGACCTGCCACGGCCCCATCGAGAAGATGGCCGTGGTGGAAGCCCGGACCGGCCAGAACCTCGCCAACGACCTCTTGAACCTGGTGGGTCTGGCCCGGTCCTCGACGCCGCTCACCATGGGCTGGTGCGTCGAGTGCCACACGACGATGAACGCGAAGGAAAAGACGAAGGCGCCGCTCGAATGCGTCACCTGCCATCACTAGCGAGTTCGGAGGGGGCCTCGACGGCCCCCTCCGATGCCTCCCCCAGGAGGGTTGCGCGGGCAAAGCCCGCGCTCGAACAGGGTCTAGGGCGCATTATTCGCGAACGGCGATGGCACGACCGGGCGGGTGGCGCAGGGTGCGGTCCCCGCGGGGCCGCGCGCAGTGGGCCCCCCTCGTCCCGTCCGCCGTGCGCAGCGCGGCGTTCGGGCGAGTGGGTGACGGAGCCGGACCCGCGGGGACCGCACCCTGCGACAGGACCCGCCCGCCGCAGGCGACGCCCGTTCGTGAATAAGGGGGTCTAGGGCGATGAATAGGCGGGAGTTCTTCAAGATCGTGGGGACGAGCGCGGGGGCGGTGGCCGCCGCGGGCTGCGGCCAAGCGCCCGAGCGGATCCTTCCCTACGTGATCCCGCCCGACAACCTCATCCCCGGCGTGGCCGCGTGGTTCTCGACGGTCTGCCGCGAATGTCCGGCGGGGTGCGGGGTGATCGCCCGGAATCGCGAGGGGCGCGTGGTCAAGCTGGAGGGGAACCCCGATCACCCGGTCAACCGGGGCGCGCTCTGCATCCGGGGCCAGGCGGCGCTCCAGGGGCTCTACAACCCCGACCGCCTGCGCGGCCCGATGCGGCGGGACGCTTCGGGCGCCCTGACACCCGTGAAGTGGGAGGAGGCTGAGAAGCTCCTGGTCGAGCGGCTGACCGGTCTGGTCAAGGAGGGCAAGGGTAAGCGGATCGTGGTCGTGAGCCAGCTCGAGAACAGGAGCCTCGGGCGGCTCCTGGACTCGTGGGCGGGCGCCCTCGGGGCCCGGCGGATGACGTATGAGCCGTTCAACTACGAGGCGATCCGCCACGCGAGCCGTCTCGTCTTCGGACGGGACGCGATTCCCCACTATGCCCTCGAGGAGGCCAACGTCATCCTCTCCTTCGGGGCCGACTTTCTCGAGAGCTGGCTCTCGCCCGTCGAGCACGCGCGGGCCTTCACCCGGATGCACGCCTTCAAGCACGGCAAGGCGGGCACGTTCATCCACGTGGAGCCGCGGCTCTCGCTCACCGCCGCCAACGCCGACGAATGGGTCCGTAACGCCCCGGGGACCGAAGGGCTTTTGACGCTGGCGATCCTCAAGGTGATCCTCACCGACGGGCTCCAGGCCCCGGGCGTGGACGTGGCCCTCCTCCGCAACGTCGCCCTGCCCGTGGATCTGGAAGCCGCGGCCGGCCAGTCCGGGGTGTCCGTCGAGACCATCACGCGCATCGCGCGCGCCTTCGCCAAGGCCCGGCCGGGCATCGCCATCGGCGGCGGCGTCGCCGTGACCAGCCCCCTCGCCGTGGAAACCCAGCGGGCCATCCACCTCTTGAACTACGCGGCGGGGAACGTGGGGCGGACGCTGCGGTTCGGACCGGACTCGGCCTTCGGCAAGGCCACTCCCCATGCCTTCGTGGGACCGCTCACGCAGCTCATGGCCCAGGGGGAGATCGACGTCCTGATGCTGATCCACGCCAACCCCCTCTTCGCGCTGCCTCCCACGGGGGGCTTCGCCGCGGCCCTCACGAAGGTCCCCCTGCTGGTGAGCTTCTCCAACCAGCCCGACGAGACGACCGAGCAGGCCCACCTCATCCTTCCCGACCTCCACCCGCTCGAGTCGTGGGGAGATTTCGCTCCGCGTGAAGGCGTCGCCGGGCTCATGCAGCCGACGATGGCGCCTGTCTTCGACTCCCGCGCCGTGGGTGACGTGCTGCTCTCGGTCGGTCGCCAGGTGCTCGGATCGCCCGCGGGGAGGGGGCCCTTCCGCTGGGAGACGTTCGCCGATTACCTCAAGGAGCAATGGCGAGCGATCGCCCGGGAATATTCGCCAAGGACACCGGTCGATCAGTTCTGGGAGGAGGCGCTCCGACGCGGCGGGGTATGGAAGGACGTGGCCACCGCGCCCGTTCAGGCTCGGTCCACTCCCGGCGCCCCGATCCAGGGAAAGCCGGCGAGCGTAGAGGGCGATCCCCAGGGGCTCACCCTCCTCGTGTATCCTTCGCAGCGGTTCTACGACGGGCGGGGGGCCAACAAGCCGTGGCTCCAGGAGGCCCCCGACACCATGACCCAGGTGACGTGGGATTCCTGGGTCGAGGTTCCGGCTGAGGTCGCCAAGAAGCTCGGCATTCGGCAGGGCGACCTCGTGAAGGTCGCGTCGCCTCACGGCGCCATCGAGCTGCCCGCCTATGTTTCAGAATCGCTTCACCGGGGGGTCGTCGCCATCCCCATCGGCCAGGGCCACACGGCCTACGGCCGCTATGCGAAGGATCGGGGGGCGAATCCTCTGACGCTGCTGCCCGGCGGGCCCAGTCTGGCCTTCCTGTCAGTCAAGGTCACGCTGACCAGGACGGGCGGGCGCCGGCCGCTCGCCATCCCCCAGGCCACCCATGACCAGGACGACCGCGAGATCGCCCAGCACGTGGGGCTGGGCGCCGCGCGGGAGCTCGAGCTCCGGGGCGCCGCCCCAGCGAAGGCGAGCCACCCGAGTATGTATCCCGACCTCAAGTACCCCGAGTACCGCTGGGGGATGGCGGTGGACCTGGATGCGTGCACGGGCTGCCAGGCGTGCGTGATCGCCTGCAAGGCCGAGAACAACGTGCCGGTGGTGGGAAAGGAGCAGGTCGCCTATGGGCGCGACATGCACTGGCTCAGGCTCGAGCGCTGGCAGGAGGGCAGGTCGGAGCATCCCAGGAACCTTTTCCTGCCCATGTTCTGCCAGCACTGCGAGATCGCGCCCTGCGAGCCGGTCTGCCCGGTCTTCGCGGCCTACCACACCGAGGAGGGGCTCAACGCCCAGATCTACAACCGCTGCGTGGGCACGCGCTACTGCAACAACAACTGCCCCTACCACGTGCGACGCTTCAACTGGTGGGACTACAGCTCCCCCGCATCGAGCAGCTACGCCTTCCCCGACCCGCTCCCGCTCCAGCTCAACCCGGACGTGACGGTCCGCCAGCTCGGCGTGATGGAGAAGTGCACCATGTGCGTCCAGCGTATCGTGGCCGGGAAGGACGCGGCGCGGGACGAGAAGCGCCCGGTGAGGGACGGGGAGGTCCAGACCGCGTGCCAGCAGACGTGCCCCACCCAGGCCATCCTGTTCGGCAACCTGAAGGACCCGTCGAGCCGGGTGGCGAAGCTGTCCCGGTCCCCCCGCGGCTACCACGTCCTGGAGGAGATCGGGACGCGGCCCGCCGTCACGTACCTGAAAAAGGTCACCCGGGATCACGGCAAAGGATGAGCCAGGAAGCTGCCCCTCGCCCACCGACCTACGCCGACGTCAACCGGGACGTCATCCGCACGCTGGAGCCGCCCTCCCCGGCCTATTTCGGCTGGATGACGGTCGTCGCCCTGATCCTGGCAGCCGGGATCCTCGCCTGGACGTACCAGATCTACATGGGCATGGGCGCGGCCGGCAAGCGCACGCCCCAGATGTGGGCGATGTACATCACGACGTTCGTCTTCTGGATCGGCATCGGCCACGCCGGGACGCTCATCTCGGCCATCCTGTATCTCTTCCGAGCCCGCTGGCGGACCTCGATCTACCGCGGCGCCGAGGCGATGACGGTCTTCGCGGTCCTGACGGCCGGGCTGTTCCCCCTGATCCACGCCGGACGGATGTGGTTCGCCTACTGGCTCCTGCCGTACCCGAACCAGCGCTACCTGTGGCCCAACTTCCGCTCGCCGCTCGTCTGGGACGTGTTCGCGATCTCCACCTACCTGACGATCAGCGTGGTCTTCTTCTGCGTCGGCCTGCTGCCGGACATCGCCGCCATCCGGGACGCCTCCACCGGCTGGCGGAAGAAGATCTACGGGGTGCTCTCCCTGGGGTGGGAGGGGACGGACCGGCAGTGGCGGCACTACCGGCGCGCCTACGGCCTGTTCGCCTCCCTCGCGACCCCCCTCGTGCTCTCGGTGCACAGCGTCGTGTCCTGGGACTTCGCCATGGCGCTGGTCCCGGGCTGGCACTCGACCCTCTTCGCCCCGTTCTTCGTGGACGGCGCGATCTTCTCCGGCTTCGCCATGGTGCTGGTCCTCATCATCCCGATGCGCTACTTTTGGAACCTCTATCCGTACATCACCGACAAGCACCTCGACGCCATGGGGAAGCTGATCCTCGTGACGAGCCTCGTGCTGAGCTACTTCTACGTCTGCGAGGCGTTCACCGCATGGTACAGCGGCGACCACTTCGAGCGCGCCTCGCTCTTCTGGAAGGCCACCAAGAGCTACGCCTGGGCCTTTTGGCTGCAGTACTTCTGCAACAGCCTGGCGCCGCTGGTCCTGTTCCGGAAGCGCGCGCGAACCCACACCCCCACGCTGTACGTCGTGTCCATCCTGGTGCTGATTGGGATGTGGTTCGAGCGCTTCAACATCATCGTTCCGTCCCTGGGGCACGACTTCTATCCCTACACCTGGGGGATCTACTGGCCGACGGTCACCGACACGATGATCGTCATCGGCAGCTTCGCCTGGTTCTTCATCCTGTTCCTCGGCTTCATCAAGGTCATGCCCTCGGTCTCCATCGTCGAGGTGAAGGAGACGCTCCCGCACCCGGTCAAGGAGGCGCACCACTGATGGCGGCGGGACGCGTGCTCGGTGTCTTCGCCCACGTGGACACCACGGTGATGGCGATTCGAGAGCTGCGGGCGCAGGGCTTCACCGACTTCACCGTGTACTCGCCCGTGCCGGTGGAGGAGATCGAGGCGGTGCTGGAGGAGAACCGCCCCGTGAGCCCCGTCCGGCTCTTCACGCTCATCGGGGGGTTGACGGGGACCATCACGGGGTTCGGCCTCACGATCTGGTCGGCGCTCAAGTGGGGGCTGGTCACCGGCGGCAAGCCGGTGGTGTCGATCCCCCCCTTCGTGATCATCGCCTTCGAGCTCACCATCCTGCTCGGGGGCCTCTCCACCCTGCTCGCCATCCTCGTCCTGGGGAAGCTGCCCGCGCTGCGGCGGTCGCCCACCTATGATCCCCGCTTCACGGTGGACCACTTCGGAGTCGCGGTGACCTGCTCCCCGGACCGGGCGGACGCCGCGGGCCGGTGCCTGAGCCAGGCCGGGGCCGAGGAGGTCAGGCGGTGAAGTACCTCTTCGGGCTGGCTCTCCTCGTGGTCCTCGCCGCGGGCGGCCTCATGGGGAGCGTCGTCGTTCTCCGGTGGACCGACAACATGACCGCCACCGTGAAGATCGTCCCGGGCGAGCGCGTCCTGCCGATGCCCGCCGGGACGCTGCCCCGCGCCGGCGGCGAGCTGACGCCGCCCCGCGAGAACCGCGACATCGCCGCCAGGCGGCCGAACCCCGTCAAGGCGACACCCGACTCGATCGCCGCCGGCCAGGCGCTCTTCACGATCCACTGTGCCCCGTGCCACGGCCCGGCAGGCAAGGGGGACGGAACGGTCGCCCCGAAGTTCATCCCGCCGCCGGACGTCACCAATGCCACGCTCCAGAAGCAGCGGACCGACGGCTTCTGGCAGCACGTCATCGGCACCGGGGGCGCCGTGATGCCGGCCTACGGCGAGGCCCTCTCTCCCGAGGAGCGCTGGCACGTGGTGAACTACCTCCGGAGCATCGCCCAGAAATGAGCCGCGGCAATCTCTTCCTGGCGGCGCTGGCCGCTGCGGGGTGCCTGGCGTTCGTCTTGGGAGTCTCGCGCGCTCCCGAACGGACCTGGGCCATTTACCTGATCAACCTTCTTTTCTGGTCGGGGCTGGCGGTGACGGGACCCGCCATCGCCGGGATCATGGAGCTCATGGAGGCCCGGTGGTCCCCGAGCGTGAAGCGCCTGGCGCTGACCACGGCCGGATTCCTGCCCTACTCCTTCGTCCTCTTCCTCGTCCTCTTCGGGGGGCGCGGCGTCCTGTACCCGTGGGTGACGACCCCGCTGCCCGTCAAGGCGGCCTGGCTCAACGTGCCGTTCATGGCGCTCCGGATCGGCCTCGGCGTCCTGCTGCTCTACTGGGTGGTCTTCGCCTTCGTGAAGGCCGGGTTCCGCGAGGGGAGCGGCGGCCCCGACGTCCAGCGCCAGGCCCGGCACCGCCGCGTGGTCCTGGCCACGATCATGCTGTTCCTCTACGTGATCGTGGTGTCGCTCCTCGGCTTCGACCTCGTCATGTCGCTCGACCCCACGTGGTACAGCGGGCTCTTCGGCGGCTACTTCGTCGTCAGCACGCTCTACACGGGATTCGCCCTCCTGGCCCTGCTGGCCGTCAGCGCCAACGCCTCGGGCCTCGCGGTGGTCACGCCCTCGGCGATCCAGGACGTGGCCAAGCTGATCCTTGCGACGAGCACTCTGTGGATGTACTTCTTCTGGTCCCAGTACCTGGTCATCTGGTACGGGAACGTGCCGGTCGAAACGAAGTTCTTCCTCCGGCGCTTCTTCGAGGACCCCTGGCGAGTGCTGGCGTTCGTCGTGCTGGCTGCCGGGTGGATCGTGCCCTTTTCGTACCTCCTGAAGCGGCTCACCGGCAAGCCGCCGGAGCGCCACCGCCCGCTGGTGGTCATCTCCCTCCTGAGCCTCTCGGCCATCTTCCTCGAGCGCGTGCTGGTGGTGGTCCCCTCGATCTCACCCACCGCCTCCTTTCCCGCGGGCCTCGTCGAGGTCTTCGTGACGGCGGGATTCTTCGCGCTGTTCGTGCTGAGTCGCCGCTGGTTCCTCGCCCGGTTCCGCATGACCACGACTCAGATCGGCCGATAGAGTCACCCCGCGCACGGTTCCGGCGGGGCACGGGCGTGGCGACAGCCCGGGGTGCCCGTGCCCAGGTGATAGAGGGGAGGGCGGAGGGCGTGCTCCAAGGAGCGAATCCGACGAGCCGTGGCGCGGCGCGAAGCGCAGGGCGGCGCAGCGCGCTGAGTCCCGGAGGGACGAAGCCTGCCCCCCGCCGCGGGGGGATGGGGGGGCCAGCGGAGCCGCCCGAGCGAGCGCAACGCGTCGAGGCGAGGAGGTCTGAGCGGGAGGAGCACGCCCTCAGGCCCCCCCGGGCCCCGTCTGCCACCGGGTGCTACAATACGGGCGTGGTGTCGGTCGAAGAAGCCCTGGAGCAGATCCTCTCCCGCGTTG
>JACPSW010000033.1:0-42985 GCA_016193045.1 Candidatus Rokuibacteriota bacterium | reverse complement strand
GAGCAGATCCTCTCCCGCGTTGATCGCCTCGGCTCCGAGCGCGTGGAGCTCCTCGCGTGCCTCAACCGGGTCCTGGCCGAGCCGGTCTCCTCCCGGTTCGACATTCCTCCCTGGCCCAACTCCTCCATGGATGGTTATGCCCTGCGGGCTCACGACACGCGCGAGGGCGGCCCGGGCAGCCCGGTCGAGCTCCAGATCGTCGGAACGATCCCGGCCGGGTCGGTGGCCGGGCATCCCCTCGGGGCCGGGCAGGTGTTCCGGATCTTCACGGGAGCGCCGCTCCCTGACGGCGCGGACAGCGTCATCCCTCAGGAGGAGGTCCAGGTCCAGGACGAGCGGATCCGCCTCCGGCGCCCCGTCGCCGAGGGCGAGTTCGTCCGACCCCGGGGCGAAGACCTGAAGGCGGGGGAAACGGCCCTCGAGGTGGGGCAGGTCATCGGCCCCGCCCAGATCGGCCTGCTGGCCACGCTGGGCCGGTCCCGGGCCCTCGTGTTCCGCCGTCCCCGCGTGGCTATTCTCTCCACAGGCGACGAAGTCGTGGACCTCGGAGGAGAGGTGACCCAGGGAAAGATCCCCAATTCGAACAGCTACGCCTTGATGGCCCAGGTGGTCGAGGCGGGCGGAGAGCCCCTGAATGTCGGCGTCGCGCGCGACAGGCGCGAGTCGATCGAGGAGCGCCTCCGCTGGGGCCTGTCGGCGGACGTCTTGATCTCGTCAGCGGGCGTCTCCGTGGGAGACTACGACGTCGTGCGCGAGGCCCTCCGGCGGCTGGGGGCCGAGCTGCACCTCTGGCAGGTCGCGATGCGCCCCGGAAAGCCGGTCACGTTCGGCTCCCTCGGCGGACGGCCGATCTTCGGCCTCCCGGGCAATCCCGTGTCCGCGATGGTCACGTTCGAGCTCTTCGTCCGGCCCGCGCTCAGGAAGATGGCTGGCCACACGGCGCTCCACCGCCCCCAGATCCGCGCGCGGGCGCTCTCCCCCATCCCGAACCCGGGGGGCCGCCGCGGCTACCTCCGCGTGACGGTGTCGGCCGAAGGCGGGGAATACGGCGCCCGGCTCACGGGAAATCAGGGATCGGCGGTCCTGACCTCCATGGTGTCGGCCGCCGGGCTCGCCGTCGTTCCCCCCGACACCACGATTCCCGCGGGCGGCTCGGTGCCCGTGATCCTCCTCAAGCCTTTCCCGTCATGATCAGCCGGCGCTGCTTCCTCGTGGGATCCATCGCCGCGGGGCTCGCACCTCTGGTCCTGCCGGAGCCCTCGGCCGGACAGGGAAGGCCCGACGCCGCCCACACCCCCCGGATCGAGCTTCCGGTGCTCGCCGACGACCCCGCGGCGGTGCCCTTTCAGGCGGCGCTGGACCATCCCATGGACCCCGACCACTTCATCCGCTCGCTCGAAGTCACGCTCGCCACCGATCCCGTCCCCAGCAAGGGGAAGTTCCACTTCACGCCCGCCAACGGACGCGCGTGGGTGGCGTTTCAGTTCCGCTCCGGGATCGGGGGAGTCGTGACGGTCGCCGGGGAGTGCAGCCGCCACGGCCGCTTCGCCGGGACGCGGGAGGTCCGCGTCGTCGAGGGCGGCTGCGCGACGACGCCGGATCGGACGGCGCGCGAGCGGATCGGCAACCCGCAGATCCGGCTCGGGCGCTCCTACCGGCCGGGGGAGGTCGTGGAGGTGCGGACCCGGCTGGATCACGCCTCGTACACCGGCCTCGCCCTCAAGGGCGGGAAGTTCGTCCGGGAGCTCCCCGAGTTCTACGTCACACGGATGCTCGTGTCTGTGGACGATCGGCGGGTGAGCGAGTTCGAGATGACGTCCGCGGTCAGCGCCAATCCGCTGATCCGCTTCCCGCTGAAGATCGGCGGCGGCGGAACGCTTCGCGTCGTGTTCGTCAACAGCGAAGGACGGCGGTGGGAGGCCACCCAGCCCCTCAGGCCAGCTTAGCCCGCATTATTCACGAAAGGCGATGGCACGATCGGGCGGGTGGCGCAGGGTGCGGTCCCCGCGGGGCCGCGCGCAGTGGGCCCCCCTCGTCCCGTCCGCCGCGCGGAGCGCAGCGTTCGGGCGAGTGGGTGACGGAGCCGGACCCGCGGGGGCTGCGCCCTGCGACAGGACCCGCCCGCCGCACGCGACGATCGTTCCTGAATAATCCAGCTTAGAGGCCCCGGGGATCAGTCCTTGCGGAGGTACAGCACCCAGACGGCCGCATAGGCGCCGAGCCACATGGCGCCGAAGGCCACGAGGCTGCCGACGGCCAGCGTGGCCGAATTGGTGAGCCCCTGGGTGATGTTGCAGCCCTCGGCGAGGAGCGCGGACGCTCCCATGAGCAGCCCGCCGGCAAAGAGCTTGACCAGGCTCCACCCGGGGGGAAACTTCCACCTGAACTCTCCCGCCGGCCAGGCGCCCAGGAAGGCGCCGATGGGAACACCCACCAGAAGGACCATGCTCCAGTTGACGCGATTCGGGTATCCCACGAGCGGGTAGGTGAGCGCCTGCCCCGTGTTGCTCGCGAAGGTGATCCCGCCGGGCGCGTCGCCGAAGGACGACGTCCACCAACCCAGCGCGATCAGCACGCCGACGACAAAGCCGGTGGCCGGCCATGGCCATTTCCCGTGCTCGGGCTCTCCGCCGCCGCGCCACAGGAAGACGATGACGACGAGCCCGAGCACCGCGATCACGACCCACGGCGAGAGGCTCACGAGGTTCGCCAGGGTCGGGGCGCCGCCGTCCACCGTGATGGCCGGCCCGCGGAGCGCCTGGCGCACGGGGGCGAGGATGCCGACCGTCACGGTGGTGGCCCCCATGGCGAAGCCGAGGAGCACCACCCAGGCGCCCACCGCGCCCTCGCCGATGCGGTACCAGGTGCTCCCGGAGCAGCCGCCGGACAGGATCATCCCCACGCCGAACAGGAAGCCACCCACGAGATTGGCCAGCCAGTGGAACGGCCGCAGCGGAATCTCGACGAGCCCGGCCGCCAGCATGAGGTGGACGCCGATGGCGGCGACGAGGAGGGCGAGCAGGTAGGCGCGAACGATCGTGGCGTCACCCATCAGATAGAGGTTCGAGAGCGCGCGGGTGAGGCAGAAGCCGCCGCGCTGGGTGACGTAGCCGAAGGCCAGCCCGGTGAGCACGGCCGAGGCGTAAAACGGCCAGGAGATTTCTTCCATGGACGGCATCCTACCGGAAGTCGGCCCCAAATTCCTTGACTTTTTTTGAAACGCTGTGCTACGTTCCGACCACCGATGAAAACTCCGCCGACCATACTCTTGGCCGCCGGGCTCGCCGCCGCGCTGGCGCTGACCGGTTGCGCGACCCGCGGGAGTGTGCGGCAGCTTCAGGGCGAAGTCGCCGGGCTCAGGGAGCAGGTGGTCGAGCTCCGAAAGGCGCAGGACGCGTCCACGCGCGAGCTCGCCAAGACGGTGGGGGAGCTCAAGTCCCTGGACGGCCAGCTCGCGAAGGCGGCGCAGGGAGAGAAGACCGCCCAGCAGCAGCTGGGGCGCGTCGAGTCGAGACTGGCAGAGACCGAGGAGGCCGTGCGCGGTCTTCGCGCCTCGCTCGACGGCCTCTCACGCGAGCTCGTCCGCCAGGCCACGGCCCCGGCGCCGCCCGGCGAGAAGCGGGTCGAGGCGAGGCCCGCCGAGCCCGACCGTCCCGCGGCGCCCTCGGGCCCCGCGGAGCAGCTCTACACCGCCGCGCTGGCGAGCTTTCGGGCCCGCGAGCACGGGCAGGCCGTCCTCGAGTTCACGGACTTCATCGCGCGCAACCCTCAGCATCCGCTGGCGGCCAACGCGCAGTTCTGGATCGCCGAGGCCTACTATCTCCAGCGCGACTACCGCCAGGCGATCGCGGAGTACGAGAGAGTTGCGGAGCTGAACGGGAAGAGCGGCAAGATCCCCGACGCGTTCCTCAAGATCGGTCTCTCTTTTCGCGCCCTCAACGACCCCGCCCGCGCGCGCCAGGCCTGGCAGCAGCTCGTCCAGGCGTACCCGGACAGCGAGGCGGCCCGGCAGGCGCGCACCCTCATCGGCGCACGCGCCGTTCCCGTCCGCCGCGCGCGCTAGTCGCGTCGCCGGCGGCGGGACGCCCCTTCGGATCCCTAGAAAGTTGACGCATCCCGACGCTCCGGTATACTTGGACCCATTCCTCTGGCGGCGATTGTGAACATGAACGGATACAGCGAGTCGACTCGATGGGACGCGGTGATCGCGGCGCTGCCCGCGCGCCCGGGCGCCCGGACGCGGGCCGAGATCGAGGCGGCGCTGAGCGAGCAGCGCGGGCTGGCCGGGCGGGCCGGCGCCCGCCTGCTCCTGTCCGAGGACGACGAGTATCCGGCCTCCCTCAACGCGGTGCCGGCTCCGCCGCCGTTCCTGCTGGCGCGAGGGGAGCTCCGGAAGGAGGACGCGCTCGCGCTGGCGATCGTTGGCTCGCGGCGCGCCACCGCTTACGGGCTCGGGGTGGCCGCGCGCCTCGCGGCCGACCTGGCCGCGCGTGGCGTGGCCATTGTGAGCGGTCTCGCGCGCGGCATCGATACCGCGGCACACCGCGGCGCGCTGGCGGCAGGCGGACGCACCATCGCCGTCCTCGGCTGCGGCGTGGACGTGACCTATCCGCCGGAGCACCGGAAGCTCGTCGCCCAGGTGCTCGAGCACGGGGCGTTGATCTCCCAGTTCCCCATGGGGACGCCGGCGCTGCCTCGACACTTCCCGCTGCGCAACCGGACGATCGCCGGCCTCGCGCTGGGGACGATCGTGGTGGAAGCGGCGGAGCGTTCTGGCGCCTTGATCACGGCGGGGCGGGCGGGCGAGCTCGGCCGCGAAGTGTTCGCCGTGCCGGGGCCGGTCACGTCGGAAACGAGTCGGGGCGCCAACCGCCTCATCCAGGACGGTGCTAAACTGGTTCAGGGCTGGGAGGACGTCCTGGCCGAGCTCCCCCCGGTGTGGCAGGCCTGCCTGACGGAGTGCGTGGGCGCGGAAGCGCCCGGGCCCGCCCCCGAGGGGGACGAGACGCGAGTCCTGCCGCTGCTCGGCGAAGAGCCGATCCACATCGATCGCGTGAGCGAGCGTAGCGGCATCCCGTCGGGGCGGACGGCGGCCGCGCTCTTGAGCCTGGAGCTGAAGGGCTGGGTGCACCAATTGCCCGGCCAGCGCTACATCCGGAGCGCAGTCGCTACGACTACCTCCACGGCATGAGAAGGACTCAAGTCGAGTGAGGGAAACAAGGTCCAGCGAGAATCCGGCGGGGCACGGGCTGTGCGGGCCCCTCGCCGAATGGCGAGGGAGAGACCCGGGGTGCCCGTGCCCAGACGATGATAGATGATAGAAGATATAAGGAGAAGATAGTGGCGAAGCGGTCGCTGGTGGTGGTGGAGTCACCCACGAAGGTCAAGACGATCCAGAAGTATCTGGAGTCGAAGTACATCGTCAAGGCCTGCATGGGGCACGTCCGCGACCTGCCGAAGTCCCGGATCGGCGTGGACGTGAAGAAGGGCTTCAAGCCCGAGTACCGGGTCCTGGCCTCGAAGCGGAAGGTCGTGGACGAGCTGAAGAAGGCCGCCGAGAAGGCCGAGGCGCTGTACGTCGCGACGGACCCGGATCGAGAGGGCGAGGCGATCGGCTGGCACCTCGCCCAGGAGCTGCCGGTCAACGGCCGCAAGGTGTACCGCGTCACGTTCAACGAGATCACCGCGCGCGCGATCAAGGCGGCGTTCGCGCACCCCGGCAGGATCGACCAGAAGAAGGTGGAGGCCCAGCAGGCCCGGCGCGTTCTCGATCGCCTGGTCGGGTACAATCTCTCGCCCCTCCTCTGGCGGAAGGTCCAGCGCGGCCTCTCCGCCGGGCGCGTCCAGTCCGTGGCCGTGCGGCTCCTCGCGGACCGGGAGCGCGAGATCCTTGCGTTCCTCCCGGTCGAGTACTGGAGCCTGCACGCGAAGCTCCGCGGGAAGAACCCGCCCGACTTCGTCGCCACCCTCAAGGAGATTCGCGGCGAGAAGGCCGACTTGCCCGGCGAGGCCCGGGTGCAGGAGGTCGTCGCGGGACTCCAGGGCACGCGGTGGACGGTCAAGGCCGTCACCCGGGGCGAGCGCAAGCGGAATCCCGCGCCCCCATTCATCACCTCCACGCTCCAGCAGGAGGCGGCGCGCAAGCTCCACTTCAGCGCCAAGAAGACGATGCTCCTGGCCCAGCAACTGTACGAGGGGATCGAGGTCGGCGCCGAGGGGCCCCTCGGGCTCATCACCTACATGCGTACCGACTCGGTCCACGTCTCGCGCGAGGCCCAGGAAGAGGCCCGGGAGTGGATCGGGGGGCGGCTCGGCGGCAACTACCTGCCGGCCTCGCCGCCCGTGTACCGCTCCAAGAAGGGGGCGCAAGAGGCCCACGAGGCGGTGCGGCCGTCGGACGTCGCCAAGGAGCCGAAGGCGCTGGCGCGTTTCCTCACGAAGGACCAGCTGAACCTCTACCGCCTGATCTGGGAGCGCTTTCTGGCGAGCCAGATGCTCCCGGCGATCTACGACACCGTGGCGGCGGACATCCAGGCCGGCGACTGCCTCTTCCGCGCTCAGGGTTCCACGCTCCGCTTCCCGGGGTTCACCGCGGTGTACGTGGAAAGCCGCGAAGAATCGGAGGCGCCCGCCGAGGAAGAGGCCGAGGCGGTGGTGCCACCCCTCACGGTGGGAGAGGAGCTGACGCTCCTCGCGCTGGACCCGAAGCAGCACTTCACTCAGCCGCCCCCGCGCTACACCGAGGCGTCGCTCGTCAAGCTCCTCGAGGAGCGTGGCATCGGCCGGCCCTCCACCTTCGCCCAGATCATGGGCACGATCCAGGAGCGCGGCTACGCCCGGCGGGAGAAAGGCACGCTCTACCCGACCGAGCTCGGCCTCCACGTCACGGATTTCCTGGTGCCGCTGTTTCCCGGGATCATGGACGTCGAGTTCACCGCCCAGATGGAGGAAGTCCTCGACAAGATCGAGGAAGGCAAGGCATCCTGGACCGAGGCCATCCAGCACTTTTACAAGCGCTTCGAAAAAGAGCTCAAGCAGGCCGGGAAAAAGGAGCCGGCGGCCACGGGCCAGGCGTGTCCCGATTGCGGGAAGCCGCTCCTGGAGCGCTGGGGGAAGTACGGGAGGTTCCTCGCCTGCTCGGGCTACCCCGACTGCAAGTTCACGCAGGACCTCAACGGGAACGGCCGCGGGCGGACGGCCGAGGTGGTCCCGGGCGAGGTCTGCGACCAGTGCGGCAAGCCGATGGTCATCAAGGAAGGCCGCTACGGGAAATTCATCGCCTGCCAGGGCTACCCGGAGTGCAAGAACACCAAGCCGCTGACGACAGGCATCGCCTGTCCCCAGGACGGGTGCGGAGGACAGCTCGTCGAGCGGCGCTCCCGCCGCGGTAAGGCCTACTACGCCTGCTCCAACTACCCCCGCTGCAAGTACATCCTGTGGCAGCGGCCCATCCCCGAGCCCTGCCCCAAGTGCGGCGCCCCGTTCCTCCTGACGCGCTACGCTCGAGGGAAAAAGCTCCTGCGGTACTGCGCCAGGGACGGCTGCGGTTACAAGCTGGAAACCGAGGTCAGCGCCGGATGAGGGATCCCGTTGAGGCGTTTCTCCGGTACCAGGCGGTCGAGCGGGGTGCGTCAGCCCACACGCTTCGAAGCTACCGGACGGACCTGGCGCAGTTCCGCCGCTTCCTCGCGGGGCGGCACGTCGGCCAGCTGGCGCACGTGGACGCGCGACTCCTGCGCCGGTACCTGGCGCGACTCTACGAGGCCGGCCTCTCCCGCCCCTCCATCGCGCGCAAGCTGGCGGCCATCCGGAGCTGCCTGGCCTTCCTGACCCGGCGCGGCGGGCTCCCCAAGAACCCGGCGCGGGAGGTCACCCCGCCGCGGCTCCCGAAGCGGCTCGTCTCTTTCCTGCCGATCGACGAGGCCACGCTCCTGCTCGAGCATCCCGCCGCGGCGCGCGACCGGGCGATTGTCGAGATGCTCTATGCCACGGGCGCGCGGGTGGCAGAGCTCTGTGGCCTGGACCTGGCCGATCTCGATCGGACCGGGGCCACGATCCGGGTGCGCGGCAAGGGCGCGAAGGAGCGGGTGATTCCCGTGGGCGACGCCGCCCTCCAGGCGCTGGACGCCTACCTGGGCGCGCGCGCGCAGGCCGACGGCCCGCTCTTTGAGAACCTCCGGGGCGGGCGCCTCACGGCCAGGAGCATCCACCGCATCGTCAAGGCCACGAGCCGCGCCGCCGGGCTCACGCGCCGCGTGACGCCGCACACCCTCCGGCATACCTTCGCCACCCACATGCTCGACGCCGGCGCCGATCTCCGGTTGATCCAGGATCTGCTCGGCCACAGCCGGTTGTCCACGACCCAGCGCTACACGCACGTCAGCGCCGACCACCTCATGCGGGTGTACGACGCCGCCCACCCGCGAGCCCACGCATGATCCCGCCGAGGTGTTCTGCCGCCGGGGGAGGAACCGGAGGGGGTGGGGACTTCCTCCGGATGAGGGGGACGACGGTGGTGTCGGTGCGCCACAAGGGGAAAGTGGCGCTGGCGGGCGACGGCCAGGTGTCCATCGGTCCGACGATCGTCAAGGCGGGAGCCCGCAAGGTGAGGAAGATCTACCACGACCGGGTGCTCGCGGGCTTCGCGGGGGCCGCCGCCGATGCCTTCGCCCTCTTCGAGAAGTTCGAGGCCCGCCTCGAGGAGTACCGCGGGAACCTGTCGCGGGCCGCCGTGGAGCTCGCCAAGGACTGGCGCACCGATCGGGTCCTGCGGCGCCTCGAGGCGCTCCTCGCGGTGGCCGACCAGGAGCGCTCCTTCATCCTCTCCGGGACCGGCGAGGTGATCGAGCCCGACGACGGTGTGGTCGGGATCGGCTCGGGCGGCCCCTTCGCTCTCGCCGCCGCGCGCGCCTTGATGGCGCACTCGGACCTCGACGCCAAGCAGATCGTCGAAGAGGCGATGCGGATCGCCGCGGCCATCTGCGTGTACACGAACGACCGCATCACGATCGAAGAACTATGAAACACCCGGGGGACCCGATGGCCCCGCTGACTCCCGCCCAGATCGTGATCGAGCTGGACCGCTACATCATCGGTCAGGAGCGGGCCAAGCGCGCCGTGGCCATCGCTCTCCGGAACCGCTGGCGCCGGCAGAAGCTCCCCCCGGAGCTGAGGGACGAGGTGGCCCCGAAGAACATCATCATGATCGGACCCACCGGGGTGGGGAAGACCGAGATCGCCCGCCGCCTCGCGAAGCTGGCCCAGGCCCCATTTCTCAAAGTGGAGGCCTCCAAGTACACCGAAGTCGGGTACGTGGGGCGGGACGTCGAGTCCATGATCCGCGACCTCACGGAACTCGCCGTCAGCATGGTGAAGGCCGAGATGGCGGGAGCGGTGCGCGAGAAGGCCGAGGCCCTCGCCGAGGAGCGCCTGCTGGATCTCTTGCTGCCCCGCCGCAAGTCGGAGCAGTTTCAGAGCCAGACGCTGGAAGAGGTCTCGCCCGAGGCGTCCCGCCAGGCGACGAAGGACAAGCTGCGCGCCCAGCTCAGGGCGGGAAAGATGGACGAGCGACTGATCGAGCTGGAGATCCAGTCCCAGGCGACCCCTATCGTCGAGATTTTTTCGGGGCAGGGGATGGAGGAGATGGGGATCAATCTCCGCGAGATGCTCTCCACCATGCTTCCGACCAAGACCCGGCGCCGGAAGGTCAAGGTGGCCGAGGCCAGGCGCCTCCTGGCCCAGGAGGAAGCCCAGAAGCTCGTGGACATGGAGGAGGTCGTCGCCCAGGCGGTCCATCGGGTCGAGAACTCGGGCATCGTGTTTCTCGACGAGCTGGACAAGATCGCGGGGCGCGAGGCGGGCCACGGGCCGGACGTCTCGCGCGAGGGCGTCCAGCGCGACCTGCTCCCCATCGTCGAGGGCTCCACGGTGACGACGAAGTACGGGCCGGTCAAGACCGACCATATCCTCTTCATCGCGGCCGGGGCCTTCCACGTGGCCAAGCCGTCGGACCTCATTCCCGAGATGCAGGGACGGTTTCCGATCCGGGTGGAGCTGGACCCGCTGACCCGGGAGGACTTCATCCGCATCCTGACCGAGCCCCAGAACGCGCTGATCCGGCAGTACATCGAGCTGCTGAACACCGAAGGAGTCACGCTGCACTTCACCCCCGACTCGGTGGACGCCGTGGCCGAGCTGGCGACGCTCGTCAACCAGCGCGCGGAGAATATCGGCGCCCGGCGGCTCTACACGATCATGGAGAAGCTCCTGGAAGAGATCTCGTTCGCCGCGCCCGACATGCCCGGCAAGGAGCTGTCCATCGACGCGGGCTACGTCCACACGCACCTGGCCGACGTCATCAAAGACGAAGACCTCTCCCGCTATATTCTGTGAGACGCGGCGGGCAGGGAGGTTTTAGTGAAATCAGGGGCGTGGGGGCCCAGCCCCCACGGTGACAAAATGAAGGCCATGATCGGGCGGGCCGAAATCCTGATGGAGGTCTTGCCGTACATCCGCGCCTTCCAGGGCAAGACCCTCGTCATCAAGTGCGGCGGCGCGGCCATGGAGCAGGCGGACCTCAAGGAGTCCTTCGCCCTCGACGTCATCCTGCTTCGCTACGTGGGGATCAACCCCGTGATCGTGCACGGCGGTGGGCCGCAGATCGGGGCGCTGATGAAGCGCCTCGGCAAGGAACCGCGCTTCGTGGGGGGCATGCGGGTCACCGACGCGGAGACCATGGACATCGTCGAGATGGTCCTCGTCGGCAAGATCAACAAGGAGATCGTGGGCCTGATCAACCACCACGGCGGGCGCGCGGTCGGCCTGTCCGGCAAGGACGGCAACCTGATCCGCGCGCGCCGGCTGGCCCACCGGACGCCCGAAGGCGAGTCCGTGGACATCGGGCTGGTCGGGGACGTGGAACAGGTCAATCCACAGGCCATCAGGCTCCTGGAGGAGAACGGGTTCATCCCGGTGATCGCCCCGGTAGGGGTCGGAGCGGCCGGAGAGACGTACAACATCAACGCGGACCTGGTGGCCGGCGAGCTGGCCGCGGCCCTCGTCGCGGAAAAGCTGATCCACCTGACCGACGTGGACGGAATCCATGGCGAGGACGGGACGCTGCTATCGACGCTGACGCGGAAGGAGGCCGAGCGGCTGATCCGGGCCGGCGTGATCGAGGGGGGGATGCTCCCCAAGGTCGAGTCGTCGCTCAAGGCGCTGGAGGGCGGAACCGCCAAGTGCCATATCATCGACGGCCGCATCCCCCACGCCATCCTGCTCGAGATCTTCACGAAGGAAGGGATTGGAACCGAGATCGTTCTCTGAGGGGGAGGCCGTGGACACCAAGACGCTCCTCGAGTGGTCCGAGCGGTATCACGTCCCGACGTACTCCCGGGCCCCCATCTGCCTGGTCCGCGGCGAGGGGGTCCGCGTCTGGGATTCCGATGGGCGCGAGTACCTGGATTTCACCGCCGGCATCGCCGTGGTCGCGCTCGGGCACTGCCACCCGCGCGTCACGGGAGCCATCCGGGAGGCGGCCGGGACGCTGCTCCACGTGTCCAACCTCTTCCATACGGCCCCCCAGACTCATCTCGCGCGCCTGCTCTGCGAGCAATCGTTCGGCGACCGGGTCTTCTTCTGCAACTCGGGCGCCGAGGCCAACGAGGCGGCCATCAAGCTGGTCCGGCGCTACTGCCGCGAGCACTTCGCGAGCGATCGCTACGAGGTCATCGCGATGCAGAATTCCTTCCACGGGCGCACCCTCGCCACGGTGACCGCCACGGGACAGGAGAAGTACCGCCATGGCTTCGAGCCGCTCATGCCGGGGTTCAAGCACGTGCCCTTCAACGACCTGCGCGCCGTCGAGCGGGCCCTGGACAACCGCACCGCCGCCGTGCTCGTGGAGCCGGTTCAGGGGGAGGGCGGGGTCAACGTGCCCGATGACGGGTACCTCCCCGGCCTGAGAAAGCTCTGCGACGAGGCCGGCGCGCTCTTGATCCTGGACGAGGTCCAGACGGGCATGGGGCGGACCGGGACGCTCTGGGGGTACCAGCACTGGGGCGTGGAGCCCGATATCATGACGCTCGCCAAGGGGCTGGCGAACGGCGTTCCGATCGGCGCCATGGTCGCGCGCGATCCGGTTGCCCGGGGGCTCACGGCCGGCACCCATGCCTCCACCTTCGGCGGCACCCCCTTCGTCGCCTCGGTGGCGATCGCCACGCTCACGACGCTCCTCGAGGAAAAGCTCCCCGAGCGCGCGGCGCGGATGGGCCGTCACCTGACGAACGGTCTCCTCACCCTCAAAGCGCAGCACTCCATCATCCAAGAGGTGCGCGGAAAGGGCCTGCTGATCGGGATCCAGCTGACCCGGCCCGCGGCCCCGATCGTCGTCGCATGCCGGGAGGCGGGCCTGCTGGTCCTGACCGCGGGCGACACGGTGTTGAGGCTCGCGCCGCCGCTCATCGTCGACGAAGCGACGTGCGACCGCGCCCTGACCATTCTGGACGGCGCCCTCGCAAAGGCATGAGATGGGCGGGCGCATGAGCCATTTCCTGTCGATCGGCGACCTCAGTCGGGACGACGCCCTCCAGTTGTTCCGGCTGACGGCAGCGCTGAAGGCCCGTCAAAAGGGGGGCGACCGCGGCACGCCCCTGGCCGGCCGGACGATGGCCCTGATCTTCGAGAAGGCCTCGCTCCGCACGCGCGTCACCTTCGAGGTGGGAATGGTCCAGCTGGGCGGCGCCGCCGTGTACCTCTCCGCCCAGGAGATCGGCCTCGGCGTCCGCGAGTCGGTCCCCGACATCGCCCGCAACCTGAGCCGCTGGGTGGATATCATCACCGCGCGGACCTACCGCCACGCCACCGTCGAGGCGCTGGCGGCCCACGCGACCGTGCCTGTCATCAACGGGCTCTCGGACCTCGAGCACCCCTGCCAGGCCCTCGCCGACTTTTTCACGCTCTGGGAGCGGGGGATGGATCTCGGGCGCACCCGGCTCGCCTGGATCGGCGACGGGAACAACGTGTGCCACTCGCTCCTCCTGCTGGCCGCCCTCCTGGGCACCCCCCTGTCGATGGCGACGCCGCCGGGCTACGCGCCGCATCCCCAGATCCAGGCGCGGGCGCGCGACCTCGGAGGCCGCCTGACGCTGACCACGGAGCCCCGCGAGGCCGTCGAGGGCGCAGACGTGGTCTACACCGACGTCTGGATCAGCATGGGGCAGGAGGCCGAGCGCGAGCAGCGGCTCGAGGCGTTCCGGCGCTACCAGCTCAACGAGCGGCTCCTGGAGCTCGCCCGGCCGGGCGCCCTCGTCATGCACTGCCTGCCGGCGCACCGGGGGGAGGAGATCACCGACGGGGTGCTGGACGGGCCCCAGAGCGTCGTGCTGGATCAATCGGAGAACCGGCTGCACGCCCAGAAGGCGGTCATGCTCCACCTCCTGGGAGGCGGGGATGTTTGACCGGGCGTTCTTCGAGCAGCACTTCCTCGACCAGGCGAGGGGCTTCGCGCGCGAGCGCAAGATCGCCAGTCCCGTGATCGAGTTCCTGCTCGACGACGGGAGCCTCCTGTACGTCCGCAGTCTCCTCCAGACGAGGGAGAACTGGCTCTGCCTCCTGGCCCACGACGAGGACGGCCCCCGGCAGATCTACCTTCTGTACTACAGCATCAAGCGCATCACCCTCCGCGCCCAGGCCCCCGCGGCCGCCAAACCGCGGGACGTCGCCTTCCGGCTCCCGTAGGTCGCGCCGATGGCCCCGCGCTCTCCCAAGAAGGTCGTGCTCGCGTACTCGGGGGGCCTGGACACCTCCGTCATCCTCCGGTGGCTCATCGAGACGTACCGCTGCGAGGTCATCGCCTTCTGCGCCGACCTCGGGCAGGGGGAGGAGCTGCTCACGGTCCGGGACAAGGCGCTGAAGACCGGCGCCGCCCGCGCGTTCGTCGAGGACCTCCGGGAGGAGTTCGCGCGCGACTTCGTCTTCCCGATGCTCCGCGCCAACGCCGTGTACGAAGGCGGCTACCTCTTGGGCACCTCCATTGCCCGGCCGCTCATCGCCAAGCGCCAGGTGGAGATCGCCCTCCGGGAGGGCGCCGACGCGCTGGCGCACGGGGCGACGGGCAAGGGCAACGATCAGGTCCGCTTCGAGCTCGCCTACGCGGCCCTGGCGCCCCAGCTTGCGGTCATCGCCCCGTGGCGGGAGTGGGAGCTCGACTCGCGTTCGGCCCTCATCGCCTTCGCCCAGCGCCACGACATTCCCGTCCCCGTCACCGCCGACCGCCCGTACTCGACGGACCGCAACCTCTTCCACGTCTCCTACGAGGGGGGGATCCTGGAGGACCCGTGGGCCGAGCCACCCCCCAAGATGTTCCTCCTCACGGCCGCCCCCGAAGAGGCGCCTGACGTCGCCGGCGAGGTCGTGATCGATTTTGAGGGGGGCGATCCCGTCGCCGTGGACGGGCGGCCCCTCGGCCCGGTCGCGCTCCTGGAGCGGCTCAACCGCCTCGGCGCCGAGCACGGCATCGGGCGGGTCGATCTGGTCGAGAACCGCTACGTGGGGATAAAGTCCCGCGGGGTGTACGAGACGCCGGGCGGCTCGATCCTCCACACGGCCCACCGTGCCCTCGAGTCGCTGACGCTGGACCGCGAACTCCTCCATCTGCGCGATTCCCTCACGCCCCGCTACGCGGAGATGATCTACTACGGCTACTGGTTCTCCCCCGAGCGCGCGGCGCTCCAGCGCCTGATGGACGAGGCCCAGCAGGACGTGACCGGCACTGCGCGGCTCAGACTCTACAAGGGCGGCATCAGCGTGCTGGGGCGCAAATCGCCGAAGAGCCTCTACCGGCCGGATTTCGCCACGTTCGAAGCCGACCAGGTGTACCGGCAAAAGGACGCCGAGGGCTTCATCAACCTCAACGCGCTCCGCCTCAGGATCCGCGCCCTCCGCGACCGCCGGGGCTAGGCCGGTGCGCGTCCACGTGGTGCTGACCCCGGCGGAGCTCGGGGTGGATCTTCAGGCCCGGACCGCGGTCGTCATCGATGTCTTCCGAGCCGCGACCACGATCGTGACGGCGCTCGCCAACGGCTGCCGGGCCATCGTCCCCACTCTGACGCCGGAGGACGCCCGCGAGCGCGCCCGCCAGTTTCCCCGGGGCGAGGTCCTCCTCGCGGGGGAGCGCGGCGGCGACCCGATCGACGGGTTCGACCTCGGCAACTCGCCGCCCGAGTACACCGCGCCGCGCGTGGCGGGCAAGACCGTCGTCCTGACCACGACCAACGGGACGAAGGCGCTGCTCCGGGCGTCGGGCGCGGCCGTGACAGCGGTCGCCGGGCTCGTCAACGTCAAAGGGGTGGCCCAGTGGGCCCGGGAGCAGGGTCGCGACCTGACGCTGGCGTGCGCCGGCGAGGCGGGCGCGGCGTCGCTCGAGGACACGGTGTGCGCGGGTCTGATCATCGATGCGCTGGCGGGCGCCGGGGCGGTCGAGCCGAGCGACGCGGCGGCGATGGCGTGGGGAGCGGCGCGGGATTACCGCCACCGGCTGGACGATCTGCGCTCCGAGTCTCACTGGGGGCGGCACCTGGCGCGCCGCGGCCGCCAGGCGGACCTGGCCGCCTGCCTCGCGGTGGACGCGTGGACCGCCGTCCCCCTCCTCCAGGGTGGCTGCGTCACCGCCGGGCGACCTTGACAAGGTCGACGCGGGGACCCATAATAGTCCCGGTTTTTGGCTCGGCAGGCAGGAACACGACGTGAACATTCCCATCTCCCTCACGCTGGCCCGGATCGTCCTCGTTCCCCTCGTCATCGTGTTCCTGATTTCCTCGTCGCGCATCCATGCCCTGATCGCCGCGGCGATCTTCATCGCGGCAGCGCTCACCGACTGGCTGGACGGGGTGATCGCGCGCCGCAGGAACCAAGTCACGACGCTGGGAAAGCTGCTCGACCCGGTCGCGGACAAGCTCCTCGTCGCCGCCGCGCTGATCGCCCTGGTGCAGACCGACACGCTGCCGGCCTGGATGGCGGTGGTGATCATCGGCCGGGAGTTCGCGGTGACGGCCCTCCGGGGAATCTCGGCGTGGGTCGGCGTCATCGTCCCGGCATCCACGCTCGCCAAGTACAAGACGGCCACCCAGTACGTGGCGATTACTCTGCTGATCTTCGAGAAGGGCGTCCCACCCATCGAGTACGTGCCGCTCTACTGGCTCGCGTACGCGGCGCTCTGGGTGGCGCTGGCGCTCACGGTGATTTCGGGGGCCGACTACTTCTATCGCTTCTTCCGCAAGGCGGACTATCACGCCCTGGTCCGGGATACCGAGCGGTGGTCATAACTCCCCTGAGCCTCGCCGGGCTCGTGCTGGTCTATCTCGTGGGGGCGGTGCCGGTCGGCTACCTTGTCGCGAGGGTCCTCCGCGTGGACATCCGGACTCACGGGAGCGGCAACATCGGCGCCACCAACGTGCTCCGCACCCTCGGGAAGGGGCCGGCGGCGATCACCCTGCTGCTCGACGCGGCCAAGGGCTACACGGCGGCCTGGATCGCGCTGGCGCTGGGGCCGGAGCCCTGGTGGGGGGGCGTGGGCGCGGTGCTGGCCGTCACCGGTAACTGCTGGTCGGTCTTCCTGGGGTTCCGGGGCGGGAAGGGAATGGCGACCAGTCTGGGAGCGTTCGTTTACTTGATGCCCCTCGCCGTCCTCCCGGCGATCCTCGTCTGGGTGGCGGTGGCCGCGACCCTTCGCTACGTTTCCCTCGCCTCGCTGGCCGCCGCGCTCTGCGTTCCCATCGGCGCGGCGCTGCTGCGGCGCTACCACTGGAGTAGCGCCCTGGCGGGGCTCGCCGTTGCCCTGATCATCGCGCTGCGGCACCGGGACAACGTGGCCCGCCTCCTGTCCGGAACGGAGCGGAAGCTGGGGGAGCGGGTCTCGACCTCATGACGGCGGCGCCGGTCGCGGTGATCGGGGGCGGGAGTTGGGGGACGGCGCTCGCGGTGCACCTCGGCCGGCTCGGGCTCGCGCCGCGGCTCTGGGCGCGCGACGCGACCCTCGTCGGGCTGATGCGCTCCAAGCGGGAGAATCCGTGGTACCTCCCGGGCATCCCGCTGCGCGAGACGCTCGCGGTCACGTCGGACCTCGCCGAGGTGCTCCGCGGGGTGGGGCTCGCGATCGTGGCCGTCCCCTCCCACGCCTTCGACGCCGTGATGGAGGCGGCGGCGCCGCGCCTGGGCGGGGAAGTGACCATTCTCTCGGCCACGAAAGGACTGGAGCCCGAGCGGTCCCGCCGCATGTCGGAGATCGCACGTGCCCGGTGCCCGGGCTCGCCGATCGCCGTGCTCTCGGGGCCGACCTTTGCGCGAGAGGTCGCGCTCGGGCTGCCGACGGCGGCCGTCGTGGCCTCCGCCGATCCCCCGGTGGCCACCGCCCTCCAACACCGGCTCTCCTCCCCCGAGTTCCGCCTCTACACCAACCGCGACGTGCTCGGGGTGGAGATCGGCGGCGCGATCAAGAACGTCATGGCCATCGCCACCGGGATCTCGGACGGCCTGGGCCTCGGCGAGAACGCGCGCGCGGCCCTGATCACGCGGGGGCTGGCCGAGATCACGCGGCTCGGCGTGGCCCTGGGCGCCTCGCCGGCGACGTTCGCCGGGCTGGCGGGGATCGGCGACCTCGTCCTGACGTGCACGGGATCGCTCAGCCGGAACCACGCCCTGGGGCTCGCGCTGGCGCGCGGGAAGACCTTCGAGCAGGCGCGGGGAGAGACCCGGATGGTCGCCGAGGGCGCCCGGACCAGCCGGTCGGCGACAGCACTGGCGCGGCAGACGGGCGTCGCGCTGCCGATCTGCGAGGAGGTCGCGGCAGTGCTCTTCGAGCGAAAAACGCCGAGGGAGGCGCTGGCCACCCTCCTTCAGCGCGAGCCCCGGGCCGAGGAAGAACCCCTGCCGGCGACGAGCTCCCCGCGAGGCCGCTAAGTGCCGGAATTGAGGAAGGACCCCGTGGTGGGGCGCTGGGTCATCATCTCCACCGAGCGGGCGCGGCGGCCCTCGGATTTCGGACCGGATCCGGTCCGGACCCGCGGCGGCCACTGCGTGTTCTGCCCGGGCAACGAAGGCCAGACGCCGCCGGAGATCCTCGCCCTCCGGCCTCCCGACCGGCCCGCCAACGGCCCCGGTTGGTCGTTGAGGGTGGTCGCCAACAAGTTCCCCGCGCTCCGCATCGAGGGGGCGCTCGAGCCCGAGGGGATCGGGCTCTACGACCGGATGAGCGGGGTCGGCGCCCATGAGGTCGTGATCGAGACGCCGGATCACACGGCGACCCTCGCCACCCTCCCCGAGGCGGCCGTGACCGACGTCCTCTGGACGTACCGGGAGCGGATCGTGGACCTCAGGAAGGATCCGCGCTTCGAGTACGTGCTGATCTTCAAGAACCACGGGGAAGCGGCCGGCGCCTCCCTGGAGCACCCGCACTCCCAGCTCATCGCGACCCCCATCGTCCCCATCATGGTGGAGGAGGAGCTGGAGGGGTCCGCGCGGTACTTCCGCAAGAAGGAGCGCTGCGTCTGGTGCGACATCGTCCGGCAGGAGCGCCAGGGCGACGGCCGGATCATCGTTGAAGGGGAGGGGTTCATCGCGCTGGCGCCGTTCGCCCCGCGGTTCCCGTTCGAGACGTGGATCCTCCCGACCACCCACCGCGCGGCCTACGATGAGGTCGGGCCCGAGGAGGTCCGGGCCCTGGCCGTGGTGGTCGCCGATCTGATCGGGCGCATGAACCGGGTCCTGACGGACCCGCCGTTCAACTTCATGCTCCACACCGCCCCCCTGCGCGCCCCGTCCCCGAACCACTACCACTGGCATCTGGAAGTCATCCCGAAGCTGACCAAGGTCGCGGGGTTCGAGTGGGGGAGCGGCTTCTTCATCAACCCCACCCCGCCGGAGGAGGCGGCCCGCTACCTCCGGGAGGCCGCTCCCTGACGCGCGAGTGCCCCGTAAGTTGACAGACTTCAAGGCCTTTGTTACCATTTGCCGGGTTGTTCGCGGGAATAGCTCAGCGGCAGAGCACTACCTTGCCAAGGTAGGGGTCGCGGGTTCAAATCCCGTTTCCCGCTCCAAATCGAAACCGGTTCGGCGGCGTAGCCAAGTGGCCAAGGCGGAGGTCTGCAAAACCTCTATTCAGCGGTTCAAATCCGCTCGCCGCCTCCAATCACGCAGGTACCGCCGAAGTGGCGCGCCGAGGTGGCGGAACTGGGAGACGCCGCGGACTTAAAATCCGCTGGCCCGACCGGGCCGTGGGGGTTCGAATCCCCCCCTCGGCACCAACGGGAACAGCCGAGCGCTTCGGGAGGGGAGGGGATCGACGTGGAGACACTGAAGGTGGTGCGAAAGACGTTGACGCTGTTGAGTGAGAAACGCACCGAGCTTCACGACATCACGAGGCAGATCCGAGACGTCGTCCTGAGTGCCGATGTGAAGGAAGGCATCCTCCTCGTCAACTCGCTCCACACGACGGTCGCGCTGTTCGTGAACGAGTTCCAGGCGGCCCTCCTCGAGGATCTCAAGACCCTGCTCGACCGGCTGGTGAAGGAACGGAACGGATACCGCCACGACGACCCGCGCTACTCCGACTGCGAGCGGGGGAACGCCCACGCCCACCTGCGCGCTGCGCTGCTGGGACGCAGCGTGGCCGTGGGAATCAGCGGGGGCGATCTGTCCCTCGGGAGGTTTCAGAGCATCATCCTCGCCGAGCTGGACGGCCCGCGCCAGCGGACGATCGACGTGCAGATCCTGGGCGTCTGAGCCCCGGGCGTCCCCCCTGAAGGTCGAGCAAGTCGGCCCCTACCTCTGGCGCATTCCCCCCGACGCCAAGCCGGGAATGCGGGTTCCCGGCCTCATCGTGGCCGACGCGGCGCTGATGGCGCAGATCCGCCGCGACACCTCACTGGAGCAGGTCGCCAACGCCGCCTGCCTCCCCGGCATCGTCAAGGCCTCGCTCGCCATGCCCGACATCCACCAGGGCTACGGCCTTCCCGTGGGCGGCGTCGTGGCCACGGATGCCGAGAGCGGGGTGGTGAGCCCGGGGGGCGTCGGGTACGACATCAACTGCGGGGTGCGTCTGCTCCGGACCAACCTGAGCGCCGCGGAGGTGCAGCCGCGACTGCGCCACCTGGTGGACGCCCTGCACCAGGCGATCCCCGCGGGCGTGGGGTCGAAGGGGCGCGAGAAGCTCTCACCAGCGGATGCCCGGCGGGTCGTCGAGACCGGCGCCCGCTGGGCGGTGGGGCGCGGCTTCGGCGACGCCGACGACCTCACCCGCATCGAGTCGAACGGCTGCCTCGAGGGGGCCGACGCGGAGGCGGTGTCGCCCAAGGCCTTCGAGCGCGGGAAGAGCCAGCTGGGGACGCTGGGCTCCGGGAACCATTTCCTCGAAATCCAGGTCGTGGACGAGATTTACGACGAGCGCGGGGCCCGGATCCTCGGGCTCTCCCCGGGGCAGATCACGGTCATGATTCACACCGGCTCCCGCGGTCTGGGCCACCAGGTCTGCACGGACTTCCTGCGGCGGCTCGAGGGGGCTCTCCGGAGGTTCGGCATCTCGCTTCCCGACCGTCAGCTCGCCTGCGCGCCCCTGGATTCGCCCGAGGCCACCGAGTATCTGGGCGCCATGAGGGCGGCAGCGAACTTCGCCTTCGCCAACCGGCAGTGTCTCGCCCACTTCAGCCGGGAGGTCTTCGCGCGCGTGTTCTCCCGGCCGCCCTCCGAGCTCGGCATCTCCCTCGTCTACGACCTGGCCCACAACATCGCAAAGACGGAGGAGCACGACGTGGAGGGGCGGCGCCGGCGGCTGATCGTCCACCGCAAGGGAGCGACCCGGGCCTTTCCCCCCCACCACCCGGAGCTGGTCGAGGCCTACCGGGGGCTCGGCCAGCCCGTGCTGATCCCCGGCGACATGGGCCGCTACTCCTACGTCCTGGTCGGGACGGAAGGGGCGATGAGGGAAACCTTCGGCAGCACGTGCCACGGCGCCGGCCGTCTGATGAGCCGGACGGCGGCCGTGAAGGCGGCGCGGGGGCGGCAGATCTGGCGGGAGCTGGAAGCCAAGGGGATCCTGGCGCGCGCCACGGGCCGGGACGCGCTCGAGGAGGAGATGCCCGAGGCGTACAAGGACGTGCGCGAGGTCGTGGAAGTGGTCGAGCGGTTCGGAATCTCCAAGCGCGTCGCCCGCCTCCGTCCCATCGGCGTCATCAAGGGGTGATCCTCCGGGTGGGGCGCCTTGCCCTCGTCTGGGGCATCTGCTACACTGGCAGTCCGTAACTCATTACCAAAAAAAGGAAATACATGGCCTGGGAGCTGAGGAAAAAGGCGCAGGCCCTCCTGGCGCTCGAGCAGGGAGGGATCGTCAAAGATTGGGGAGGCAAGATCTCCGTGGCCCTCGTCTACCCCAACACGTATGCGGTCGGCATGTCCAACCTGGGCTTCCAGACCATCTACGCCTACCTCAATCGCCTCCCCGACGTCGTCTGCGAGCGTGTCTTCTTCCCCAATCCCGAGGACCTCGACGAGTACCGGCGGACCGGGACGGTGCCCTTCTCGCTGGAGTCCCAGCGCCCCCTCTCCGATTTCCATCTGGTCGGGTTCTCGGTGACCTACGAGGGCGATTACATCAACGTGCTGCGGCTGCTCGGCATGGCCGGCATCCCGCTGCGCCCGGAGGCGCGCCGGCCCCAGGATCCCCTGATCCTCATGGGCGGCGTGTGCGCCTTCGCCAACCCCGAGCCCATCGCCCCCTTCATGGACTTCGTCGTCGTGGGGGAGGGAGAAGAGATCGTCGGCGAAATCGTCACCGCCTACCGCGAGACCTTCGAAGGCCTCGACCCGGCGCGGCGCAAGCGGGACGCCTTCCTGGACCGGCTCGCCCCGATCCAGGGCATCTATCTTCCCCAGGCCTATGACGTCCACTCCTGCGACGACGGCAGCATCTCGGCCGTCGTCGCCCGCCGCGCGAACGTGCCGCCGGTGGTGGTCAAGCGCCGCCTGAAGGACGTGGATCAGTTCGAGACGATCTCGCTCCTGAAGACCCCGCGCGCGGAGTACGGGCATATGGCCCTCTTGGAAGTCGGCAAAGGGTGTGGCCGGGGGTGCCGCTTCTGCCTCGAGGGCGAGATCTATCGACCGGTGAGGCACCGAAGCCTCGAGTCGTTGAGGGCGACGGTCGCGAAGATCGCCCAGGACGGCAGGCGCGTGGGCCTGGTGGGCGCATGCGTCTCCGACTATCCGTGGATCGGCGACCTCATGAAGATCCTCGAGGAACACGGCGTCGAGGTGTCCATCTCGTCGCTGCGGGCCGACAGCCTGACGGAAGACCTCGTGGCGTCCCTGAAACGCGGCGGCCACCGGACCCTCACGATGGCGCCCGAGGCCGGCACCGAGCGGCTCCGCCAGGTCATCAGGAAGACGATCAGCGACGAGCAGCTCTACGCGGCATGCCACCTCCTGAGACGTCACGGCATTCCGAACCTCAAGTGCTACTTCATGATCGGGCTCCCCACGGAGACCCGCGAAGACATAGAGGCGATCCCGGACCTTGCCGGACGCCTCCTTGACAGGCTGCGCGTGCTCGATCCGGACGGCCGCCCGTTCGGCAAGCTGACCCTCTCGGTCTCCTCCTTCGTTCCCAAGCCCTGGACGCCGTTCCAGTGGGCGCCCTTCGACGAGCCCCGGGGCCTCGAGGAGAAGCTCGGGATCATCAAGCGGGGCGTCGGGCGCTTTTCCAACGTCCGCGTGCTGCACGAGAATCCCCGCGAGGCGTTCCTCCAGGCGCTTCTGGCGCGGGGGGACCGGCGGGTGGCGGAGCTCCTGGAAATGGCCGCGCGGCTCGACGGGGACTGGCGCCGCGCGATGAGGGAGTGGGAGGGAGATCCGGCCTTCTACACGACGCGCACCCGGTCTCTGGACGAGGTGTTCCCGTGGGATCACCTCGACGTGGGAGTCAAGAAGGCCGGCCTCATCCGCGAATGCCACGAGGCCGGGCTCGACCCTGTCACCGCGGGAGTTTGAGGTCCCAGTCGGGAGGTCATACGATGCTGACCAAAGTGGCCGAGACCGCCGATCTGAAGCCCGGGGAAGCCAGGGTCGTGGAGGCGGGCGGGAAGACCCTGGCGCTCTTCAACGTCAACGGGACCTACTATGCCCTGGACAATAGCTGCCTCCATCGCGGCGGCCCGCTCGGGGAGGGGGAGCTGGAGAGCACGATCGTGACGTGCCCCTGGCACGGCTGGCGCTGGGATGTGACCACCGGGGCCAACACCAACAACCCCGCCGTGAAGGTCGCCTGCTTTCCCGTGAAGTTGGACGGGACGGCGGTCTTCGTCGAGGTCTGAACGGCGTGCTCCACCGCGACACCCTCGACCGCCCGCTCCGGAACCTCCGGATCTCGGTCACCGACCGCTGTAACCTCCGGTGCCAGTACTGCATGCCCGAGGAGGACTACGTCTGGCTCCCGCGCGAGGATCTCCTCCGGTTCGAGGAGATCAGCAACCTCGTGGACGTGTTCGGGGAGCTCGGCGTGGACAAACTGAGGCTGACGGGCGGCGAGCCGCTGCTGCGCCGGGACCTGCCCCGCCTGGTCCGGCTCCTCGCGGCCAAGCCCGGCGTCCGCGACCTCGCCATCACGACCAACGGGGTGCTCCTCGCCGAGCAGGCGCGGGCCCTCCACGAGGCCGGCCTCCACCGCGTCACCGTAAGCCTGGATACGCTCCGCCCCGAGCGCTTCAAAGCGCTCACCCGCCGTGACACCCACGCCCGGGTCCTCGAGGGAATCCAGGAGGTGCGGCGCCTGGGCTGGAAGGGGCTCAAGCTGGACAGCGTCGTCGTGCGGGGGACCAACGACGACGAGTTGCTGGACCTCATCGAATACGGCAAGCGGACCGGCGCCGAGGTGCGCTTCATCGAGTACATGGACGTGGGCGGCGCCACCCTCTGGTCCATGGACAAGGTCGTCTCGCGGACCGAGATCCTGGCCCGCCTCGAGGGGCGCTACGGCAAGATCGAGCCCGTGATCGAGGAGAGCACCGCCCCGGCAGACCGCTTCGCCCTGCCCGACGGCGTGATCTTCGGCATCATCTCGTCGACCACCGCCCCCTTCTGCCTCTCCTGCGACCGGAGCCGCCTCACGGCCGACGGGATGTGGTACCTCTGCCTCTACGCCAAGGCCGGGACCGACCTTCGCGGCCCGCTCCGCCGCGGCGCCTCCCGGGACGAGCTCGCCTCCCTCATCCTTCCCGCCTGGCAGCGCCGGGCCGACCGCGGCGCGGAAGAGCGGCTCGCCCTCGCGAAGCGCTCCCCCCTCGTCCAGGTCGGCGACCTCAGGAAGGACCCCCACCTCGAGATGCACACCCGCGGGGGGTAGGATGAGCGTGCCGGGCGAGATCAAGATCGATGTCCAGGAGCGCGGGGCCAAGGGCCAGACGTCCAGCCGGCGCCTCTGGATGCAGCTCCAGGCCTTTGGCGGCTGCGGCGACCCGAAGCCCCTGGTCCGCGCGCTGGAGGCGAGCCGGCCCGAGGCCGTGCTCTCCCAGGACGTCAACGACCCGCGCGGCGTCGGAATCCTCGCGATGAGCGAGGATCCGACGTTCTTCGTGAACGGGCTCCGCGGGCTGCTCACCGCCGAGCCTTTCGCCGGCCTCGTCCTGAAGCCCGAGCTCACGATGCTCGGCCGGACCTACTCATCGGGCTTCGAGCCCGATCTGGAGGACTGGCTGCTCCACCGCCCGCGCCGGACCGCGCTCAACCCGGCCTGGCCGTGGGCCGTCTGGTACCCGCTCCGCCGGGCGGGGGCGTTCGCGCGGCTCTCGCCCGAGGACCAGGGCGCCATCATCCGCGAGCACAGCGTGCTCGGCCACGCCTACGGCGACGCCGACCTCGCCCACGATATCCGCCTCGCGTGCCACGGGTTGGACATCCACGACAACGACTTCGTCATCGGCCTCGTGGGCCGGGACCTCCACCCGCTGTCCCACCTGATCCAGGCCATGCGAAAAACCGTCCAGACCTCCCAGTACCTCGCGGGCCTCGGGCCCTTCTTCGTGGGCCACGTGCTCTGCCAGAGCCCCTACTTCGCCGCGTCGTCGCGTTAGCGCCCAGCCGAGCGAGTCTGCCAGGCGGCTAGGGCGGATTCGATCTGGCGGGCGTGATCCTCGCCTGATCAGCCTTTCTCGTTCCTGACCCTACAGGGGAGCGGGGAGGTCGGACTTCCCCATGAGATAGAGATCGATGCCACGGCCGGCGCTCCGGCCCTCGGCGATGGCCCAGACGATCAACGACTGGCCTCGCTGCATGTCGCCTGCGGTGAAGACGCCGGGGACGCTGGTCATCCAGTGGCGATCGCGCCACACGTTCCCCCGGTCGGTGAGTCTGAGCCCCAACTGCTCGATGGCCCCGCGCGGGTCCGGCCCCAGGAACCCCATCGCCAGGAGCACCAGCTCCACGTTCATCTCGAACTCGGTCCCCGGGATCGGCTTGAAGTCGAGGCGGCCGCCCTCCCGTACCATCTCGACCCGGTGGGCGTGGAGCTTTTTCACCCGGCCGTTGTCCCCCGAGAAGCGGGTGGTGGAGACCGCGTACTCGCGGATCCCGCCCTCCTCATGGGCGGCCGAGGTGCGAAAGATGTTGGGCCACTGGGGCCAGGGGTTGTCGGGTGCCCGTTCGTCGGGCGGGCGGGGGAACAACTCGAACTGGTGGACCGAAGCCGCCCCCTGGCGGTGGACCGTGCCCAGGCAGTCGGCCCCCGTGTCGCCGCCGCCGATGATGACGACGCGCTTGCCCCCGGCGGTGATGAACCCCTCGTCGAGGATCATGTCCCCTTCGCAGCGGCGGTTCTGGAGGGTCAGGTACTCCATGGCGAAGTGGATCCCGGAGAGCTCGCGCCCGGGGACCTTCAGGTCGCGGGGGATCGTGGCGCCGCCCGCGAGCAGAATGGCGTCGAACTCCCGCCTGAGGTCCGCGACGTCGACGTTTGTCCCCACATTCGCGTTCACCTGGAAGTCGATCCCCTCCTTGCGCATCAGCTCCAGACGGCGGTCGAGAACCCACTTCTCCATCTTGAACTCGGGGATGCCGTAGCGGAGGAGGCCGCCGATCCTGTCGTCCCGCTCGAACACCGTGACCCAGTGGCCGGCCCGATTGAGCTGCTGGGCGGCCGCCAGGCCGGCGGGACCCGAGCCGACGACGGCGACCTTCTTGCCGGTGCGGACCTGAGGCGGCTCGGGCTTCAGCCCCGCCGCCTCGAAGGCATGGTCGATGATCGCCAGCTCGATGGCCTTGATCGTCACGGGGTCGTCGTTGATGCCCAGCACGCACGATCCTTCGCATGGCGCCGGGCAGAGGGTCCCGGTGAACTCGGGGAAGTTGTTCGTGGCGTGGAGGCGCTCGATGGCCTCCCCCCACTTGTTGCGGTAGACGAGGTCGTTCCAGTCGGGGATCAGGTTGCCCAGGGGGCAGCCCTGGTGGCAGAAAGGGATGCCGCAGTCCATGCAGCGCGCCCCCTGCTTCTGGAGCAAGTCCCGCGGCCAGGGGAGCATCTGCTGCTTCCAGTCGCGGAGGCGGTCCGCGACCGGCCGGTAGGGCTGTTTGTCCCGCTTGAACTCGATGAACCCGGTGACTTTACCCATAGCGTCGGGGGGAGGCATCGGAGGGGGACAGAGCCCCCCTTCGAGGCTTAGCCGTGCGCCCCTTCCATCACCGCCTTCTCCCAGGGGATCCCCTCCTCCTGGGCGCGCTTCATCGCGTCGAGCGCCCGCCTGTAGTCGCGGGGCATCACCTTGACGAACTTGGGCTGCGTCTTGCCCCACCGGGCCATGATGCCCTCCGCCACCGCGCTGTGGGTGTAGCGGATGTGGCGGCGGAGGAGCTCCCTCACCTCGCGCACATCCTCATCCGCGACCAGGGGCTCGACATCCACCATGCCGAGGTTGCAGCGGATCCTGAAGTCGCCCGCCTCGTCGAGGACGTAGGCGACGCCGCCGGACATGCCGGCTGCGAAGTTTCGTCCCGTCTCGCCGATGACGAGGACGCGCCCGCCCGTCATGTACTCGCAGCCGTGGTCGCCGACACCTTCCACCACCGCGCGCGCCCCGCTGTTCCTGACGGCGAAGCGCTCGCCGGCCACCCCCCTGAAGTAGGCCTCGCCGCTCGTCGCGCCGTAGAGGACGACGTTGCCGACCAGGATGTTCTCTTCTGGGACGAAGGTCGCCTCCCGCGGCGGATACACCATGAGCTTGCCGCCCGACAGCCCCTTGCCGAGGTAGTCGTTGGAGTCCCCCTCGAGCACGAGGGTGATCCCCTTCGGGGTAAAGGCACCGAAGCTCTGCCCCGCCGACCCCGTGAAGTGGATGCGGATCGTGTCGTCGGGCAGGCCCTCACCCCCATAGCGGCTCGTGACCTCGTAGCCGAGGATCGTTCCGACCGAGCGGTTGACGTTCCGGATCGGCAGGCGGAGATCCACGGGTTCTTTCCGCTCGAGAGCGGGTCGGCAGAGCGGGACGATCGTGGTCATGTCCAGTGACTTCTCCAGGCCGTGGTCCTGCTCCCGGACCTTGCGGAGGGCCACGTCCGGCCCCACCTCCGGCTGGTAGAGGATGGAGGCGTAGTCGAGCCCCCGCGCCTTCCAGTGGTCCAGCGCCTTCTTCACGTCGAGCCGGTCCACGCGCCCGATCATCTCGTCCATGGTCCTGAAGCCGAGCTGCGCCATATACTCGCGGACCTCTTCGGCGACGAACCGGAAGAAGTTCTGGACGAGCTCCGGCCTGCCGGCGAACTTCTTCCTGAGCTCGGGGTCCTGGGTCGCGATCCCCACCGGGCAGGTGTTGAGATGGCAGACGCGCATCATGACGCAGCCCATCACCACGAGCGGCGCCGTGGAAAAGCCGTACTCCTCCGCCCCCAGCAGGGCGGCCACGATGACGTCACGGCCGGTCTTCATCTGGCCGTCCACCTGGACCGTGATCCGGTCGCGGAGCTTGTTCAGCACGAGAACCTGCTGGGTCTCGGCCAAGCCCAGCTCCCAGGGGAGGCCGGCGTGCTTGATGCTCGAGAGGGGAGAGGCCCCGGTGCCGCCGTCGTGGCCGGAGATCAGCACCACGTCGGAGAAGGCCTTGGCCACGCCCGCGGCGACGGTCCCGACCCCCACCTCGGCGACCAATTTCACGTGAACCCGCGCCTTTGGATTGCTGTTCTTGAGATCGTGGATGAGCTGCTTGATGTCCTCGATCGAGTAGATGTCGTGGTGGGGCGGCGGGGAGATCAGCCCCACGCCAGGGGTGGAGAAGCGGACCCTGGCGATCCATGGGTAGACCTTGTGGCCGGGGAGCTGGCCCCCTTCGCCCGGCTTGCTGCCCTGGGCCATCTTGATCTGGAGATCCGTGGCGTTCACCAGGTACTCGCTCGTGACGCCGAAGCGCCCGGAGGCCACCTGCTTGACGGCGCTCCGCCTGAGGTCGCCGTTGGGGTCGGGCGTGTTGCGCGCGGGGTCCTCGCCGCCCTCCCCGGTGTTCGAGCGGGCACCCATCCGGTTCATGGCGATGGCCAGCGTCTCGTGGGCCTCCTGGCTGATGGCGCCGTAGGACATGGCGCCGGTGGCGAAGCGCTTGAGGATGGACTCGACGGGCTCCACCTCCTCCAGCGGGATCGGCGTCCCGGCGAACTTGAAGTCGAAGAGCCCGCGGAGGGTGCAGAGGTTCCGGCTCTGGTTGTCCACCAGGTCGGTGTACTCCTTGAAGATCGTGTACTGGCCGCTCCGGGTGGCGTGCTGGAGCTTGAACACGGTGTCGGGATTGAAGAGGTGGTACTCCCCGTCGCGCCGCCACTGGTACTCGCCCCCCCACTCCAGCTCGGGCCTCCCCACGGGACGCTCGGGGAAGGCGTGCCGGTGGCGGAGGATCGCCTCCGCGGCGATGACGTCCAGGCCCACGCCCCCGATCCGCGAGGCCGTCCACGTGAAGTACCGGTCCACGAATTCCTTGTTGAGGCCGATAGCCTCGAAGATCTGGGCGCCCCGGTAGGACTGGATCGTGGAGATCCCCATCTTGGAGATGACCTTGAGGACCCCCTTGTTCAGCGCCTTGATGTAGTTCTTCGTGGCCGTGGCATGGTCCATCCCCGGGAGCAGCCCCCCGAGGATCATGTCGTCCAGGGTCTCGAAGGCCAGGTACGGGTTGATGGCGCCCGCCCCGTAGCCGATCAGGAGCGCGGCGTGGTGCACCTCGCGCGGCTCGCCGCTCTCGATGATCAGGCCGACCCGGGTGCGCGTCCCCTCGCGCACCAGATGATGATGGACCCCGGCGGTGGCCAGGAGGGCCGGGATCGACGCGAGGTCCTTGTCCACGCCCCGGTCCGACAGGATGAGGAAGGTGTACCCGAGGGCGACAGCCTGGCCGGCCTTGAGGCACAGCTCCTCCAGGGCCCGGGCGAGGCCCGCCGTGCCGTCGGCCACGGGGAAAAGCATCGGGAGGGTGGTGGCCTTGAAGCCCGGGCGGTCCACGTAGCGGATCCGCGCCAGCTCCTCGTTGTCCAGGACGGGCGTCTTGAGCTTGATCTGGCGGCAGCTCTCGGGCTCGGGGCGGAGGAGGTTCCGCTCCGGCCCGGTCGTCGTGGACATCTGGGTCACCAGCTCTTCCCGGATCGCGTCCAGCGGCGGATTGGTCACCTGGGCGAAGAGCTGCTTGAAGTAGTCGTAGAGGAGGCGCGGCCGGTTGGAGAGCACGGCCAGCGAGGTGTCGGTCCCCATGGAGCCCACCGGCTCCTCGCCGTTCCGGGCCATGGGCGCCATCAGGATGCGCAGGTCCTCGTGGGTGTAGCCGAAGGCCAGCTGCCGCTGGAGCACCGTCTCGTGGTCCGGCTCATGGACGTGCGGGGGCGGGGGCAGTTCCTGGAGCGGGACCAGGTGCTGCTTCAGCCACTGGCGGTAGGGGTGCTCGCCGGCCAGGGCCTGCTTGATCTCCGAGTCGTGGATGATCCGGCCCTGGGAGGTATCCACCAGGAAGATTCTGCCGGGATGGAGGCGCTCCTTGATCAGGACGTTCTCCGGCGGGATGTCGAGCACCCCCACCTCCGAGGCCATGACGACGAGGCCGTCCCTGGTCACGTAGTAGCGGGAGGGGCGGAGGCCGTTCCGGTCCAGGACGGCCCCGATGACGGTACCGTCGGTGAAGGCGATGGAGGCGGGCCCGTCCCAGGGTTCCATCAGGCAGCCGTGATACTCGTAGAAGGCCCTGAGCTCGTCCGGCATGGACTCGTGGCCGCTCCACGGCTCCGGGATCATCATGAGCACCGCGTGGGGGAGGGGGCGGCCGGCCATGACGAGGAACTCGAGGACGTTGTCGAAGATCGCCGAGTCGCTCCCGCCTTCCAGCACGATGGGGAGAATCTTCTTGAGGTCCGGCACGAGGGGGGTCTCGCAGAGCGCCTCGCGGGCCCGCATCCAGTTGATGTTGCCGCGGAGCGTATTGATCTCCCCGTTGTGGGCCAGGTAGCGGTAGGGGTGGGCCAGCGGCCAGGAGGGGAAGGTGTTGGTGGAGAAGCGCTGGTGCACGAGCGCCAGCGCCGATTCGACGGCCGGGTCCACGATGTCGGGATACATCGTCTCGATCTGGTCCGCCGAGAGCATCCCCTTGTAGATGAGGGTGTTCGAGGACAGGCTCGGCAGGTAGAAGAGCTTCCGCTGGGGCATGTCCGTCCCGTACACGGCGTGCTCCACCCGCTTGCGGATGACGTAGAGAGTCCGCTCGAACTGCCGGTCGTCGTGGATGCCCCCGTTCCGCCCGATGAAGATCTGCCGGATGACGGGTTCAGCGGCCCGCGCCGTCGGCCCGACGGGCGAGTCGTCCGTGGGCACGTCCCGCCAGCCCAGGAGCGTCTGCCCCTCCTGCAGGATGATCTCCTCGAAGATCTGCCGGCACCGGGCCGCCTGGGCGGGGTCGGTGGGGAGGAACACCAGGCCGGCCCCGTACCACCCGGGGGCGGGGAGGGTGATGCCCATCCGCGAGCACTCCCGGGACAGGAAGGCGTGGGGCATCTGGATGAGGATGCCGGCCCCGTCTCCCGTGTTGACCTCGCAGCCGCAGGCGCCCCGGTGGAGCAGGTTCTTCAGGACGCTCAGCGCCTGGGTGACGATGGCGTGAGACCTGCGCCCCTTCATGTCCACGACGAAGCCGACGCCACAGGCGTCGTGCTCGTGGGCGGGGTCGTAGAGGCCCTGGGCGGGGGGAAGGCCCCCCGGGGTGGGCGCCGGCCGGTCCGTCTCGTTACTCACGCGGCTCTCCTTGGGGGCTTGTGAAGCATCGGTACAATCGTTTCGGTGAGGATACACGAAGTCAAATCATAAGTCACGCCCAAAATAAAAATACTGAGCATCAGCTGGTCTAATAGTGTAACGTGGCTTCGTGAACCTGGAAACCCTCCAGCTCTACTGCGACGTGGTGCGGCTGCGAAGCTTCTCCCGGGGCGCCGCCGCCAACGAGGTCTCCCAGTCGGCCGCCAGCCAGGCGATCCAGCAGCTTGAGGGCGACATCGGGGTGCAGCTGCTGGACAGGACCAAGCGCCCCTTCACGGTCACCCCGGAGGGGCGGGTGTTCTACGACGCCAGCCGGGAGGTCCTCCACCGTTACGAGCAGGCCCGGGCCCGCATCGGCTCGTCGCGGAACCGCCTGGACGGGACGGTCCGCGTGGCGGCCATCTACTCCGTGGGGCTCCACGACGTCAGCCGCCACATGCAGCCCTTCATGTCCGCCCACCCCCAGGCCCGGGTCCAACTCGAGTGCCTCCACCCCCACAAGGTGGTGGAGGCGGTGATCAACGACGAGGCGGACATCGGGATCATGTCGTACCCGCCGGTCACGCGCTCGCTGGGGGTCATCCCGTGGCGGTCGGAGAAGATGGTCCTGGTCTGCCATCCCGCGCACCGCTTCGCCAAGCGGCGGAGCGTGATGCCCCAGGACCTGAACGGCGAGAAGTTCGTCGCCTTCGACCCGGACCTGGGAATCCGCAAGGCCATCGACCGGGCCCTGAAACAGCGCAACGTCCGGGTGAGCGTGGTGATGGAGTTCGACAACATCGAGACGATCAAGCAGGCCATCGCCATCGACGCCGGGGTCAGCATCCTCCCGCGGCCCACCGTGCAGAAGGAAACCGAGATCGGCAGCCTGGCCGCGGTCCCCCTGGGCATCCCGGACCTGGTGCGCCCCGTCGGGATCATCTACCGCCGGCAGAAGCACCTCTCGCCAACCGTCGCGCGCTTCATCGAGTCGCTCCGCAAGGCGGCCACCTAAGGGATGCGCGAGCGAAGGCGAGCCACCTTCGTGGGTCGTGGTATTCTAGGCAAGTGACCGTCGAGCCCCGCGTCCGTCGGTACGAGACCCGCTCCGGGATCCGCATCTACCAGCTCCCCGTCGAAACCTTTCCGCTCCACGTGAACAACATCTATCTGATCCTGGACGGCGACCGCTCCACGCTCTTCGACGTGGGGTCGGGCACGCCCCAGTCGGTCGAGGATCTGACGCGAGGGTTCGCCGAGATCCGGGAGCGCTTCGGCGAGCCGGTGGACCTCCCCGCCGTCCAGCACGTGGTCATCAGCCACTCGCACATCGACCACTTCGGCTTCGTGGCCTATTTCACGCGCGAGACCGACGCGGACGTCTTCATCCACGAGCTGGACGCCCGGGTGCTCAACAACTTCGAGGAGCGCATCGTCCTGGCCTCCAAGGACCTCCGGGTCTTCATGGAGCGCTCGGGGCTCAAGCCCGAGGCCCGGCAGGAGCTGGAAGAGATGTACCGGTTCTCCAAGCACTTCTTCAAGTCCGTGGAGCTGGACGGGATCCTGCGCGACGGGGACCGGATCATCAACGGCTACGTCGTCCACCACGTCCCGGGGCACTGCCCCGGGCAGATCTGCCTCCAGGTGGAGGACGTGCTCTTCACGGCCGACCACGTCCTCTCCCGGATCACCCCGCACCAGTCGCCCGGCTCCATCACGCCGTTCTGCGGGCTCGAGCATTACCTCGGGTCCCTCCAGAAGATCCGCCGCGTCGAGGGGGTCTCGCTGGCCCTTCCGGGCCACGAAGAGGCCATTTCCGACCTGGCCGCCCGCATCGACGCGATCGCCGCCCACCATACGCGCCGCCTGAATCAGGTGCTGGAGATCTGCCGGGAGCCTGCGCACCTGGTCGAGATCTCCAAGCGGCTCTTCGGCCCCAAGAGCGGGTACACGCGCATCCTGGCGCTCGAGGAGGCCGGCGCCCACGTCGAGTATCTCTTCCAGCGCGGCGAGCTCCGCATCGCCAACCTGGACGAGCTCGGCCGGGAATCCAACCCCGTGATCTTCTACCAAACTCGGAGGGGGGGAACGGCGTGAGCCAGGACTCTCTCCTCATCATCGCCTGCAGCGAGTCGGACGCCAACCTCTACTACGCGACCCGCTTCCTGGCGCCGGACCCCTTCGTGTTCCTGCAGGTCGGGACCCGCAAGGTGCTGCTCATGAGCGACCTCGAGATCGACCGCGCGCGCGCCCAGGCCCGCGTGGACGAGGTGCTGTCCCTGGCGGAGTACGAGGGGAAGGCCCGCCAGCGCTGGCAGTCCCCCCACCTGATCGACACGGTGAGCGTGCTCCTGGAGGCCTACGGGGTCTCCGCGGTCACCGTGCCGGCGGCCTTCCCCCTCGAGCACGGCGACCGCCTGAGGGAAAAGGGCGTCAGCGTGACCACGCGGCCGGACCCGTTCTTCCCCGAGCGCCTCATCAAGTCGGAGGATGAAATCGCGGCCGTCGCCGAAACCCAGCGACACACCGAAGCGGCCCTCGAAGCCGCCCTCCAGGTGTTGAGAGAGGGCCGGATCGCGGGGGAGGGAGTCCTCTGGCGGGGCAAGCCGCTGACCGCCGAAGACCTGAAGAAGGTCATCAACCTCTCGTTGATGGAGAACGACTGCGTCGCCCAGCACACCATCGTGGCGTGCGGCATCGATGGGGTGGACCCGCACAACGAGGGCTCGGGCCCCATCCGCCCCCACGAGTCCATCGTGTTCGACATCTTCCCGCGGTCGAGCCGTACCCGCTACTTCGCTGACATGACGCGGACGGTGGTGAAGGGGAAGGCCTCCGATGACCTCCGGCGGATGTACGACGCCGTCCTGGCCGCCCAGCTCCGCGGCATCGAGCTCGTGCGGGACGGGGCCTCCGGCCAGGCGATCCACGAGGAGGTCGCCCGCACTCTGGAGGCCCGCGGGTTCCAGACCGGCCCGGTGGACGGCCGGCTGCAGGGATTCTTCCACGGCACCGGCCACGGGGTGGGCCTGGACATCCACGAGCCCCCGCGCATCAGCAAGGCGGGAGCTGGGCTCAGGACCGGGCAGATCGTGACGGTCGAGCCCGGGCTCTACTATTCCCGCTGGGGGGCCGTCCGGATCGAGGACCTCGTGGTCGTCGGCACCGACGGGTGCCGCAATCTCACGCGCGCGCCCAAGCTGGACCTGCTCGAGCTGTAGTCTTACCTTGCCATTCCCGTGTCACTTCGATACCATTGAGGTTGGTCCGCCGGCTTTCAGGTCGAGCCAGGTAGAGGGCTGACCCAATCACATTGCGGTGCTGCCAGCGAGGGCGGCCTGCGCGCGCTGGCGTTGAGGGATGGTGACGGAGATGAGCGAGTTCCAGGACGAGTATTCGGAGTCCCTCGAGGTCGAGTTCCACAAGCTGGAGGGAGCGCTCCTCAACGACGCGGTCAATCTCCTTGCCCCCAGCGAGCCCATTCGGCTGCCGGCGACGGCCACCGTTCATGAGGCCATCACCACGATGCTGGCCAACCGCCGCGCCGCGGTGGTGATCGTGGACGGGGACGGGCGCCTGATCGGCATCTTCACGGAGCGCGACGTGCTGACGCGGGTCGTCGGCCAGAGCCGGGACGTCCAGCGGACGACGCTGGCCGAGGTGATGACCCGAGACCCCGAAGCGCTCTCGCCCCAGGACCGGATCTGCTACGCGGTGAACCGGATGAACAACGCGGGCTACCGGACCGTCCCGCTCGTGGACGCGGAGCGGCGCCCCATCGGCATCGTGACGGTCAGCGACGTGGTCAAGTGGCTGGCGGAGATCTTCCCGGAGGCCGTCCTGAACCTGCGCCCGGGGGACGAGATCAAGCGCCCGCTCCAGGTGGACGCCGGCTAGGAGGGGGGAGAGGCGATCTCATGAGTGATGCCGTCGCTTCTCCGGCGACCGCCGCAAAGCCGCGGCGCCAGCTCGACCGGGCGGTCGTGCGCTTCGCCGGAGACTCCGGCGACGGCATGCAGGTGACCGGTGAGCAGTTCGCCACCGAGGCCGCCTGGGCGGGGGCCGACCTCGTCACCCTGCCGAACTTCCCGGCGGAGATCCGCGCCCCCGCGGGGACTCTGTTCGGCGTGTCCAGCTACCAGCTCCAGTTCGGCAGCCGCCGGGTGTACACGCCGGGCGATCGCCTCGACTGCCTGGTGGCGATGAATCCCGCCGCGCTCAAGGTGCACCAGCGCGACCTGAAGGACGGCGGCCTGCTCATCGTGAACACCGCCGCCTTCGAGAAGAAAAACCTCGACCGCGCGGGGTACACCGGCAACCCCCTCGACGATCCGGCCCTCGAGGACCACTACCGGCTCCACAAGGTCGATATCACGCGCCTCACCATGGACGCCCTCGAGGGGCTGCCGCTCAACGTCAAGGAGAAGGAGCGCTGCAAGAACTTCTTCTCCCTCGGACTGGTCTCGTGGATCTACACGCGCCCCATCGAGCCGACGGTGGCGTGGATCACCAAGCGCTTCGCCAAGAACCCGGCGTTCGCCGAGGCGAACACGCGGGCGCTGAAGGCGGGGTACCACTACGGCGAGACGGCCGAGATCTTCACGGAGTGCTACGGCATCGAGCCTGCGGAGATGCCGCCGGGGCTCTACCGCAGCATCACGGGGAACCGCGCCCTGGCGTGGGGGATCCTGGCCGCCGCCGAGCGGACGAAGCTCACCGTGGTGTACGGCGCCTACCCCATCACGCCGGCCAGCGACGTCCTCCACGAGATCTCTCTGCACAAGCGGTTCGGCGTCCGGGCGATCCAGGCGGAGGACGAGATCGCCGCGGTCGGGGCGATCGTCGGGGCGGCCTTCGGCGGCGCGATCGGGGTGTGCGCGTCCAGCGGGCCGGGCATCGCCCTCAAGGCGGAAGGCATGAACCTCGCCGTCATGGCGGAGCTGCCGATCGTGATCTTCGACGTCCAGCGGGCCGGCCCGAGCACGGGGCTGCCGACGAAGACCGAGCAGGCCGACCTCCTCATGGCGCTCTACGGGCGCAACAGCGAGTCGCCGGTGGTGGTGCTGGCGCCGATGACGCCCGGGGACTGCTTCTTCGTCGCCTACGAGGCGATCCGGATCGCGCTGAAGTACATGGTCCCGGTCATCGTGCTGAGTGACGGGTACCTCGCCAGCGGCGCCGAGCCCTGGTTGATCCCCGATCCCAAGACGCTCCCCGACATCCCCGTCAGCTTCCGGACGAACCCGGAGGGATTCGCCCCCTACGTGAGGGACGAGGCGACGCTGGCCCGCCCCTGGGTCCGGCCGGGCACGGCGGGCCTCGAGCACCGGATCGGCGGTCTGGAGAAGGAGAACATCACCGGCAACGTCTCCTACGACGCGGACAACCACGACTTGATGGTGCGGCTGCGGGCGGAGAAAGTGCGCCGCGTGGCGCAGGAAATCCCGCCGACCACCGTGAATGGCCCCGCCGCGGGCGACCTGCTCGTGGTGGGGTGGGGGAGCACCTACGGCACGATCACGGCCGCCGTGGAGGAAGTCCAGCAGAGCGGGAAGGCCGTGGCCAGCGTCCACCTGCGCCACCTGAACCCGCTGCCGCCCGACCTCGGTCAGATCCTCCGCCAGTACGAGCGGATCCTGGTCCCCGAGGTCAACAGCGGCCAGCTCGTGCGCATCCTGCGAGCGGAGTATCTCGTGGACGCCGTGGGGTTCAACCGGGTGCGCGGCCTGCCGCTCTCCACCGAGGAGGTCCGCGAGGCCATCGACCAGCTCCTGAAGGACAAGCGATGAGCATGGCAGTGCGAGCCGCAGGACGTCGCGGGGCTGGGGCCCCGCCGTCTGAGGCGAGCCTGGGGACAGACGTGCGAGCCGCAGGACGTCGCGGGGCCGCACTGCGAGCCGCAGACCGGCCTGGGGCTGGGGCCCCAGCGGACGAGGCGAGCGAAATCCGACGAATCCCGCCGTCCGAGGCGAGCCGATGAGTGAAATCACCGAGGCCCCGAAGAAGTACACGAAGAAGGACTTCGAGTCGGACCAGGACGTCCGCTGGTGCCCGGGCTGCGGGGACTACGCGATCCTCAGCGCGATCCAGAAGATGATGCCGGATCTCGGCATCCCGCGCGAGAACATCGTGTTCATCTCGGGGATCGGCTGCTCCAGCCGCTTCCCCTACTACATGAACACCTACGGCTTCCACACGATCCACGGGCGGGCGCCGGCCATCGCCACCGGCCTCCGCCTGGCCCGGCCCGATCTCAAGGTCTTCGTGGTCACCGGCGACGGGGACGGCCTCTCGATCGGCGGCAATCACCTCCTCCACGTGCTGCGGCGGAACGTGAACGTCACGATCCTGCTCTTCAACAACCGGATCTACGGTCTCACCAAGGGGCAGTACTCGCCCACCAGCGAGCTGGGCAAGGTGACCAAGTCCTCCCCCGCGGGATCCGCCGACCGGCCCGTCAGCCCCTGCGCGTTCGCGCTGGGCGCGGGGGCGACCTTCGTGGCGCGCACGGTGGACCGCAACGTGGCCTACATGGAGGAGACCCTCCGACGGGCGGCGCAGCATCACGGCGCCGCCTTCGTCGAGATCCTCCAGAACTGCAACGTCTACAACGACCTCGCCTGGAACGTCCTCTACGATCGGGAGTCCAAGATCATGAACGAGCTCCGGCTCGAGCATGGCAAACCGCTCCTGTTCGGCCCGGTGGACGACCGCCACGGCCTGGTGCTCGAAGGCGCAACGCCGCGCGTCGTCAGGGTCAAGGACGCGCCCGAGAGCGTGCTCTGGGTCCACGACGACGGAAACACCTGGAAGGCCCACGTCCTATCCCAGCTGTGGGCCCCCGACTTCCCGATCCCGATCGGCATCCTCATGCAGGTGGAGGCGCCCGCGTACGAGGAGGTGCTCCTCGAGCAGGAGCGGGCGGCGATCGCCGAGCGGGGGCCCGGTGACGTCGCCAAGCTCCTGGTCTCCGGCGACACCTGGAGAATCGGATAATTCCTCGGCGGGGGGGCGTTGCCCCCCTTCCGATTCCTCCCCCCAGGAATGGTTGCGGCGGCCAAGCCGCCGCTCGAACGTGCGCCGCGGCCGTGCCCAGGGTCAGCGGCTTCGTTTTAAGGTCCTCATGTCTGTAACGCCTGCGCTCATCCGCGCGCTCGAACGCATCGTGGGGCCCGAGGGGGTCGTCGCGACGCCCGAGGGACGGCTCACCTACGAGTGCGACATGCACACCTTCTACAAGGGCGCCCCCGACGCCGTCTGCCTCCCCACCTCCACCGAGCAGGTGGCGTCCGTGGTGCGCCTCTGCCTCGAGGGGCGCGTCCCCCTCGTCCCGCGGGGGTCGGGGACCGGTCTCATCGGGGGCGCCATGGCCCCTCACGGCGGCGTGATGGTGTCCACCACCCGCATGAACCGGATCCTGGACGTGGACCTGCCGAACCGCTGCGCGACCGTCGAGCCGGGCCTGATCAACCTCTGGCTCACCAACGCGGTCAAAGAGCGCGGATACTTCTTCGCCCCCGACCCGTCGAGCCAGATGGTGTCCTCCATCGGCGGCAACGCCTCGACGAACGCCGGCGGTCCCCACTGCCTCAAGTACGGCATCACCGTCAACCACGTCCTGGGGCTCGAAGTCGTCACGGGAGCGGGCGAGGTCGTCCGGCTCGGCGGAAAAGTCCAGGAGCGCCCGGGCTACGACCTGACCGGGGTGGTCGTCGGATCGGAGGGCACGCTCGGGATCCTCACGCAGGTCACGGTGCGGCTCCTCCACGCCCCCGCGGCGGTGAAGACGGCCCTGGCCGTGTTCTCCAGCGTCGAGGACGCCTCCGAGGCCGTTTCGGGCATCATCGCCGCCGGCATCATCCCCGCCGCCCTGGAGCTCCTGGACGCGCCGATCATCCGTGCCATCGAAGAGGGGATCGGCGCCGGGTACCCCAAGGGAGCCGGCGCGGTGCTGCTGATCGAGCTGGACGGCCCCCGCGCGGAGATCGAGACCCAGGCCCGGCGCGCGGCCGAGATCTGCCGCGACCGCCAGGCGCTGGAGATCCGGGTCGCGCGGGACGACGCCGAGCGCGCGCTCCTCTGGAAGGGGCGGAAGGAGGCCGCCGGCGCCGTCGGCCGGCTCACCCCCAACTGGCTCCTCCAGGACGCCGTCGTGCCGCGCTCGAAGCTGCCGCAGATCATGCGGGAGGTCGTGACGATCTCCGGGCGGTACGGACTCGTGATCGCCAACGTCTTCCACGCGGGCGACGGCAACCTGCACCCGCTCATCTGCTACGACGACCGGGAGCCGGGCCAGCTCGAGCGGGCCGTCCAGGCCAACGAGGAGCTCCTCCGCGCCTGCCTGGCGCTCGGCGGGAGCGTCACGGGGGAGCACGGCGTCGGGGTTGACAAGGCGAAGAGCCTCGCCCTCCAGTACGCCGAGGCGGATCTCAACTTCATGGCCCGGCTGCGCCGGGTGTTCGATCCGCAGAACGTCATGAACCCCGGGAAGCTCCTCCCCTCGCACCCCGCCTGCGGCGAGGCCTTGCAGCCGCCGGGAGCGGGACGGCTTCCCGCTGGCACCTGGGTTTGACGTGCCCGTCTCGTCGCACGCCCTGACTGACGCCCTATCGGGCATCGTCGGGAAGGACCGGCTGCTTACCGATTCCGCCTCCCTCGCCCGCTGCGCCGTGGACGGAGCCCTCCCCGTGTGGATCGTCCGGCCGGAAAGCGTGGACGACGTCAGCCGCCTCCTGAGACTCGCGGCCGAAGAACGGCTGGCCGTCGCGCCGCGGGGAAGCGGCACCCTGATGGGCCTGGGCAATCCGCCGCGCCGGCTCGACGGGGTCCTGGATCTCTCGGGCTTGGCGGCCGTCGTCGATTACGAGCCGGCCGATCTCACCGCCACCGTGCAGTGCGGGATCTCCCTCGCGGCCCTCGCGCCCCGGCTCGCCGCTCAGCGCCAGTTCCTCCCCCTCGATCCGCTCGACGGCTCCGCGCGCTCCGTCGGCGGCGTGCTCGCGACGAATGCGAGCGGCCCGCTCCGCTACCGCTACGGCACGCCGCGTGACCTCCTGCTGGGAGTGCGCTTCGTCCAGGCGGATGGCACCGTGACCTGGGGGGGCGCAAGAGTCGTCAAGTCAGTCACCGGCTACGACATCCCGAAGCTCATGGTCGGCTCCCTGGGAACGCTTGGTGTCCTCGTGGAGGCAACCCTTCGGCTCCATCCCCTCCCGGGAGCTGAGCGGACGTGGCTCGTCACCTTTCCGACCGCCGAGCAGGCCGCCGGGCTTCTCGCGGCGATTCTCGATTCGCCCCTCCAGCCCAACCGGCTCGCGATCCTGAGCGGCACGGCGGTAGCCGGCCGCGCAGCCGGCGGTGCCGCGGTGGCCGTCTCCTTCGGGAGCGTTCCCGAGGCGGTGACCGCTCAGGGAGAAGATCTTGTCGCGATCGCTCGAGGGGAAGGCGGGCGGGTCACGACCGCTGAAGGGGGCTTCTGGGCCAGGCCCTGGCGGTTCCCGGCCGAGGCGACCGTGATGCTGAAGGTCGCGGCGCCGCCGTCGGAGGCCGCGGCCCTGTGCGGCGAGATCCAGCGCCTCGCGGGGGAACTCGGAATCGCCGCCGGAATCCTGGGAGAGGCCGGCAACGGGGTCCTCCACCTGGCAGTCCGCGGAAATCTCCCCGCTGCCGATTGGGACACGCGGCTCATCACGCCGCTCAGGGAACGCGTGACGCCCGCGGGAGGCAGCGTCGTGGTGGAGCGCGCGCCACGCGAGGTCAAAGAGCGGCTGGACGTCTGGGGCCCCGTCGAGCCGACGACCCTGGCCCTCATGAAGCGCTTGAAGAGCGAATTCGATCCGCTGGGGACGCTGAACCCCGGACGCTATGTCGATCAGATCTGAAACGCTGGCCGGCGCCGGCCAGCTCGGCGCCTTCGACCTCAGGGATCCTCCCGACCTGGAGGGGATACGCGCCTGCGTCCACTGCGGCATCTGCCTGCCCCAGTGTCCGACCTACCGGGTGCTCGGCGAGGAGATGGACTCGCCGCGGGGGCGCATCTACCTCATGCGCGCTGCCGCTGAAGGCCGCGTTGGTTTGACCCCCACCCTCGTCCGTCACCTCGATCTCTGCTTGGGCTGCCGCGCGTGCGAGACCGCCTGCCCCTCGGGAGTCCCGTTCGGCCGGCTGCTCGAAGCCACCCGGGGCCAGATCGCGCGTCGGGCGCCGCGACCGCTCGGCGAGCGCCTGCTGTCAGGCGCGCTCCTCGGCCTCTTGTCCCACCCGAAGCGCCTGGGCTGGGCCCTCGGAGCGGCGCGCTTCTACCGGCAAGCGGGACTCCAGCGCCTGGTGAGAGCCACCCGGCTCCTCGCCCCGTGGAGCCGCCTCAGGGCCCTGGAGGCGCTGCTCCCCGCGTCCCCGCCGGGGGGCGATGGGCCGCTCCCGGAGGTGCTGGCGGCCAGGGGCAAGCAGCGGGGCACCGTCGGTCTCCTCCTGGGGTGCGTCCAGCGCCTAGCCTTTCCCCAGGTGAACGCCGAGACGGCGCGGCTCCTGACGTGGGCGGGGTACGAGGTGCTCGTTCCCCGCGACCAGGGCTGCTGCGGAGCGCTCCACCTCCACACGGGGCGGATCGACGAGGCGCGCGCCCTCGCGACACACCTCCTCGCCCGCTTCGGGCGCGAGGTGGACTTCCTCGTCACGAACTCGGCCGGGTGCGGCTCGGCCATGCGGGAGTACCCCCACTGGCTCGCGGCCGACCGCGAGGTTGAAGCATTCGCGCTCAAGGTCCGGGACGTGTCGGAGCTGCTGGCGGAGGCCGACCTCCCGCTCCGGCGCCTGGACCTCACGGTGACCTATCACGACCCCTGCCACCTGGCTCACGGCCAGCGGGTGCGGCTCGAGCCGCGGAAGCTTCTGGCCGCGATCCCGGGCGTAAGGCTGGTCGAGCTAGCCGACAGCGACCTCTGCTGCGGCAGCGCCGGCGTCTACAGCCTGTTGGAGCCCGAGATGGCCGGCCGGCTCCTCGAGTGGAAGGTCCAGCGCATCGCCGCCACCGGCGCCGGCGTCCTGGCCACCGGAAACCCGGGCTGCCTCCTCCAGATCGCGCGGGGCTGCCGCGAGCGCGGGCTCGCGATCGAGGTGCTCCATCCCGTGGAGCTCCTGGGGCGCGCTCTCCCCGAGACGGAGGGAATTGAATGAAGATCACGGTCGCCGACCACGTCAAGTTCCACCCCGACAAGCTGGCCAAGATCGCCCTGGCGGGGACCGCGCGCTTCCAGCTGGACCTCTACTGTGTCGCCCCCGGCCAGGCCCAGAAACCGCACACTCACGCCGCGCAGGACAAGGTATACTACGTGCTCGGGGGCGCGGGCCGGTTCTCGCTCGGGGAGCGGGAGGAGACGCTGAAGGAGGGGGAGGCGCTCGTCGCGCCGGCCGGTGTAGAGCACGGACTCAGAAACAGCGGCACCGATCCCCTGCTGATTCTGGTGCTGGTGGCCCCGCCTCCGACTCACTAGTCCGGATTATTCATGAACGTACAGGGGCGCGGCGGGCGGGTCCTGTCGCAGGGTGCGGCCCCGCGGGGCGCGCTCCGTCACCCGCTCGCCCGAACGCAGCTCAGGGAGCTGCGGACGGGCCGAGGGGGTCCCACTCCGCCCGTCCCGCGGGGCCGCACGCCGCGCCACCCGCCCCGTCACACGCGCGCCGTTCATGAATAGTCCGCGCTAG
>JACPSW010000053.1 GCA_016193045.1 Candidatus Rokuibacteriota bacterium | reverse complement strand
TGGCCGGCGGTGCCGAGAAGAACATGTGCACGTGGTCGGCCTGGATCTCCAGAGCCAGCACCTCAAACCCCTTGGCCTGACAGACCTCGTGGAGGATGCCTCGCAGGCGTTCGGCCACCCCGCCTACCAGCACCTTCTTGCCGTACTTGGGAATCCAGACGGCGTGGTAGGCCGTCTGGTACACCGCATTGCGGGTGCGCTTGAGTCCGAGTTCCATGCGCATAGTCTACCACATAATCCGAGATCGGCGCTTCCTCCCCGCGCTGAAGCGCAGGGTTTCCGCGCCGGGGAGGCTCTATGAAGTACATCGTGCGGCCCGAAGACGTGCCGGCCTACTCACCGCCCCTTCACGCGGGAACCGTGAACCGCCGGCTCGTCGGCAAAGACGTCAACGGCTCCAGCCGGGTCGAGGTGGTGTTAGGCACCGTTGAGCCCGGAGGAGTGGCCGAGCGGCACACCCACGAGGTGGAGCAGGCCATGTACGTCGTCGAGGGCCGCGCGCTGGTGGAGGTAGGCGCGGACAAGCGCGAGGTGGGGCCGGGCACGGCGTGCTTCTTCCCTCCGGGGACGCCTCATCGCGTGGAGTCCCTGGGCCCCGGCCCGCTCAAGGCCCTCGTCATCTACGCGCCGCCGCTGGAGCGCTCCACGGCCGCTCAGCCCTTCAAGCCCGCGTAGGCCCGTGATCACGCTGGACGACGTCCGGGCAGCGGCGGGACGCCTCCGCGACCGGATCCACCGTACCCCGGTCATTACCTGCCGCTCCTTCGACGAGGCCACGGGATACTCGGTCTTCTTCAAGTGCGAGAACGTTCAGCGGGCCGGCTCCTTCAAGATCCGGGGCGCCCTCAACAAGCTCCTGAGCCTCTCCGCGGCCGAGCGGGCGCACGGGGTCGTGGCGTTCTCCTCGGGGAATCACGCCCAGGGCGTGGCGCTCGCGGCGCGGACCGTCGGAACGTCCGCCGTCATCGTGATGCCGAGCGACGCTCCTCGCCTGAAGCTCGCGGCGACCCGCGGCTACGGAGCGGAGGTCGTGTTCTACGACCGCCAGACGGAGGATCGGGAGGCGATCGCGCGCCGCCTGGAGGCCGAGACGGGTCGCGTACTGGTGCCGCCGTATGATGACCCTGCCATCATGGCAGGGCAGGGGACCGCGGCGCTCGAGCTCTTCGAGGACGTGCCCGTCCTGGATGCGCTCCTCACGCCGGTGGGGGGCGGCGGGCTGATGGCGGGGTGCAGCACCGTGGCCAAGGCCGTGGACCCGGCGACGCACGTGTTCGGCGTGGAGGCCGAGACGGCCAACGACACGTGGCTCTCGCTCCAGAAGGGGGAGCGCGTGACGATCCCGCCCCCGCCCACCATCGCCGATGGGATCCGGAATCTCAGCCCCGGCCTGCTGACCTTCCCCGTTCTTCAGAAGAACCTCGAAGGGATCCTTCTCGTCAGCGACGAGGAAATTGTTCAGGCGCTGCGGTTCCTCCTCTTCAGGGCCAAGCTCCTGGTCGAGCCGACAGGGGCGGTGCCCGCGGCGGCGCTGCTGGCGCGGAAGCTCACGCTGCCCAAGGGCGCGCGGGTCGGGGTCGTGCTGTCCGGCGGGAACGTGGACCCGGATGTCCTGGCCGACCTGCTCCGAGCCTGACCGCCGAGGGTCGGTTTCACTTCTTGATGCTGACGGAGATACCGGCGGAGCTGCGCCGCTCGATGCGCGTCTCGAGCTGGGGGTGAGTCTGGAGCATCTCCAGAAAGGCCTTCAGCTCAGGTGCGTGCGACAGCACGTTGTGCGCCAGGATCGCCCCGCCGGGACCCAGTTTGGGGAAGACCAGGTCGAAGTACTTCGGGTAGTCCTCCTTCCAGGCGTCGATGAAGACGAAATCGAACGGGCCCTCGAGCGCGGGAATCAGCTTCAGCGCGTCGCCGCGGCGCAGATCCACGTAGGGCTCCAGGCCCAGGCGCTTGAAGTTCTCCGCGGCCAGGTCGGCGCGGCGCGCGTCGATCTCGAGCGTGACCAACCGGCCGCCCGTCTTGCGCAGGGCGAGGGCGATCCAGACCGCCGAGTAGCCGTTCGAGGTGCCGATCTCGAGAGCGCGCCGATAGCCGCGCACGACGATCAGGTCGTGGAGGAACTCGCCGTCCGCGCGCGGCACATTCATCATGCCGGGCTGGCGAATCTTCTCGACCTCGACCCGGATGGCGGCGTCGTCAAGGTGGACCGACTGCGCGGCCAGCGCCACCACCGCGAGTGCCACGAGGGGCAACGTGAGCCATGGCCGGCGGCTGTTCATCGAACCCCCTTTCCCCTCCCGGGGACCACCCACAAGTAGACCGCTTCCGCGGGCCCGTCCATCGCGACGCGGACCTCTCGCTCGGGGGGCCAGTCGCCCATGTCGAAGCGATGGGAGACGATCCGCGCCCCGGGGCGGACCTCGCGCAGCAGCTTGGGGCGCAGCCGCGCGTTGAGCTCGCGCCCGAGAAAGAGCGTGACGACAGTGGCTTCGCTGAGGTCGGTTTGGAAGAAATCCTGCTGGACGAAGCGCACGCGCTCGGCCACGCCGGCCCACCGGGCCCAGCGCACGCTCTCGGCCACGAGCCGCGGGTCGATCTCGATCCCCACTCCCCGCGCCCCGAAGTCCCGGGCCGCGGCGATCACGATCCGGCCGTCGCCCGAGCCCAGGTCGTAGACGACGTCGTCCTTCCCCACGGCGGCGAGCCGGAGCATGGCCTCGACGACGTGGTGGGGCGTCTGGACGTAGGGCACCTCCTGCCCGGGCAGCAGCGGCGCGCAGGCGCCGGCCACCAGCGCGAGCCCCATCCACCATCGGCCCCGCCCGAGCGCGTGCCGGACGCGCACCGGACTCCCCGGGCGTGCAGTGTTCATGGTCTCCCCCGTTCTTTGGCGCCTCCGGAGGAGAGCCAGTAGAGCGGGAGCCCGCTCAGTACGAGCGCGGCTCCCCAGAGCGACTCCAGGGGCGCGTAGGATAGGGACCCGTAGAGCATATACGCCGAGGATGCACAGAAGGCGAGCGGCGTGAACGGGTACCCGGGGACGGGGTATGGGCGGGGCCGCTCGCGATCCGTTCGCCGCAGAATGAGCAACGCAAGGCCGGTCAGGAGGAAGAAGAACCAGAAGACGGCAGCCGTATACTTGACGAGGGTCTCGAAGCCGTCCCGCGACCCGAGCGTGGCGATCAACGTCAGCGTGATGAGCCCCTGGGCGATGAGGGCCCAGGCCGGCGTGCCGAAGCGCCGACTCCACGCGCCGAGGCGGGACAGCGCGGAGTGATCCGTCCCGAGGGCGTACCCGATCCGTGCGCCGGTGAAGATCTGGCCGTTCACGGCTCCGACGGCGGAGACCGCCACGAGAACCACCATCAACCTCTCCCCCGCGCTTCCGAAGGGCGCCGCCAGAAGGTCAGCTGCGGCGGCCTGCGAGGACCTCAACCGGTCGAAGCCCAGGCCGTGGAGAAATACCCAGTTGATGCCCAGATACACGAGGGTCACGAGGCCCGTGCCCAGGAGCAGGGACCGGGGGATGTTCCGCTGGGGCTCTTTCACCTCGGCCGCCACGTAGGCGTTCTCATTCCAGCCTCCGTAGGTCCAGAGCACGAAAATCATTGCCAGGCCGAGGGATCCGGCGGAGCCGTGGGGCGCCGGGGGCGGCGGGCCGCCGCCGAACGGCGAGACCACGCCGATCGCCGCGATCGTCGACAGCCCCAGCACCTTGCTCACCGTCAACGTGTTCTGCGTCCATTTCCCCTCGCGGACTCCCAGCACGTTCAGGAGCGAGAGCAGGGCGACCAGGGTGGCCGAGTAGACGACCGGCGACCGCGGCCCCAGGGGGGCGATTCGCGTCATGTAGTCGGCGAACACGAATGCCATGGCGGCGATGGATCCCGTCCTGATGACGAGGAGCTCCGCCCATCCGTAGAGGAAGCCGACCCAGGACCCGTAGGCCGTGGTGAGGTAGACGTAGTCTCCGCCGGAACGCGGATAGGCGGTGGCCAGCTCCGCGTAGCAGAGGGCGCCGATGAATGCCAGGAGACCGCCGAGGGCCCAGACGAGCAACAGCGCCGCGGGCCCCGGAACAGTCGCCGCGACGCGCGGCGGGGACTCGTAGATTCCCACCCCGATGACGATGCCCACCATGATGCAGATGGCGTCGAAGAGCCCGAGCTGCCTGGTGGGCCGGGCCGCCTGATGGGCGTCATCCTCGCTCAGGGTAGAGGCCCTTCCCTTGTCCGGTGCCGGCAGGCGGCGTCGGTTCACGCGGTCGCAGGGGCCCCGCGGCGGTGGAAGGTCGGGATGACCTCCTCCGCCAGGCGGGAGAGCTGGTCGAGCATCTGCTCGGGCGGGCAGAGGGGGCGGAGGATGAACTTGGAGCCGCCGCCGCCGACGTATTCTTCGAGCTTCCGGACGACGACCTCGGGAGGCCCGAAGGCGGTGCTCGCGGCCAGCGTCGGCTCGTCCACGCGATTCCGCGGGATATAGGGGCCTGCCAGCTTCAGCGCGGCGGCGGGCGAGTCGGCGAACGCGTAGGTGATGAGGGCGCCGAAGTGGTCGGCCGGGACTTCGCGCCGGGCCTCGCGCGCGTGCCGCTGCACGTGCTCCACCCCCTGCCTGAACTCCTCGGGCGTGATGAACGACGGGATCCAGCCGTCCCCCAGCCTGCCGGCCCGGCGCGTGGCCGCGCCGCTCTTCCCGCCGATCCAGATGGGAGGCGGTTTCTGGGCGGGCTTGGGAAGGATCGTGATGCGATCCAGGCGGTAGAACTCGCCGTGGAAGGTGACCTCGTCTTCGAGCCAGAGCCGGCGGATGACCTGGATGGCCTCGTCCGTGCGGCGTCCCCGCTCCCCGAAGGGCACGCCGGAGGCCTCGAACTCCTTCGGGAATTCGACCCCGACCCCCACGGCGGGGAGGAGGCGGCCGCCCGACAGGTAGTCAATGGTGGCCAGTTCTTTGGCGGCCACGACGGGAGTCCGGTAGGGCAGGACCAGCACGCTCGGCCCGAACTTGAGCCGCACGGTGCGGGCGGCGATGGCCGCCAGGGTGGTCATCACCTCGGGGACGGGCGTGGGGGAGGAGAGGCGCTCGGAGAACCAGATCGAGTCGATGGCGCTCCTCTCGCAGAGGTCCGTGAGCTCCCAGAGGAACGACGCCCCTGCCGGTCCCGCCGGCCATGGCCCCGGCATGATCCCGATCCGGTACTTGATCTCCATGAGCGGCATGGTAGCAGATACGGGGGCTTACTCGCCGATGACGATCACGGGGTAGCCTGCCGCCGCGAGCCGCAGGGCCAGGCGCCGGGCCTCCCGACGGGCCGAGAATGGACCCACGCGAACTCGGAAGACTGCCTGCCCGCCGGCCTCGGCGCACCTGCGCTCGGCCTCTCTCGGCTTCGCCCGTCTGGATTTTTTGGGTTTGACAGCCCCGTCCCCGGGTGTTACAAATGAATGGCGATTCAGTCACCCCTGTCATGCCTGAGCCGGACAAGCACCAGCAGATCATCGAGGCGGCCGTTCGAATCTTCGCCCGAAACGGCTACTACAACTCCCGCGTCTCCGACATCGCCAAGGAGGCGGGGATCGCCAGCGGGACCATCTACCTCTACTTCAAGACCAAGGACGAGATCCTGGTCACGCTCTTCCGCGAGAAGATGGCGGAGTTCGTCGCCACCGTCCGGAAGGCCATCTCCGCGGAGCCCGACGCCGTGTCGAAGCTGCGCCGGCTGATCACGCTGCACTTCAAGCTCCTGGAGGACCACCCCGAAATGGCCGAGGTCGTCCAGGTGGAGCTCCGGCAGGGTCAGAAGTTTTTCCGGGGCGCCTCGGCCAACGAGGTCAGCGGCTACTTCGATCTGATCTCCTCGGTGCTGGAGGAGGGGATCGCCGCCGGGCTGTTCCGGAGCGATCTTCCCGTCAAGACGGTGCGGAAGGTCCTGTTCGGGGCCATGGATCAGATGGCCACGAGTTGGGTGCTGGGCAAGCGCGGCTACGGGCTCTCCGAGACCGCCGATGCCGTGGCGGACATCTTCCTGAAGGGGCTCGCCACCAAACCATAGAGGACACCCATGGGCTATGACACACTGATCCTGACCCGCGAGGAGTCGTACGCCGTCATCACGCTGAACCGTCCCCCGGCCAACGCGATCAATGAGCAGCTGGTGCGGGATCTGGACGCCGCCCTGGCCGAGCTGGAGAAGGACCCCCCCGTTCTCTCCGTGATTATTACTGGAGCCGGCGACAGGATCTTCTGCGGCGGCGCGGACCTGGGCTCGGCGTTCTCGGGGGGAAATCTGGAGGAGTTCCTCAAATTCGGGACCGGTGTGCTGCGCCGGATCGAGCGGTTTCCCAAGCCCGTGATCGCAGCGGTGAACGGGCACGCGACGGGTGGGGGGTGCGAGATCGCCATGGCCTGCCACCTGCGGATCCTGAAGGAGACGGCGCGGATGGGGCAGACCGAGTCGAACCTCGGGATTATTCCAGGCTACGGCGGCACCCAGCGCCTGCCGCGCCTCATCGGGCGGACGAAGGCGCTCGAGTTCCTGATCCTGGGCACCCAGATCCCGGGGGCCGATGCCCTCCAATTGGGTCTCGTGAACAAGCTGTCGAAGGAAGGGGAGACGCTGAACGACGCCAAGGCCCTCGCCCGCCAGATCGGCAAGCGGGCGCCCATCGCCACGCGGCTCATTCTGAACGTGGTGGACGAGGGGCTCAACACCGACATCGATCATGGCCTCGCGGCGGAAATCCGGGCCTTCGTGCAGGTGCTGAAGACGGAGGACGCCGCGGAGGGGATCCAGGCGTTCTTTCAGAAGCGCCCTGCCGAGTTCAAAGGCAAATAGCCAACCCAAAGCGGACTATTCATGAACGGCGGGCGTGTGACGGGGCGGGTGGCGCGGCGTGCGGCCCCGCGGGACGGGCGGAGTGGGACCCCCTCGGCGCGTCCGCAGCTCCCTGAGCTGCGTTCGGGCGAGCGGGTGACGGAGCATGGCCCGCGGGGCCGCACCCTGCGACAGGACCCGCTCGCCGCGCCCATGTACGTTCATGAATAATCCGGACTAAAGGAGGAGTGCCTATGCCAACCGTCAAGGAAACGTTTGACATGATGGCGAGTCGCTTCAAGCCGGAGAAGGCGGCCGGGGTGAGCGCGGTCATCCAGTACGAGATCACCGGCGAGGGCGGGGGAACCTGGAACGCGACGATCAAGGACGGCAAATGCGCCGTCGCCCCCGGGGCCGCAGCCGGTCCCGCCCTGACCCTGACGATGTCCGGCCAGGACTGGCTGGACATGCTGGCGGGGAAGCTGTCGGGGCAGATGGCCTTCATGTCCGGGAAGCTGAAGCTGAAGGGGGACATGGGGCTCGCCATGAAGGTGGGGGGCATGTTCGGCACGTAGGCTCGGACCGCGAGGAGGCGACAAAGGGGACCCTGTGGGGTCCCCTTTTTTGTCCCCTCGGCGTGTCCTACCCGACGCCCCTCACCTCTTCTCCTCCCTTCACGCAAGATGCGAGCGAAGGCGAGCTACCTTGTCGGGCACCCGCCCCTTGCGGGCGGGTCGGGGTGAGGGGGAGAGGATGAAGGTGAGGGGGCGCGACGGGCGAGGGCGTCCCGGACGGTCCCGATCACCCCCTTGGGGAAGAAGAAGACCATGAGGATGAACAGGATCCCGAAGTAGAGGAGCCAGCGCTCCGTCATGCGCTGCATCACCATGGATCCGGCGAAGACGGAGGCGGCGAGGGTCCGCAGGTGGGGGAGCAGGGTCTGGGACGTCAGCAGGAAGGTCGCGCCGATGATGCCGCCGTAGAGTGTGCCGATGCCGCCGATGATCACCATCAGCAGGAGATCCAGCATGACGTGGATCCCCAGCACCGATTCGGGGTTCGCGTAGCGCACCCACATCACGTAGCAGCCCCCCAGGACCGTGGCGACGACGCTGCCGAAGGATGAAGAAGCGATCTGGAAGACAAACGTCCGGAAGCCGAGGGCCTCGGCGCGGAGCTCGTTGTCGCGGATAGCCTGGAGCGTCCGGCCGAGCGGGGAGTGGATGAACCGGGCCATCACGACAAAGAGGACGAGGCAGATCGCCAGGATGAAGTAGTACGTGACCAGGCGCCCCGTGACGGGGATGCCGCCGAGCCGCCCGCCTTCGTAGCTCACCGCGAAGATCCCCGGCAGCGTGGGGCTCAGACCGTCCTCGCCGCCGGTGATATGGGTGAGCTGGACGGCCAGGATCAGGGCGAACTCGGCGAAGGCGAGCGTGATCATGGCGAAGAAGATCGCCTTGACGCGGAGGGAGAAGGCCCCGATCAGCACGGAGATGGTCGCGGAGAGGGCGACGCCCGCCAGGAAGCCCGCCGCCAGATGGCCGTACGTCGGCGCCCCGAACTTGCCGAGCGAGAGCGCCACGGCATAGGCGCCGAAGCCGAAGAACATGGCGTGGCCGAAGGAGACGATCCCCGTGTAGCCGAGGACGACGTCGTAGCTCGCGACGAGGGCGGCGAAGATCGCGATCTTCGCGGCGAGGTCCAGCACCTGGAAGGAGGGCACCACCAGGGGGACCAGGGCGGCCAGGACGAGGCACGCCAGCCGCAGATATGGCGCGGGCTGTCGAAAGCGGCGCCCCCGCTCGGCCTGGCGGGCCCGCTGGACGGGCGTGAGGCGCGCCTCGGTCACTTGCCGCTCCCGAAGAGCCCCGTGGGGCGGAGGAGAAGAATCAGCACCATGATCGCCATGTTGATCCCGATCGCGGCCTTGGGCACGAGGAACGCGACGTAGTTGTACGAGAGCCCGACGATGAGGGCGCCCAGGAGCGAGCCCGTCACGCTGCCGAGCCCCCCGATGATGACCACGATGAACGCGAAGATGAGCTGCTCCCCCCCCATCGCGGGCCGGACCGATTGGCTGAACATCGCCCACATGACCCCCCCAAGGGCGGCGAGCGCCGAGCCCGCGGCGAAGACCCGGGTGAAGTAGCGGTAGATGTTGTGGCCGAGCGCCTGGATCATCTCGCGGTTCTCGACGCCGGCGCGGACGATCAGCCCGACGCGGGTGCGCGTGAGCAGGAGGGTGATGCCGAGATAGACGAGGACGCCCAGGACGATCGCGACCACCGGGAAGCGCAGCACGATGACGTCGGCGATGTCCCAGGACCCCTGGAAGGTCAGGGGGACGGGCATGACCTGGTCGTTGGGACCCCAGATCATCCGGATCAGCTCCTCGATGACGATGGTCGCGCCCAGGGTGATCAAGATCTGGAACATGTGCCTGCCGTACACGGGGCGCACGATGACGCGCTCGAGGAGGATGCCCAGACCCACGGCCACGACCATCGCGGCCAGGATGGCCGCGGCGAGCAGGAGCACGTTCAGGGTGACGGAGGGAGCAGTCGCCCACCCCCAACGCTGGTTGAGGAGGAGGGCGACGCTGAAGCCGACGTAGGCGCCCCAGGAGAAGACGGCGCCGTGGGCGAAGTTCAGGACGTCCATGAGCCCGAAGATGAGGGTCAGCCCCGCCGCGACGAGGAAGATCAGCATCCCCATGGCGAGGCCGGCGACGGTCAGGGTGACGTAGGTGCGCGCGTCCATGAAGGCGAGAGGCAGCACGAACAGCGCCGCTGCGGCGAGGATCGGAGCCGCGCGCCTCATACGCCCAAGTACCGCTTCTTGAGCGCGTGGTCGTGGACGAGATCAACCATGCGCCCGTGGTGCACGGTCCGCCCGTCGTCGAGAAGGTAGAAGTCGTCGCCGAGCGCGCTGGCCATGGCGAAATTCTGCTCCACCAGGAGGACCGTGACCTGGCTCTTCATCTCCTGGAGGGCGGCGACGAGGTGCTCGACGATGATCGGCGCCAGCCCTTTGGACGGCTCGTCGATGAGCAGCAACCGGTTCGGGTTCACGAAGGCGCGCGCGATGGAGAGCATCTGCTTCTGGCCGCCGCTGAGCGTTCCCGCGCGCGCCTGGCGGAAGCGCTCGAGGGCCGGGAAGAGCGCGAAGATCCGCGGCAGGCGGTCGCGGCTCTCGGGGCTCTCGTCCCGCATGGCGACGCGGAGGTTCTCGTCCACGGTCAGCGTGGCGAAGATGCCCTGCCCCTCGGGCACGAACCCGATGCCGAATCGGACGATCTCGTAGGGGGGGAGGCCGTGGATCGGGCGTCCCTCGAAGCGGATCGCTCCCGCGCGGGGGCGCAGGAGCCCGACGATCGTCCGCATCGTCGTGGTCTTGCCCGCCCCGTTTCGCCCGAGGATGACCGTCACGGCGTCACGGCGCGCCCGGAGGGAGACGCCCTGGAGAATATGGTGCTGGCCGATGTAGGTGTGGAGGTCCTCGACCTCGAGGAGGGGCGGGGAGCCGTGCGTCGGCTCAGGTGGCACGGGTTCCCACTCCGCCGCCGAAGTACGCGGCCTGGACCTCGGAGTTCCGGCTGATGTTCTCGGGCGTGTCGTCGGCGATCAACCGACCGTCCTGGAGGACGGCGATCGAATCGGACAGCGCCGTCACCATGTCCATCTTGTGCTCGACCAGGAGGATTGTCCGGTCCCGCTGGGCTTTGATCCCCTCGATAAGGGCGATGATGGTGGGGACCTCCTCCAGCGACATCCCGGCCGTGGGCTCGTCAAGGAGAAGGACCTCCGGCTCCAGGGCGAGGAGAATCCCGACCTCGAGCTTCCGTTTCTCCCCGTGGCTCAGATCGCTCGCCGGGGCGCTCCACTTGGAATGGAGCAGGACCGCCGCGAGAACTTCGTACGCGCGGTCCTCGAGCTCGGGGAAGCTCCGGTAGTCGCGCCAGGCGTTGAAGCCCGGCCCGCGGCGCCCCTGAACCGCCATGCGGACGTTTTCGAGCACGGTGAGCGTCGGGAAGATGTTGGTGAGTTGGAAGGAGCGACCGATTCCCAGGCGGGTGCGCGCGGCGGCGCCGAGCCCCGTGATGTCTGTGCTCTTGAAATAGATCCGGCCTTCCGTCGGCCGATACTGGCCGCTCAGGAGGTTGAAGAACGTCGTCTTCCCGGCGCCGTTGGGTCCGATGATCGACTTGAGGCTGAAGGGCGCAATGTCGAGGGTGACGTGATCGACGGCCACGTGGCCGCCGAACCGGATCGTGAGGTCGCGCGTCGAGATGACGGGAGCGGATGCCATGGGATTGAGAAGGCGTCGGGGCCGGAGACCCCCTCACCTGTCTCCTCTCCCCCTCACCCTACCTCTCCCCAGTGGGGAGAGGAGAAGAGCTGAGGGGGATCCGAGTGGGGTTGGGTGAGGGGGCAGTCGAGCGCGCCCCGGCGCGGACCCCGTCGGCTAGCGCTTGTTCTGGATCGGTGGCGCGGTCTCTTGCGGCGTCAGTTCCCTGGTCAGCTGGGGGATGAGCCAGGGGACGTCGGGCTTGGAGATCATCTTGAAGGCATACATGGACTGGAGCGCCTGATGGTCCTCCTTGCGGAAGATCATCTTTCCCTTCGGCGTGTCGAATTCCATGCCCTCCATGGCCGTGATGAGCCTCTCCGAATCGGTCCCGCCGGCCTTCTTGACGGCCGTCACCACCGCCATGGCGGCCGCGAACCCGCCGGCGGTGAAGAAGTCGGGGGGCGCGTTGAAACGCCTCTGGTGCTCTTTCACCAGCCAGTCGTTCACCGGGTTCTTTGGGTTCTCGTAATAGTAGTAGCCGGCGCCGACCATCCCCTCCAGGTTCATAGCCTTGGCGGCCTTGAGGACGTCGAGCACATTGCCGCCGCTTGTCAGGGTGATCCCGTACTTGTCGAGACGGCTCGCAACGAGCTGGGGGAAGGGGCCGCCTTTGCCGGCCCAGATCACGAACACAAACTTCGTCCCCGGCTTGTCCTTCAAAGCGCCGATGATCCGCTGGATGGGCGCGGTGAAGTCGGTCGCTTGGACCGGCGCGTACTCCTCGTGGACGACCTTGGCGCCGAGCTTCTCCACGGCGGCCTTGTAGGCCGCGACCCCGTCGCGGCCGAAGGCATAATCCTGGGCGATGGTCGCAACGAGGTTACCCGGCTTGGCGACCGCGAGGGCGTTGGAGATGGCATCCTGGCCGGAGTTACGTCCGGTCCGGAAGATGAAGCGGTTCCAGTGCTCGCCGGTGATGCTGTCCGCCACGGCCGGCTCCACGATCAGGACCTTCTTGAACTCGGCCGCCACGGGGAGGATCGCCAGCGCGGCGGCGCTGCTGGTGGTGCCCACGACCAGGTCCACCTTGTTATCAGAGTAGAGCTTGGTGACCAGGCGCTTGGAGACGTCGGGCTTGAGCTGGTCATCTTCGATGATGAGCTCGATCTTCCGGCCCAGCAGCTCCATCTTGCCGCCGGTGCCGTATTCGAGGCCGAGCTTGAAGCCGGTGACCATCTGGTTCGCGTAGACCTCGAAGGGTCCGCTGATCCCCTGGACGACGCCGATCTTGATCGGCTGCTGGGCCAGGGCGGCGCCGGGCCAGGCGACGGCAATGGCCGCCAGCACCAGGCAGGTGACGACATAGGGTCGCGTCTTCTTCATGGGTGATCCCTCCGCACGAGGCATGGGTGAGTTGGCAGGGGGATCATAGCACACTCGGGCCGGGGGCGCCGGGCCGCCCGCCTTGCGCGGCCGGAGGCAAGGGTGTTACCATCCTCGCGCCGTGACGGACTCCTACTTCAAGTGGGCCGCGCAGCTGTTCGATCCGGCCCGGATCCACGAGAAGCCCGAGGCGCTCCGCGGGATCCGAGTGCTCGATCTGTCGGTCATCATCTTCGGCCCCGCCACCGCGGACTTCCTGGGCGAGCTGGGCGCCGAGGTGATCAAGGTGGAGATGCCGGGGCAGGGGGACGTCACGCGAATCCTCGGCAGCGCCTCCTTCTTCTGGAAGAACGTCTCCGTCGCCTTCTTCGGCATGAACCACTCCAAATACCACGTCGGGATCGATATGCACAAGCCCGCCGGCCAGGCGCTGATCCGCAAGCTGGCGGCGCGGTCCGACATCGTGATCGAAAACTTCAAGGCGGGGACGCTGGAGGAGAAGTTCGGGATCGGCTACCGGCAGCTCCGCGAGGTCAATCCGCGGTTGATCTACGTCGCCAACACGGGCTTCGGCCAGTGGGGGCCCTTCGCCCGCGGGCGCGCCTCCTACGATGGCCTCGCCCAGGCCGTGTCGGGGCTGACGGCGATCACGGGGACCCCCGGGGGGCACCCGACGAAGATCGGCAATTACCTCGGCGACTGGTACGGGGCCTGCATGTCGGCCCTGGGCGCGCTGGCGGCGCTCCGCTGGCGCGACCGGACGGGCGAGGGGCAGTTCGTCGAAATGGCCCAGTGCGAAGGGCTGCTCCGCGCCATGGACTGGACGTGGCTGTACGCGGGTCTCACCAAGCGGGATCGTCCACAAACGGGCAATTGCGATCCCGTGTTCTCCCCGTCGGGCGTGTTCCGCTGCAAGGACGGGTTCGTCGCCCTGGTGGCGGGGACCGGCGCCGAGCGCCGCGGGCTGTGCCGGATGCTCGGCAAGCCCGGGCTCGCGCGGAACGGCCCGAAGGACGTGAATCGACTGGACGGGATGATCCAGGCATGGTGCGAGAAGCGCACCCGATCGGAGGTCGAGAAGATCGCCCGCCGTCACCGCGTGCCGGCCGCCCCCGTGCGGACGGGGAAGGACCACTACGAGAGCCGCCACCTCCGCGCCCGGCGCTCGGTGTGGGAGCACGACGACCCGGTGTACGGAACCATGGTGGAGTACGGGCCGGCCCCGAAGCTCTCCGCCACGCCGGCCCGGATCAAGTGGGCGGGGAAGCCCGTGGGCTTCCACAACGAGTTCGTTCTGAAAAAGGTTCTCGGCCTCTCCGACGAGGAGATCCGCTCGCTGGAGGCCGGCGGCGTCATCGGCAAGTGGGGCGAGCGGATAGGAGCGAAACCACCCGACGGCTGGCATGGCGAGGCCCTCCTCCAGTGAACCTCGGAGGGGGGCTCCGCCCCCCTTCCGATTCCTCCCCCCGAGGATTGCGCCGGCAAAGCCGGCGCTCGGAGGCTCGCGAAGGGGTGCTATGAGCGAGAGCGAGAGTTGGTACGACTGGATCAAGCGGGAGGAAGACCCGGCCCGGGCGTCGGAGATGCCCGAGGCGCTGGACGACCTCGTCGTGCTGGACGTGTCCCAGGGCCATTACGGGGCGTTCCTGACCGGGACGTATCTGGCCGAGCTCGGGGCGGAGGTCATCAAGCTGGAGCCCCCCGGCGGCGATCCCCTTCGCGCTTGCGGTCCCGCGGACGCGACGGCCAACGGTACCGGCCTGGCGTTCGTCGCCGAGGCGCGGAACAAGTACTGCGTCACGCTGAATCTCGGCAAGAAGGCGGGGCGCAGCCTGCTCAAGGGTCTGGCGGCGCGCGCCGACGTCCTCATCGAGGGCTTCGAGCCGGGCTTCCTGGACCGGCTGGGCCTGGGCTACCGCCACCTTGCGAAGGCGAACCCGCGGCTCATCTACGGGTGCTGGCCGCCGTCCACTGGCGGGAGACGTCCAACCAGGGCCAGATGATCGACGTGTCGGGGGCCGAGGCGCTCATGCGCTACCTCGAGTACACCGTGCTGCTCTACCACGCGACGGGACAGGTCAGGGGGCGCACGGGGCTCTACGAGCTGGCCGTCTTCCCCTACACCTTTGTTCGCGTGAAGGACGGCTACGCTTTCATCGCCGGCTACACCGACCCGAACTTCCAGGCAATCTGCCGGATCATGGGCCGGTCGGAGCTGGCCAAGGACCCTCGCTTCAACACCACCCTCCAGCGGACCGACCCTGAGAATGAAGTCCTCCTGAGGGACGAGATCGAAAAATGGTCGATGAACTTCACCTCGGATGAGATACTGAAAAAGGTGCTCGCCGATCCGGGCCCGGGCATCATCGTGTTCGGCCCGATGAACCCGCCCACCAAGGTGCTGACGGAGGCCCACTGGTGGGAGCGGGGCTGCTTCAGGAGGGTGGAAGACCCCATGTACGGCACGCTGCTGCTCCAGATGCCGGCCTGGCGGATGACCCGGACGCCGCCCCGCCTCAAGTGGGCGTGCCGCCCGCTCGGTTATCACAACGCCCACGTGTACGCGAAGTACTTCGGTCTCGGTCCCGGCCGGCTGGCCGAGCTCAAAACCCAGGGGGTTCTCTGATGACCCAGCGCTTCACGATGGTGGCCGATGCGCCGCGGGTGGAACCGGAGATCATCGCCCAGTGGCAGGAGGAGCTCCAGCGGAACCTCGGCCGGATGAAGAACTTCGCCGAGATGGTGGCGAACCCGAAGGGCCCGTCGGTAGGGCCGACGCCGCGGCAAGAGGTCTACCGGAAGAACAAGTCGCGCCTCTACCGCTACGAGTCCAGGCGCAAGTACCGGACCCCGCTCCTCTTCGTCCCAAACCTGGGGATCAGCCGGCCGTACATCTTCGACCTGCTCCCGGGCGGGAGCTTCATCGAGCACATGACGCGCGAGGGCTTCGACTTCTACCTCCTGGACTGGGGCGTCTTCGGCCCCGAGGACAACCGGCTGACGCTGGAGGAGTGCGTCACCCGCATCCTCCCGCGCATGGCACGGAAGGTGCTCGAGACCTCGGGGGCCCGGGAGTTGAGCGTGCTCGGCTACTGCATGGGGGCGCCGCTGTCGGCTTGCTTCATCGCCACCCACCCCGAGGTCCCGGTGAAGAACTTCGTCAACATGGCCGGCCCCATCGACTTCTCCAAGGTGGGGCTGTTCGGCGTGTGGCTCGACCCCCGGTACTTCGACGCCGACAAGTTCGTGGACACGCTGGGGCAGATCCCGGCCGACATGGTGAAGGCCGGCTTCAAGCTCCTCCGGCCCACCATGGACCTGACCACGGGGCTGAACCTCTGGTGGAACCTGTGGAACGATGCCTATGTGGAGGGGTTTCAGGCGCTCAATAAATGGGCGAACGAGTACGTGGCCTTCCCCGGCGAGTTCTTCCGCCAGTGGGTGAAGGAGTTCTACCAGCAGAACCGGATGATCCGGGGGGAGCTGCGGCTCGGGGGGAGGCCTGTGCGGCTGGGGGACATTCGGTGCCCGGTCTTCGTCGTGGGCGCCAAGGAGGACTACATCGCCCCGGCGGCCTGCGTGAAGGCGTTGATCGATGCGGTCGGGAGCACCGACAAGGGCTACGTGGAGCTGCCCGGGGGTCACATCTCCCTCATCGCCGGCCGGGGGGCCGCCGTGCACTGCTGGCCCAAGGTGTCGGCCTGGCTTGGCCCGCGCTCATAGGGCATTTGAGTAGGGCTTGGCGCGGAGCGTCAAAAGCGATAGGATAGGCATGAGGTGACGGCCATGGCAGACGACTCGAGCACCCAGGCGCTGTTCGACCTCTGGAAGAAGCAGATCGAGGAAGGGACGCAGGCCTGGGCCCGGCTGGTGGGCCAGATGGGCCAACCCGGCCAGGCTCCGCCCCCGGACCCGCTCCAGTTCTGGCGGCCCTTCATGGACCAGGGCATGGCCGCCTGGTCGAGGCTCCTAACCCAGGGGCCGCCCACTCCCGAGCTCCTCACGCAGTGGAAGCAGTTCCTGGATCAGTGGATCGCCGCCTGGCAGAAGGTGCTGGAGCAGGCCATGGGGACGGAGGCCTTCGGCGAGGCGCTGGGCAAGTATCTGGACCAGTGGCTGTCGCTCCAGGCGCCGGTCAAGAAGCTCGCCGAAGAGTCCACCGAGGCCACCCTCCAGGCGCTCGGCGTTCCCTCCCGCAGTCAGGTGGTGGGGGTCGCGCGCCAGCTGGTGGACCTCGAAGATCGCCTCGAGGGGCTGGAGGACCGGCTGGGCGCGCTGATGGCGCGGATGGACGATCTCTTCAAGTCCCTGGGGGATCACGAGGCGGCCGCCGCGCGACGCGCCGCCGAGAGGGTGCCTCAATGATCGGACGCCCGATCGATGAGCTGTCGGTGGGAGAGTCGGTGGAGCTCTCGCGGGTGGTGTCGGAAGGGGACATTGCCGAGTTCGTGGATTCCGTCGGCGACTACAATCCCGTCCATTCGGATCCGGCCTTTGCCGCGACTACGCCGTTCAGGGAGCCCATCGCTCCGGGAATCTGGACGGCCGGATTGATCTCGGGCGTGATCGGCACGCGACTCCCGGGCCCAGGGAGCATCTACGAGACCCAGGATCTCCGCTTTCTCAAGCCGGTGAGAGCGGGTGATACCATCACGGCGCGAGTAGAGGTGCTGGAGATCGTCCGGGACCGCAACCGCGTACGGCTCCGGACCACCTGCATGAATCAACGGGGGGAAGAGGTGCTGATCGGCGAGGCCTGTGTGCTTCCGCCGAGGCGGCAGGTCGTGTACGCCGAGGACAAGAGCGGGACGGGGGCGCTGGCCCTCTGGGCTCTTCAGCCGTGGAGCTGGGCGGCCCAGGCGCTGAGTGTCTGGGCGATCCTGGGCCTTTCTATCTTCGCCGCTTGCCGCCCTCGCCTTACATCAGGAGGCCGCCGTTGATCGAGAGCTCCGCTCCCGTGATGTAGTCCCCGTCCTGGGAAACGAGGTAGACGACGGCCCGGCCCACCTCTTCCGCCCTCCCGAAGCGCCTCAGGGGAATCTGATCCAGCAAGCGTTGCTGGACCTTCTCGGGGATGGCCGCCACCATCTCCGTCGCGATGAACCCCGGCGCCACGGCGTTGACCGTGATTCCCTTCCCGGCCAGTTCCTTGGCCAGAGACTTGGTGAAGGCCGCGACGCCGGCCTTGGAGGCCGCGTAGTTGGCCTGGCCGAAGTTCCCGATCTGGCCGATCACGGAGGTGATGTTCACGACGCGACCGTAATTCCGCTTGATCATCTGATCGATGAAGACTTTCGTGCAGTTGAACACCCCATCCAGGTTGATGGCGAGGACCTTGCGCCAGGAGGCGTGGTCCATTTTTACGAAGGTCTTGTCGGAGCTGATCCCGGCGTTGTTGACGAGAATGTCCAGGTGGCCGAAGTCTTTGAGGACGTCCTGGGCCATCTGGAAGGTGTCGGGGAAGTTGCCGACGTCGGCCCGCGCGAGGACGGCCTTTCGCCCCATCTTCTGGATCTGCTCGGCGACCTCCTTCGCCGGCCCTTCGCTCGAGACGTAGTTCACGGCCACGTCGGCCCCTTCCTCGGCGAGCGCCAGGGCGATCGCCCGGCCGATGCCGCGGGAGGCGCCGCTGACGAGAGCGGTGCGGCCCTTGAGTTTCATCGAATTCCTCCCTTCACCTGGGCGGGGCACCCGGTGCGCAGCTGCGCGGCAAGTATAGCAGACGGCGTCTTGCCTGGAATGACGCGCAGTGTTAGACTCGCCCCCGAGCGCGCCATGGCCTATATCATCAAGCGCTACTCGAACCGCAAGCTTTACGATACCCAGGAAAGCCGTTATGTGACGCTCGAAGAGCTCGAGGAGATGATCCGAGCCGGCAAGGAGATCCGGGTCACGGACGCGAGCACCGGGGAGGATCTGACGTCGGTGACGCTGGCGCAAATCCTCCTGGAGAACGAGCGGGCCCACCGGGCCACGCTGCCGACGGCCCTGCTCCACCAGCTCATCAAGCATGGGGAAGCCTGGCAGGATTTCGTCCAGCGATCGCTCCGCACCAGCCTGGAAGGGATCATCACGAGCCAGCGGGACGCCGATCGCGTTTTCAAGGAATGGGCCTCCAAGGCGGGCTGGCTCCCCTCGCAGGAGCGGGAACCTGAACCTCGGAAGGGCCGGGAAGAGAAGGCGGAGGCCGAGAGCCTCCGAGAGGAGGTCGCCGCGCTGAAGGAGAAACTCCGGGCGGTCGAGCGGCGAATCCCGAGGAAGCGGAAGAAATAAAGACCCCCTCACCCTACAGGTGAGGGGGCCGGTCCTGGTCGGTCTTGCGCCTGCCTTAGTTGGCCGACGGGGTGTAGAGCGTCTTGAGCCTGCTGCCCACGCCGGCGAAGGTCTGCTGGATCTCCTTGCTCGCCTGCTCGGCCGAGGCCTGAAGCCGCTCGGCGGACTGGGTGACGGCCTGGGCGTTGCCCTCCAGGAGCTTAAAGGCCTTCTGGGCCTCCTCGATCCCCTCGACCAGATTCTTCTGGTACCAGCCGGCGGGATCCTTCTGGAGGTCCTGCCACTCGGCCTGCCGGCGGAGCAGGAAGTCCTGCCCGTCCTTCACGGCCTCGACGGCCGAGGCCTGAAGCTCGGCGTACAGCCGGACCCCTTCCTTGGCCGTGCTGGCGGAGAGGTCCACCAGCTCGCGGACGATCTTCTGGTTGGCGTCGGCCCAGAGCGTGAGCGCCTCGACGGCCTTGCCGGTGAACTGTCCGAACATCTCGTCTGCCTTCTTCGCGGTCGCCATATGCGACACCTCCTGTGTGAGTCTGAATCTGAGGGCAGGATAACGCACTGCGGCAAGGCCTGTCAAGCGATTTTTCGCGGTGCGTTATGGCGGGCGTGGTATGGTGAAGCGCTGCAGCCTAACCCATTGAAATAATTATGAACCTGGCGCGACTGGGCGAGGAAAACCTCGAAAAGTACGGCGAGTATGTCTCGCTCGTGTTCGAGGGGAAGGAGTACACGAACCGGGAGCAGCACCGCGCTGCCACCCGGCTGGCCCACGCCCTTCGGGGCCTGGGCGTGGGGGTGGGGGACCGGGTGGTCGTCATGCTCCCGAATTGCCCAGAGGTCCCCCAGAGCTACGCCGCCATCCTCAAGCTGGGGGCCGTTCTCGTTCCGGTGATCTTCCTGCTGGGCCCCGAGGAGGTCAGGCACATCCTCGTGGACTCGGAGGCCAAGGTCGTCATTACCTCCAGCGACATGGTCTGGAAGGTGGAGCCGCTCATCGGCGCCCTGCCGACTCTCGGCCACGTCGTGCTCGTAGACGGGGAAGGGAGCCAGACCCTCGGCTTGGCGGAGCTTGTGAAGGGGCAGCCGGACACCTTTGGAATCGTGGAACGGGCGGACGACGACCTGGCGGTGATCCTCTATACCTCGGGCACGACCGGGACCATCAAGGGCGTCGCGCTCTCGCACGGGAACCTGCACTCGAACGCCCGCTCGGCCGCGTCCCTGTACGAGCTGTCCCGGGAGGACTGGTCCCTCGCGGTCCTGCCCCTGTCCCACTCCTATGGCTTGACCGTGATGAACGCCGGCAACATCCTGGGGACGCGTGGGGTGCTGCTCCGCTGGTTCAACCCCGAGGAGGTCCTCACGATCATTCAGAAGTTCAGGATCCGGTCCATGTCCTGCGTCCCCACGATGCTCGTCTATCTGCTGAATTATCCGGGGGCCGAGCAGTTCGACACCTCGTCCATGATCTACTGGGGATCGGGCGCCGCGCCGCTGCCGCTGGAGATCGTCGAGCCGTTCGAGAAGAAATTTGGAGGGCGGATCCTCGAAGGGTATGGGCTCACCGAAGCCACGACCGTCGTGTCGGCCCACCGGCTGTCCATGGAGCGGCGCCTGGGCTCTGTCGGCAAGCCGATTCCCGGCGTCGAGGTGAAGATCCTCGACGACCGGGACCGAGCGCTTCCCGCCGGGACGGTGGGGGAAATCGGCGTCCGCGGGCCCAGCGTCATGCAGGGGTACTACCGGATGCCCGAGGAGACCCGGAAGACGCTCAGGAACGGGTGGCTCCACACGGGCGACATCGGCCGGCTCGATGGGGACGGCTACCTCTACATCGTGGAGCGCAAGAAGGACCTGATCATCCGCGGGGGCTTCAACATCTACCCGCGCGAGGTGGAGGAGGCGCTTTACGCCCACCCGAAGGTCGCCGAGGCGGGCGTGGTGGGAATGCCGGACCCATTGATGGGGGAGGACGTCCTGGCGTTCATCGTGCTGAAGGCGGGCCAGGAGGCGAAGGCGGAGGAGATCCTGGCGTTTTGCGCCGAGAAGCTCGCCCGGTACAAATGCCCGAAGCAGGTGCGCTTCGTGGAGTCGCTGCCCAAGAACCCGGTCGGGAAGATCCTCCGCAAGCAGTTGCGGGAACTCATCTGACGGGGATTATTCATGAACGGTGCCCGTGAGACCGGGCGGGTGGCACCAGGGGCCGTGGCGTGCGGCCGGGCGCAGTGGGCCCCCCGAGTCCCGTCCGCAGCTCGAAGAGCTGCTCTCGGGCGAGTGGGTGACGGAGTCCGGTCGCACGCGCGGCCCCTGGTGACAGGACCCGCCCGCCTTGCGTATGGTGCGTTCGTGAATAATGCCGGGTAAGGAGACCATCATGGCTGAGGACACTCTGGCGCGCATGTTCTGGAGCCGCATCGACAAGAGCGGGGACGCCCCTGCCCAGCAGTTCAAGCGGACGGGGAAGTGGGAAACGCTCACCTGGCGCCAGGTCGGCGAGGTCGTGAGGGAGGCGGCCCTCGGGCTCCTGGCGCTGGGGCGGCAGAAGGGCGAGGCGGTGGCCCTGCTCTCGGCCAGCCGCCCGGAGTGGGTTCAGGCGGATTTCGCGATCTTCTCGGCCGGGTGCACGACGATTCCGGTGTACCCCTCGTACACCCCCGAGCAGCTGGCCTACATCGTCAACGACTCCGGCGCCAAGACCCTCATCGTCGAGGACCCGGCCCAGTTGGCCAAGGCCCTGGAGGCCCGGGGCAAGATGGACAGCCTCGAGCAGATCGTGGTCATCCAGGGATACGCGGGACAGGAGCGCTCGGTGCACACGTGGGAGGAACTGCGCCGGCGGGGGCGGGATCAGGCGGACCGGCTCAAGAGCGTTCTGGCTGACAGGGTGGCGTCCGGCCGTCCCGACGACATCGCGACCATTGTCTACACGTCGGGGACCACGGGCCCGCCCAAGGGCGTGGTCCAGACCCACGCCAACCATCTCGCTTCCCTGAACGCCGCCACCCAGATCATCAAGATCGGCCCCGGCGACGTGCATCTGCTTTTCCTCCCGCTGGCGCACTCCTTCGCCCGCCTGGAGGGGTTCATCGGGGTTCACCGGGGCCTCACCGCCGCCTTCGCCGAGAACCTGGACACGGTCGGAGACAACCTGAAGGAGACGCGGCCGCACTTCATCTGCAGCGTTCCGCGCGTCTTCGAGAAGGTGTACGCGAAGATCCTGGCGGGGGTGGCGGCGGGCTCGCCCGTGAAGCAGAAGATTTTTCACTGGGCGATCGGGATCGGGCGCCAGGTGAGCCAGCTCCAGCAGGCGAAGCAGCCGATCCCCGGCGGGTTGGCCATGAAGCACCGGGTCGCTCACAAGCTGGTGTTCGCGAAGCTCCATCACGCCCTCGGCGGACGGCTCCGGTTCGCGGTGTCGGGGGGGGCCCCGCTCTCGCGGGAGATCGCCGAGTTCTTCCACGCCGCGGGGATCCTGATCCTGGAGGGCTACGGCCTCACGGAGACCTGCCCGGCCCTGACCTTCAACCGCGAGGATAATTTCAGGTTCGGCTCCGTCGGCCAGGCCCTCCCAGGCGTCGAGCTGAAGATCGCTGGGGACGGCGAGATTCTGGCCCGGGGCGGCAACATCGCCACCAAGGGCTACTTCAAGAAGCCCGAGGCCACCGCCGAGGTGTTCGAGCCGGGGGGGTGGTTCCACACGGGCGATATCGGGAAGATCGACGAGGCCGGGTTCCTGTTCATCACCGACCGGAAGAAGGACCTGATCGTGACGGCGGGGGGGATGAATATCGCCCCCCAGAACATCGAGAATCTCCTGAAGGGCGATCCCTTCATCAGCCAGGTCATGGTGTACGGGGACCGGCGGCCGTACCCGGTGGCCCTCATCACGCTGAATGCCGAGGAGCTCGCGAAGTTCGCCAAGGAGCAGGGCATCCTCGCCACCGACCCGGCTTCCCTGGTGAAGAACCCGAAGGTCGTGGAGCGCGTGTCCCGCGCCGTGGAGGCGAAGAACGCCGATCTCCAGTCGTATGCCAAGATCAAGAAGTTTGCGATCCTGCCAGAGGAATTCTCCCAGGACAACGGCCTCCTCACGCCGACGCTGAAGGTGAAGCGGAAGGGCGTGACCGAGAAGTTCCAGAAGATCATCGACTCGCTCTATGCTTGAGACGCTGCGACTGGACGGGCGCGTCGCCATCGTCACGGGGGCGAGCCGCGGCCTGGGGCGGGCTCTGGCCCTGGCCCTGGCCGAGGCGGGGGCCGACCTCGCCCTGGCCGGCCGCTCCAAGCCCGACCTGGAGGAAACCGCGCATCGAGTGGAAGCCTTGGGTCGCAGGGCGCTGGTGGTGCCCACCGACGTGCGGATCTTCGCCGAAGTCGAGGCGCTCGTGGCGCGCGCCGTGACCGGTCTGAGCCGCCTGGATATTCTCGTCAACAACTCGGGTGTGGCGCACGTCGGGCCCTTCGCGGAGAGGCCGCCGGAGGAATGGACCCGAATGCTCGAGACCAACCTGACCGGCCTCCTGAACGGCTGCCGGGCCGTGGCCTCCCACTTCCTGGCGGCCAAGCGCGGCAAGGTCATCAACATCGCCTCGATGCTGGCGGCGGTCGGGCTCCCGCACTATGCGGTCTATTCGGCCACGAAGGGCGGCATCGTCGCCTTCACCCGGGCGCTGGCAGTGGAGTGGGCCCGCTACAACATCCAGGTGAACGCCATCGCGCCGGGCTGGTTCGTGACCGACATGAACGCCCGTGCCTTCGCGAACGAGGAGCTCAGGGAGCGGTTGCTCCGAGACATTCCGCTGCGCCGGACGGGCCGCGAGGAGGAGATTGGCCCGCTGGCGGTGTACCTGGCGTCGCCCGCCTCCGACTTCATGACCGGGCAGACGCTCTATCTCGACGGCGGCCACAGCGCCGCCTGACGATACTCCGAGGAGCCACGACAATGCCGGTTCCCTATATCGAGCAGGTGCGGCATCATTTTCCGGATCACCCCCCGTATCAGTGGTCCACCTATGCGACGAGTCCGCTGACGCCGCTCTCCACGCCCCTCTCCCGCTGCCGGATCGCGCTCCTCTCGTCGAGCGGCGTCTATCGAAAGGACCAGGCGCCCTTCGGGGACGTGAAGAACGATCTGACGTGGCGGGAGATCCCCGCCGACGTCGATCCCTCCGATCTCAGGATCAGCCACTTCTCGAAGAACGCCAGGGCCGTGACGGACGTCAACACGGTCTTCCCCTTCCAGCGCCTCGGGGAGCTGGCGGGGGAGGGGTTCATCGGGGCGCTCGCGTCGCCCGCGTTCACGTTCATGGGCCGGATCTTCATGCGCACCCGCCTCCAGAAGGAGATGGCCCCGGCCCTCCTGGAGCGGCTCCGGGCCCTGGCGGTCGACGCCGCGCTGCTGGTCCCCGTCTGACAGCTGTGTCATCAGTCCGTGGGACTGATGGCGCGCCACTTCGAAGAGGCCGGGCTCCCCACGGTCTCCATGTCCTCGGCGCTCGACATCACCCGGCTGGTGAAGCCGCCGCGCGCGGCCTTCGTGAACTTCCCGCTGGGCAACCAATGCGGGAAGGCCGACGATCCCGCGGGCCAGCGGGCGATTCTCCGGGAGGCCCTGCGCCTGCTCGAGACGGCCACGAAGGGCGGAACCCTGCTTCCCCTCCCTGTCCACTGGCGCGAGGACGACCCCACGGATTCCTGGGAAGAGGAAGCCTTCCACGAGCCGGCAGAGGCGTAGAGCCCGGGCGGAATGACGCAGGCGAGCGGGCCGCTGGCGGCCTACCAGGTCCTGGACCTGACCGACGCCCGCGGAATCCTCTGCGGCAAGATCCTGGCGGACCTCGGGGCCGACGTCGTGCGGGTCGAGCCGCCCGGGGGAAATCCGGCCCGGCGCGAGGGCCCCTTCGCGGGCCCGACGCCGGATCCCGAGCGAAGCCTCTACTGGTGGGCGTATGCCGAGAACTGCCGGAGCCTGGTGGCGGATCTGGGGACGCCCGAGGGTGTGGTCCGGGTGCGCGACCTCGCCCGGCGGGCCGATTTCCTCCTCGAGTCGTTTGCTCCGGGCTACCTTGATGGCCTCGGCCTCGGCTGGGAGTCGCTCCACCGGGACAACCCACGGCTCATCCTGACGTCTATCAGTCCGTTTGGCCACACCGGCCCTTACCGTGACTGGAAGGGGCCGGATCTCATCGTCCAGGCCATGAGCGGGATGATGTTCCACCTCGGCGATCGCGATCGGCCTCCGGTGCGGATCGGCGTTCCGCAGGCGTACCTCCAGGCGGCGGGACAGGCGACCGTGGGCACGCTCGTCGCGCATCACTGGCGCGAGCGGAGCGGGGAAGGCCAGTGGGTCGAGGTGTCGGCCCAGGTGGCGATGATGTGGACGATGATGAGTGAGACGGGGCTCCCGGGCCTCCACGGCTACGTGCCGTTTCGCGACGGCGTCCATGCGCGCTACGCGGGCTTTCGCCGGCGGATCATCTTCCCCTGCGCCGACGGGTATGTGGCGCTGATCGCGAGCGGTGGCGCCATCGGGGCGGGAGCCATGGAAGCCCTCACGGCCTGGATGGACGAGGAGCGCACGGCGCCGGCCTTCATGCGCGGGCGCGACTGGCGCGCCTGGGACTCGGCCCACCTCCTGGCCTCCGGCGAGCGAGGGCAGGCGGAGCTGGATGAGGTCGAGGCTGCGGCGGCGGCCTTTTTCGCGCGAAAGACGAAGCGGGAGCTGTACGAGGGGGCGCTGAAGCGCGGAATCCTCCTCGCCCCGCTGGCGGACGCGCGAGATCTGCTGGAGAACGCCCAGCTGGCGGCCCGGGAGTTCTTCTTGCCCCTGGGGCGGCGCGACGTGGACCGGCGGGTGCTGGGTCCGGGTCCGTTCGCGAGGTTCAGCCTCACGCCGATCGCCAAGCGCCGGCCGGCCCCGACCCTCGGTGAAGGGGCGGCCGAGGTCCTCGCCGGGTGGAGGGGAGCCGTCCACGGACTGCGGGTGGCCGGTGAGGCGTCCTCGCCGCCGTTCGCAGGGCTGCGCGCGCTCGATTTCGGGTGGGTGGCCACCGGGCCGATCACCGGTCGCCTCCTGGCCGAGCTCGGCGCCGACGTGATCCGCGTCGAGTCGGCCCTGCGCATCGATCCCGGCCGGACCCTGCCGCCCTGGGCGGACCGGGAGGCGGGGCCCAACCGGAGCCAGCTCTTCGCCAACTACAACGCCTCGAAGCGGTCCGTGGCGCTGAACCTCTCCCATCCGGAGGGCCGGGAGATCGCCCGCCGGCTCAGCGCGCGGGCCGACGTGGTGGTGGAGTCCTTCACCCCCGGAACCATGGCCCGCTGGGGGCTGGGATATGGGGACCTCAAGGGGCTCAAGCGGGACATCATCCTGCTCTCCACCTGCCAGCAGGGGCAGACCGGCCCCCACGCCCACTACGCCGGCTATGGCTCCCTCGCGGCGGCCCTGGCGGGGTTCTACGCCCTCACGGGCTGGCCGGACCGGGAGCCGTCGATGATCTACGGCGCCTACACGGACTTCGTCGCCCATCACTTCGCGTCGGCGGCGCTGCTGGCGGCGCTCGATCACCGGCGCCGGACGGGCGAGGGGCAGCACGTGGACCTCTCCCAGCTCGAGGCGAGCCTGCACTTCCTCGCTCCGGCGATCCTCGACTTCACCGTCAACGGGCGGGTGGCGTTCCGCCGCGGCAACGCCGATGATCGGGCGGCCCCCCACAACGCCTACCCCTGCGCCGGCAGCGACCAGTGGTGCGTCATCGCCTGCGAGGATGAGGCCGAGTGGCAGGGCCTCTGCGGCGCCATGGGGAAGCCCGCCTGGTGCGGGCAGCCGGTCTTCGCCACGCCGGAGGCGCGCCGGGGCAACGCGACGGAACTGGATCGCCTGATCGGTCGCTGGACCATCAGCCAGGAGGCCCGGGCCCTGGCCCGGCGCCTCCAGCGGCTCGGCGTTCCGGCGGGCATCGTCCAGTCCTGCGCCGACCTCCACAAGGATCCGCAGCTCGCCGCCCGCGGCGCGTTCCAGTGGCTCGAGCACCCCGAGATCGGCCGCGCGCCCTACGAGACGTGGCCGTTCCGGTTTTCGCGGACGCCGGGGCGTCTCAGGCGCGCCCCGTGCCTGGGCGAGCACACCCACGAGGTCCTCGGCGAGCTCCTGGCCATGAGCCGCGCGCAGGTCGATCGGTTGATCGGCGAGGGCGTGCTCAGGTAGAGTGGCCCCATGAGAGCTGCGGTCCTTCGCGCGCCCAGGGATCTCCGCGTCGAAGCCGCGACGGACCCGGCGCCGGCGGCCGGTGAGGCCCTCGTCCGCGTCAGGGCGGCGGGGCTCTGCGGGACCGACTTCCGCATCTGGGCCGGCGATCGGCCGGTCCGCTACCCGCTGATCATGGGCCACGAATTCATCGGGGACGTGGTCGCGGTGGGCCCCGGCGTTCTCAACGTGAAGCCCGGCGACGCCGTGGCGGTGGAGCCCAACTACTCGTGCGGCGCCTGCGCCCTCTGCCGCGAGGGAAACCGGAACCTGTGCCTGTCGCGGACCGCGGTGGGGATCGACGTGGACGGAGGGTTCGCCGAGCTGGCGCGGGTCCCCGCGCGCTGCTGCTGGCCGTCGCCCCCCGGCCTCCGCCCCGAGCAGCTCCTGCTGACGGAGCCGCTCGCCGTCGTCGCTCATGCCGTCGGCCGTGGCGCCGTCCGGCAGGGGGAAACCGCCGCCGTGCTGGGGACCGGCACGCTCGGGCTTCTCGCCGTTCAGGTTCTGAACGCGCGGGGCGCGCGCGTCCTCGCCGTGAGCCGGGGCGACCGGCGGCTGTCCCTGGCCCGCCAGCTCGGAGCAGAGGCGGTTCACAGCCTGGCGACCGGTCCCGGGACAGAAGCGGCGCGCACGTTTTCAGGGCGCGAGGGGGTCGATCTCGTCGTGGAGACCGCCGGGACCCCGGAGGCCGTGGAGGCGGCGATGGAGCTGGCGCGCCCCGGGGGCCGCGTGGTCCTGACCGGGCTCCCGCACGAGCCCTCCCGGGTTCATTTTTTCTGGGTGGTGAGGCGGGAGCTGACGCTCTTGGGCTCGATGATCTATCAGGACGAGTTTCCCGAAGCCATGCGGCTGCTCGAGACCGGCGCGGTGAAGGTGGAACGGCTCGTGACCCACCGGTTCGCCCTGGACGCCATCCAGGAAGCGTTCGCCGCCCACCACTCCCCGGAGTCCATCAAAGTCGCCGTCATCCCCTAGTCGCCCCGTGAGACTTCAGGGGAAGACCGCCCTCGTCACCGGCTCCACCAGGGGGATCGGCCTCGGCATCGCGCGGGCCTTTGCCCGCGAAGGCGCCGCGGTCGTGGTCACCGCGCGGAGCGGCAAGGACTGCCAGGCGGTGGCCGAGGAGATCGGGAAAGAGGGGCGCCGCGCGATCGCGATCCCCGCCGACCTTTCCAAATCAGAGGAGGTCCGGCGCTTGGCGCGGGACGCCGAATCGGCGCTCGGGGGGCGCGTGGATATCCTGGTCAACAACGCCGGCCAGCCGCGCGTGGCGCCGTCGGTGGAGCTCCCCGAGGCCGACTACCGCTACACGCTGGACCTGAACCTGAACGCCTACTTCCTCCTGAGCCAGGAGACCGGGCGGGGGATGCTCTCCCGCCGCTCGGGCGCGATCGTCAACGTCTCCTCCGTCAACGGAACGCTCGCCTTTCCCCAGCGGCTCGCCTACTGCGTCGCCAAGGCCGGGGTGAACATGCTGACGAAGGTGCTGGCGATCGAATGGGCAGGCCAAGGGGTGAGGGTCAACGCCATCGCGCCGGGCTATGTGGCGACGGAGATGGTGAAGGGGCTCGCGGCGAAGGGGATCCTGGACCAGGAGCGGCTCTCGCGCCGCACCCCCATGGGCCGGCTCGGGCTTCCCGAAGAGGTGGCCGAGGCGGCGGTCTTCCTCGCCTCCGATGCCGCCACGTTCATTACGGGCTCGGTCCTCACCGTGGACGGCGGCTGGATGGCCTACGGGTACCTATAAGGGGGGTGTAAACAAGGGAGGCGCCCTCCGCCTTCCCCGGGACCCTCTAACACCCCTCACCCCTCCCTCTCCCCTCAGGGGAGAGGGAGTTCGAAACCCTCTCCCTGCGAGGGAGAGGGTCAGGGTGAGGGTGGTGCTGTTACAATCCCCCCCATGTGGGTGCTCCTCGCCCTGGCCGCCGCGCTCTTCCAGGTCCTCCGCAACACGGCCATGAAGCGCCTCGGCCACGCGCTCGACGAGTACATCAACGTCTGGGGGCGCTTCACGTTTCTCCTCCCGTTCGCGGCGCTCTTCGTCCTGGTGAAGGGCGCCCCCCCGATCAAGCCCGGCTTCCCCATGGCGTGCCTCGCCTTCGCTGTCTCACAGAACATCTCCACGCTCGCCCTCTCGAAGGCGCTCAAGCACGCCGAGATCTCGCTCGTCACGCCGGTCTGGAAGGTGAGCCTGCTGGTCCTCCTGGGCTTCGGCTACGTCACCCTGAAGGAAACGCCGACGCTGCCGGGGGTGGCCGGCGTGATCCTGAGCATGGTGGGAGTGTACCTGCTCAACGTGAACCGCGCCCATATCTCCTGGTGGGCGCCGCTCACCGTCCTCTTCACGGAGCGCGGCCTCCGCTGGGCGATCCTCTCGGCCTTCTTCTTCGCCCCTTCGGTCGTCACCATCAAGTGGGCAATGCAGCTCTCGGACCCCTACACGGGGACCCTCGGCGGCTACCTGGTCGCGAGCCTCCTCATCACGCCCCTCGTGATCGTCACCTCACGCCGTCACTTCGCCGTGATCCCGCGCCACTGGATTGATTTCGTAGGATTGGGCCTGTTCGCGGCCCTCACCACGGTGAGCCAGGGGATCGCTTACCTGCTGACCGTCTCGTCCTACGTGGAGGCCATCAAGCAGGTGGAAATTCTCTTCGCCATGGGGATCGGCGTCCTGGCGTTCGGAGAGAGGCAGAAGGTCAAAGAGATCGCTCCCGGCGCCCTCGTCATGCTGGCGGGGATGGTTCTCCTGAGCGTGGCCGGCTAGTGGCGGTCCGGCGCCGGCGGCTTGTGCCGCATCGAGCAGCGCTCTGGCGTCGTTCTAGCCTGCATTATTCACGAACCATAGTGGAGTGTCGCGGGCGGGGCCTGTCGCAGGGTGCAGCCCCCGCGGGTCCGGCTCCGTCACCCTGTACCCTTGAGATGGAATCGGACACCTCGCGGGGAGCGCCGACGTCACCCAGTGCTCCGAGCACCCCGAGTGGACATGCGCCTCCGCGAGACTCCGCGATGGACAGCCAG
>JACPSW010000006.1 GCA_016193045.1 Candidatus Rokuibacteriota bacterium | reverse complement strand
CACCAGGTCGAGCTGCTCCACCGCCCGGCGGAGCCCGGCCAGGACGTGGGCCCGCTCCTCGGCCCGGGCCAGGTCGTAGCGGGTCCGGCGGACCACGATCTCGCGCCGGAAGCGGATGAAGGCCTCCAGCATCTGCTTGAGGCTCACCACCTGGGGGCGCCGATCCACGAGGGCGAGCATGATGACCCCGAAGGTGGACTGCATCTGGGTGTGCTTGTGGAGCTGGTTCAGGAGGATCTGCGGGAGCTCCCCGCGCCCCACCTCGAGCACGATCCGGATCCCCTCGCGGTTGGACTCGTCGCGGATCTCCGAGATCCCCTCGATCTTCTTCTCGCGGGCGAGCTCGGCGATCTTCTCGATCAGCGTGGCCTTGTTCACCTGGTAGGGGATCTCGGTCACGATGATCGCCTCGCGCCCGCCGCGCATCTTCTCCGCATGCGCCTTGGCCCGCATGGTAATGATGCCGCGCCCCGTTGTGTAGGCGTCGCGGATCCCCCCGGTGCCATAGATGTAGCCGCGGGTGGGAAAGTCAGGCCCCTTGATCACCGTCAGCAGGTCGTCCACCGTAGCGGCGGGGTTCTCGATCAGCATCACGAGCCCGTCCACGACCTCGGAGAGGTTGTGGGGCGGGATGTTGGTCGCCATACCGACGGCGATCCCGGCCGAGCCGTTGACCAGGAGGTTGGGAAGTTTGGTCGGAAGAACGGTGGGCTCCTGCTCGGACTCATCGAAGTTCGGGACGAAGTCCACCGTTCCCTTGTCGATGTCGGCGAGCATCTCGTGGGCGACCTTGGCCAGCCGGGCCTCGGTGTAGCGATAGGCCGCCGGGGGATCCCCGTCGATCGACCCGTAGTTGCCCTGGCCATCCACCAGCGGATAGCGGAGGGAGAACTCCTGGACCATCCGCACCAGGGCCTCGTAGACGGGCGCGTCGCCGTGGGGGTGATACTTGCCGAGGACCTCCCCGACGACTTTGGCGGATTTCTTGTACGCCCGGTTCCAAGCCAGCCCCAGATTGTGCATCGTGTAGAGCACCCGCCGATGCACGGGCTTGAGCCCGTCCCGGATGTCCGGCAGCGCCCGTCCGACGATGACGGACATGGCGTAGTCCAGGTAGGACTTCCGCATCTCCTCTTCGATCGGGACGGGAACCTGGCGCTCGTTGGGGGACATGTAGGCGGGCGAGCGGTTAGATGTCGATATTCACGGCATCCAGGGCGTATTTCTCGATGAACTCCCGGCGGGGCTCGACGGCGTCACCCATCAGCCCCGTGAAGATACCATCCGCTCCCACGGCGTCTTCCATCGTGACCTTCAGGAGCGTCCGCGTCTCCGGATTCATGGTGGTGTCCCAGAGCTGCTCGGGGTTCATCTCGCCGAGCCCCTTGTAGCGCTGGATCGCAGCGCCCTCCTTCGCGAACTCGAAGACGGCCGTCACCAGCTCGTCGAGCGTCTTGGCCGTGACCTCCTTGCCGCCATCCACCACCAGGCAGGGGCTCTTGTGCACCGGCGGGATCTTCTCGTGGAGCTCGTAGAGCGACTGGTAGTCGGGCGACCGCAGGGCCTCGAGGCTCAGCCGCGCCGACAGGTCGCCCGAGAGCTCGATGGCGGCCTCATCACCGTTGTCGCCCTCGCGCACCTGCACGTCAAATTGGGTGAACCCCAGCTCCGACCCCACCGCCTGAATGGCTGCCACGATGTCCTCGGGCCGCACCCCGCGCTTCGTCGTCCGGAACCGCGCCCGGAGCAGGCCGTCCACGATCGGCGCCGGCACTCCCCGCTTGACGAACTTGCGGAAGAGGCGCCGGAACTCCAGCGTCCGCTTGAGCGCCTCCAGCAGAGCCTCCTCGCGCAGAGGGGCCGACTTCCCGGGCACCTTCAGGCTCGCCTTCTCCACCCAGGACGCCAGCAGGAACTCCTCCATCTCGCGCTCGTTCATGAGGTACTTCTCCGCGCGCCCCCTCTTGACCTTGAAGAGCGGCGGCTGGGCGATGTAGAGGTAGCCCTGCTCGATGACGGCGACCATGTGGCGGAAGAAGAACGTCAGGAGGAGCGTCCGGATGTGCGCCCCGTCCACATCGGCGTCGGTCATGAGGATGATCTTGTGGTAGCGGAGCTTCGTGACGTCGAACTCCTCGGGGCCGATGCCCGTCCCCAGGGCCGAGATCAGCAGGCGGATCTCCTGGTGGGAGAGCACCTTGTCGTAGCGCGCCTTCTCGGCGTTGATGATCTTGCCGCGGAGCGGCAGCACGGCCTGGGTCCGGCGGTCCCGGCCCTGCTTGGCCGAGCCCCCGGCCGAGTCGCCCTCCACGAGGAAGAGTTCCCGGAAGGACGGCTCGCGCTCCGAGCAATCGGCCAGCTTGCCGGCCAGGGTCTCGTCGTCGGCACCGCGCTTGCGGGTGAGCTCCCGGGCCTTGCGGGCCGCCTCCCGCGCCTGGGCGGCCCGGACGCACTTGTCGGTGATCTTCCGCGCCGTCGTCGGATCCTCTTCGAAGGCCTCGGCCAGCTTCTCGTTCACGACGGACTCGACCAGGCCCTTGACGTCGCTGTTGCCCAGCTTGGCCTTCGTCTGCCCCTCGAACTGGGGCTCGGGCAGGCGGACCGAGACGACGGCGGTGAGTCCCTCGCGGACGTCATCCCCGCTGATCCCGCCCTTGAAGTTTTTCAAATACCCGTTGGCCTGGGCGTAGGTGCCGATCGTGCGCGTCAACGCCGCGCGGAACCCCGTGAGGTGCGTGCCGCCCTCGCGCGTGTTGATGTTGTTCGCAAAGGTGAAGACGTTCTCCTGGTAGCCGTCGTTGTACTGGACGGCGACCTCCACCTGGATGTCGCCCTTGGCCCCCTCGAAGAACAGGACCTTGGGGTGGATGGGCGTCTTGTTCTGGTTGATGTGCTTGACGAACTCGATGATCCCGCCGTTGTAGTGGAAGGCGTTCTTCCGGTCCTCGCGCTCGTCCTCCAGGGTGATCTTCAGCCCGCGGTTCAGGAAGGCCAGCTCCCGGAGGCGGTTGGAGAGCGTGTCGAAGGAGAAACTCGTCTCCTCGAAGATCGTGGGGTCGGGCTTGAAGCGGATGATGGTCCCGTGCTTGGCGGTCTTTTCGCTCGGCGCCAGGTCGCCCTGCGGCTCGCCGCGCTCGTAACGCTGGGTGTACACCTTGCCGCCGCGGCGGACTTCCAGCTCGAGCCACTCGCTGAGGGCGTTCACCACCGAGATCCCGACGCCGTGGAGCCCGCCCGAGACCTTGTAGGCCGAGTGCTCGAACTTCCCGCCCGCGTGGAGCGTGGTCATCACCACCTCGGCCGCGGACTTGCCGGTGGCCTCGTGGAGGTCCACCGGGATGCCGCGCCCGTTGTCGCCGACCGAGCACGAGCCGTCGGAGTGCAGGACCACCCGGATGTTGTCGCAGGCGCCCGCCAGGGCCTCGTCCACGGAGTTGTCCACGGTCTCGTACACGAGGTGGTGCAGCCCGTAGGCCGCCGTGTCGCCGATGTACATGGCCGGCCGCTTCCGGACGGCCTCCAGGCCCTCCAGGACTTTGATGTCGTTCGCGGTATAGGTCTCGATGCTCATCGGTTCGCGCAGGGCACGCCGCCGCGCCGGGCGACGGAACGGATCGGGACGGAAGACCTGGGGGTGGAGACGGGGGCGGGATCGTCAGGGACGCGACGTGGCCTGACCCATTGGCCCCTCACCTTATCCTGCTCCCATGCAATACTAAATCCTCATAGGCATTATAACACAGAAGCCCTCCTCGGCCTCCACGCTTCGGATGATTCCCGGGCTCACCCCGTCCTTGAGCTCGGCGACCACCTCGTCCGTTTCGATGGCGCCGAGGGCGTCCAGCACATAGCGGGAGTTGAACCCGATCGCCAGCTCCTCGCCCGAGTAGTCCACCGCCAGGCTCTCCTCGGCCTCGCCCAGTTCGGGATTGACGGCGGACAGCTTCAGGGAGCCCGGTGAGAGGAGCAACTTGACGGGCTTGGTGCGCTCCTCGGAGAGCACGGACACCCGCCGCAGCGCCGCGACCAGGGCGGCCCGCGAGATCGCGAGCCGGCAGGGGTGCCCCTTCGGCACGACCTGCTCGTAGTTCGGAAACTGCCCCTCGATCAGTCGCGCCACGAGGAGGAAGTTCGGCATCTTCAAGATGAATTGATTCTCCACCAGGGCGACCTGCACCTCCTCGCCGGCCCCGAGTACCCGCATCACCTCCTGGACGGCCTTCCGAGGCACGATGCCCGTGCCGCCCCCCGCTCCGTTCGAGAGCGCCCGCGAGGCGAGCGCCAGCCGATGCCCATCGGTGGCGACCACCCGGAGGCGCCCAGGCTGCACGGACAGGAGCACGCCGTTCAGGGCGTACCGGCTCTCGTCGTGGGACATCGCGAACGCCGTCCGCCCCAGGATCTCCTTCAGTACCTTCCCGTCGAGCGACACCCAGGCCGGCCCCGCCGTGGGGACGACCGCAGGAAAATCCTCCGCCGCCAGCCCCACCAGCTTGTACGAGACCCCGCCGCAGCGGAGAACCACCCAGGCATTTTCCTGGACCTTGAGGGACAGCGGCGCGAGCGGCAGCTCCTTCACGATCTCGGCCAACTTCCGCGCTGACAGCGTGATGGCGCCGGGCGAGGCCACCCTGGCCGGCACCGACACCCGCGCGCCCACCGCCAGGTCGGTCGCGGTCACGCGGAGGGCGTCCCCTTCCGTCTCGAGCAGGACATTCGCCAGGATCGGCAGGGTCTGCCGAGGCTCGACGATGTTTTGAACCATCTGGAGCCCTTTGGAAAAGGCATCGCGCTCGATCTGGACTTCCATGAGAACCTCCGACGCTACGAAAGAGAGGTTGTCTTAAAAAGAAATACTAAAACCCTAGAGTAGGCGTAGGCGTACTCGGCAGCGGGATGGTGGGGAGAACGCCGAAGCCCGCGCGGAGATAGGCCCGTCCGGACCCGCGGACGGTGGACATGCCGGTGGGCAGCGGGAGGATGAGCGTGGATCACGAGGCGATTCCCTGGGTGAGACCGTCGATCGTCTTGCGTAGTTTGGGGTCTTCTTGGAGGAGCAGGGTGATCTTATCCACCGCGTGCAGGACGGTGGTGTGATCCTTCCCGCCGAAGGCGCGGCCGATCTCCAGCAGGGACGCGGTCGTGAGCTGGCGGGCGAGGTACATGGCGATCTGGCGCGGGAAGGCGATGGCCCGCGTCCGGTTTTTGGCCTTGAGGTCTGACAGCTTGAGGCCGAAGAAGTCGGACACCTTCCGCTGGATCTGTTCGAGGGTGATGATCCGCTCGTCCTCGCCCCAGAGGTCGGAGAGGACGTCCTGGGCGAGGTCGGTGGTCATCTCGCGGCCGGTCAGCGCGCAGAAGGCGATCATGCGCGTGAGGGAGCCCTCGAGTTCGCGGATGTTGGACTTGATGCGGCTGGCAATCAGATACGCGACGTCGTCCGACAGGAGCACGCGCTCGACACCGGCCTTCTTTTTCAGAATGGCGACGCGCGTCTCGAAATCGGGGGGCTGGATGTCGGCGATGAGTCCCCACTCGAAGCGCGAGCGCAGGCGCTCCTCGATCTCGGGGATCTCCTTGGGGGAGCTGTCGCTGGAGACGACGATCTGCTTGCGCGAGTCGTAGAGGTCGTTGAAGGTGTGGAAGAACTCTTCCTGGGTGCGCTCCTTGCCGGAGATGAACTGGATGTCGTCGATCAGCAAGAGGTCGATGGTCCGGTACTTGGCCCGGAACTCCGCGGTGCGGTCGTAGCGGATGGCGTTGATGAGGTCGTTGGTGAACCGCTCCGAGGAGAGGTAGAGCACCTTGAGGCCGGGGAAGAGGCGGGTGATCTGGTGGCCGACGGCGTGGAGGAGGTGGGTCTTGCCCAGGCCGACGCCGCCGTAGATGAAGAGCGGGTTGTACGCCTTGCTGGGCAGTTCGGCCACGGCCTGGCAGGCGGCCTGGGCGAACTGGTTGGACGAGCCGACGACGAACGTCTCGAACGTGTAGCGGGGGTTGAGACCGGAGGCCGTGGAGGCGGGCGCCGGCAACGCCGCGTCGTCACCGGGCGGCGGGGCGGGGGCGGGCGTCGCGTCCACCACGATGGAGATCTGCGGATTGCCGCCGAGGCAATCCTGGGCGGCCGCGGCGAGGGCCGGCAGGTAGTGTTCCGCCAGCCAGTCGCGGGAGAACTGATTGGGCGACGCGATCTGAAGGCGATCGCCTTCGACAGCCATCAAGCGGCTCGGGCGGACCCACGTGTCGAGCGCGCCCTCGGGGATTTTGTGCTCCAGGGAGGACAGCAAGCGGGCCCAGAGGCTTTCAAGCATGTAAGTGTTCTCCAGGACAGACGACAGGGCCAGTTACGCACAGAGTTATCCACACGTGTGGATAACATGATCGCGCTATCGGCGAGGCGGGATGATGGACGGCGGGGCGGCAACCCATCGGGATACGAACCCTCGTCGGCTCCGGTCGGAGCGGAAAGAAAAAAACCGCTGGGCGTCACGCTCGCGGCGAAAAGCGGGTGCTACGATAGCACAGCGGAATGCGAGGAGGCAACCCCGTTCTTCACGGTTGGCGCGCCGCCGCCGGCTTGACTTCACGAGGGGCGGTCTGTAGACTGAATCGGTTTTTCGACGGAGAGGAGGAGCCCCCCCCATGAAGCGCACGTACCAGCCGAACCGCCGCAAGCGCAAGGGGACGCACGGCTTTCGCGAGCGAATGAACACGCGCGGCGGGCGGAAGGTGCTCAAGCGGCGCCGCGCCAAGGGACGGAAACGGCTCACCGTCTAGCGACGACGGTGGGCGGGGAGGCCTTTCCGCGGAGCGAACGGCTGACCGGGGCCGAAGAGTTTCAGGCCGTCTTCCAGCGGGGCGCGCGGATCGAACGGCCGTCGGTGCTACTCCTCTGGCGCGAGGGGCCGGGGCGGCGCAAAGCCGGGTTCGCCGTCAGCCGCCAGATCGGGGGGGCGGCCCGTCGCAACCGGGCTCGGCGGCGCATCCGGGAAGCGTACCGGGTGAGTCGCCGGCGGCTCCCGGAGGGCGTGCAGCTGGTCGTCGTCGCCCGGCCGCGCGCGGCCACGGCCCCGTACGGCGAGATCCTTCAGGACATGCGCGAGGCGCTAGAGGTCGTGGCCAAGCGGTGCCGGCAGGGCGGGGCGTGAGCCGCTTCGCGGCCGCCGCCGGGCGGCTGATCCGAGGGTACCAGCGGTTCCTCTCTCCGCTCCTCCCTCGTGCCTGCCGCTTTTATCCCTCCTGCTCCGAGTATGTGCGTGAGGCCGTACTCCAGCACGGCGTGGGCCGCGGATCGTGGCTGGCGGTCCGCCGGCTGGTCCGTTGCCACCCCTTTCATCCGGGAGGGTACGATCCCGTTCCGCCGCGGGCGTTGAGGACATGGAAAAAAATCTGATTCTGGCCCTCCTGCTGTCGTCGGTCCTCTTCGCCCTTTTCCTGTTTGTCCAGGCCCGGTTCTTTCCGCCCGAGCCCCTCCCCTCCCCTCCCGCTCAGGCCCCGGCCGAGTCCAAGCCGGCGCCGGCCCCGCCCCCGCTTGCCCCGGTGCCGCTGCCGCGGAAGGTTGAGCGGCCGGCCATGGTTCCCCAGCGGCTGGTCGCCGTCGAGGGGCCGGTCTTCCGCGGAACGGTTGGCAGCGACGGCGGCAAGCTTCACGAGTGGGTGCTGCGCTATCGCGGGGACAAGCCCATGGTCGTCGGGGGGACGCTCGGCCCACGGGGGCTCCTCCTCCAGCGCCCCGGGCTTGAAGCGAGCAGCGTGGCGTTCAGCGTGAAGGAGGAGCGCCTCGCCCTCGGCCCCGGCCAGCCCCGCGGCGAGGTTCGGTTCGCCGGGCAGGACGAGTTCGGGCTCCTCGTGACGGAAGCCCTGGGGTTTCACGCCCAGGACTTTCAGATCGCGGTCACCATCCGCCTGGAGAACCGACAGGCGGGGCCCCAGGCCGTCGAGGTTCTGCTGCCGTGGATCGCCCCGAAGAAGTGGGCCGACGGCGAGAAGGAAGGGTTTCTCGGCCAGCACCCGACGCGGGTCATCCGGCTGACCGGCGGCCAGGTCCACCGGGACGACGTGGCAACGGTGGCCGAGTTGAGCGACGAGGGGACGTGGATCGCGCTCGAGAGCGAGTGGTACATCGCGGCGCTGATTCCGCTGTCGCCCGGCTTCAAAGTGGCCACCCAGCCGGGGCCCGCGGACACGGTTCAGGTGGCGCTCAAGGCCGCTCCCCCGCCCCTGGCGCCCGGGCAGGCATGGGAAGGGCGGGCGCTGCTCTACGTGGGCCCCAAGGAGTATGACCGCCTGAAGGCGCTGGGCGTCGGGCTCGAGCAAACGATCAACTGGGGGCACTTCCTCTATATCCCGCTGCTCTCGATGGAGTGGGTCGCGGTTCCCCTCCTCTGGCTCATGAATTTTTTCCACCGCTATGTCTCGAATTACGGCGTGGCCATCATCCTGCTCACGATCCTCACCAAGATCCTCTTCTACCCGCTCACGCTGAAGAGCCTGGCCTCCATGAAGGCCATGCAGGCGCTCCAGCCCCAGGTCAACGCGCTCAAGGCCAAGCACCCGAAGGATCCGCAGCGGGCTCAGCGCGAGATGATGGAGCTCTACAAAAAGCACGGCGTCAATCCCATGGGTGGGTGCCTGCCGATGCTGGTCCAGATCCCTATTTTCTACGCCCTCTACCTGGTGTTCTCGCTCTCGGTGGAGCTTCAGAACGCGACGTTCCTCTGCTTCGGCAGGCTGTTTGGCAGCGACCTCTGGATCTGCGATCTGGCCCAACAGGATCCCACCTATGTCCTGCCCATCCTCATGGGAGTCTCCATGTTCGTTCAGCAGAAGATGAGTCCGACGGTGGGCGATCCCCGCCAGGCGAAGATCATGCTGCTCATGCCGGTGATCTTCACCTTCTTTTTCCTCAACCTGCCTTCGGGGCTCGTCCTCTACTGGTTCGTTTCCAACATGCTCCAGATTCTCCAGCAGTACTATATGGATCGGGGGGGCCGCCTACAGAAGGTTGCAGCCAAGTAAACATAGTAAAAACAACAAGTTACACGGCTCCTGGGAGCGCGCGCGAACCGACTTCCTGGAGGTTCTCTCGCGCGGGTTCAACCAGATTCTCCAGCGTCCCCCCTCCCCCGCCGAGGCCGAGGCCTTCTCCCGCTACCTCCGGCTTCTGCTCCAGTGGAATCGCGTGCAGCATCTGACGAGTTACCGGCGGCCGGCCGACATCGTTGAAAAGCTTTTCCTCGACTCGCTCCTCTTTCTCCGGTGGGTGCCACCGGGGCCGGCACGGGTGCTCGATCTCGGCGCCGGAGCCGGGATTCCAGGTCTCCCGCTGAAGATCGTCAAGCCCGAGATCACGCTCACGTTGGTCGAAGCCCGCCGCCGCCGGGTCTCTTTTCTGACCGCGGTCGTGAGAGAGCTCTGCCTGGAAGGGGTCTCGGTGCTCGAAGGGCGGGCCGAGGACCTGGTCGAAGCGGCATCCGAGCTTCGGTCCGCCTTCGATGCGGTTGTGACGAGGGCCGCGGCCCCCCTCCCCTCCATCTTCCCGGTGGCTATGGCGTTTTTGAGGCCTGGTGGTTGGTTTATTGCCTCCGGTCCTCCGGTGGGGAAGGCGCTTCCTCGCCTCCCCCCGGACACTCCCTGCCGGTGGGAATCCGTTTCAACCCACGCGAAGATCGGTAAGCGGCTATTTTTGCTTGTCGAAAAAGCCGATTGAGGGTATGTTTCACGTGCAACGTTGCGAAGGCATGTTCCACGTGAAACGCCAGGGGGAGTTGGTGGGACGGGTGGTGGCGGTCGTCAACCAGAAGGGGGGAGTCGGCAAGACCACGACGGCGGTGAATCTCGCCGCGGGACTCGCCGTAGTGGAGCGCCCCACGCTGTTGGTGGATCTCGACCCTCAGGGGAATGCCACCACGGGCCTCGGCCTGTCGAAGGAGGCGCTCTATCCCACGATCTATCACGTTTTGCTGGGCGGGGAGCCCCTGGAGAAGGCGGTCCGCGAGACGGCCGTTCCCAATCTCTTCCTGGTGCCCGCCGACATCGACCTGGTCGGCGCTGAAGTGGAGCTGGTGGGGCTTCCGGGAAGGGAATCCAAGCTGAAGGACGCGCTCGAGGTGCTGAGGGGCAAGTTCGACTATGTTCTGCTGGACTGTCCGCCGTCCCTCGGACTCCTGACCGTCAACGCCCTCACCGCTGCGGATTCGGCGCTGGTTCCACTTCAGTGCGAGTTCTACGCCCTGGAGGGGCTCGCCCAGCTCCTGAAGACCATCCGGCTCGTGAGGGATCGCGTGAATGCACGGCTCGAGGTGGAGGGCATCGTCCTGACGATGTTCGATGGGCGGACGAGCCTGGCCGGGCAGGTGAAGGCGGAGGTTCACCGCTATTTTAGTGGCCAGATCTTTCAGACCGTCATCCCACGCAACGTCCGGCTCTCAGAGGCGCCGAGCCACGGCAAGCCCATTCTCCTCTACGACCTGCGATCGAGTGGCGCCCTGGCCTACCTGGAACTGACCAAGGAGGTGCTTGCCCATGACTAAGCGGGGGCTGGGGAGAGGACTGGGCGCGCTGCTTTCCACGAGCCCCGCAGAAGGGGAGACCCTCCGGGAGCTTCGCATCGAGGAGATTGGCCCCAACCCGAACCAACCGAGAAAATCCTTTAATATTAGTGGGTTACAAGAACTCTCCGCCTCCATGCGCCAGTCCGGGATCCTCCAGCCCGTGGTCGTGCGGCGGGCGGGGAGCGGCTATCAACTGATCGTCGGCGAGCGACGGCTCCGCGCCGCCAAGCTGGCGGGCCTCGAGCGGGTCCCGGCGGTGATCCGCGAGGCGACGGACGCTGAGAGTCTCGAGCTCGCCCTCGTCGAGAATCTGCTCCGCGAGGATCTCAATCCCATGGAGGAAGCGGAAGCCTACCAGCGTTTGCTCGCGGAGTTCGGGTGGACCCAGGAGGAGCTGGCCGGGCGCGTGGGGAAGGATCGGAGCTCGATCGCCAATTGCCTGCGCCTCCTGAAGCTCCCGGCGGTCATCCAGGATGATCTCAGAGCCGGCAGGCTCACGATGGGCCACGCGCGGGCGCTCCTCTCGCTGACCTCGGCGGCCGACCAGCTGAAGCTCCGGGAGGAGATCCTCGCCCACTCGTGGTCGGTGCGCACGACGGAGGAAGGGGTCCAGCGGAGCCACATCCCACGGCGGGCGCCGCGCCGCGCCGCCGAGCTGACCGCCCTCGAGGATCAGCTTCGCGAGCGCCTGGCGACGCGCGTGCGCCTGGTGGGGTCGGACCGCCGAGGCCGCATCGAGATCGTCTATGCCTCGCGCGAAGAGCTCGAGCGGCTGGTCGAGCAGATCTCGGGGAGCCGGATCCGGTGACGAAGCGCATCGTCGTCGGGATGAGCGGCGGCGTTGATTCGTCGGTGGCCGCCGCGCTCCTGGTCGAGCAGGGGCACGACGTCGTGGGGGTCACGCTCCGCGTGTGGCCGTGGCAGGAGCCCGAGGACGCGCCCCGGCGCTTCGGCAGTTGCTGCTCGCCCCAGACCGTGGACGACGCGCGGCAGGTCGCGCGCCGGCTGGGGATCCCGTACTACCTGCTCAACTCGGAGCGCGAGTTCGACCGGACGGTCATCGACAACTTCGCCCGCGAGTACCGGGCGGGGCGAACGCCGGTGCCCTGCGTCATATGCAACCAGGAACTCAAGTTCGGGTCGCTGCTCCGCCGGGCGCGCGCCTGGGAGGCCACGGCGGTCGCCACCGGGCACTACGCGCGCCTGGAGCGAGATCCGCGGACCGGCCGGCGCCTCTTGTTCCGCGGGCGGGATCCCCGGAAGGACCAGTCGGATTTTCTCTGGCCGCTGACCCAGGCGCAGCTCGCTGCGGCTGAATTCCCGGTCGGGGCGCTCCACAAGGAGGAGGTGCGCGCCAAGGCCCGCGCCCTCGGGCTGCCCGTGGCGGACAAGCCCGAGAGCATGGAGATCTGCTTCATTCCCGACGACGACTACCGGGGGTTCCTACGGCGCCGGATTCCCGACGCGTTCCGTCCCGGGCCGATCGTGGATCGGGCGGGGCGGCGGCTGGGGGAGCACCAGGGGCTCGCGGCTTACACCGTGGGCCAGCGGCGCGGCCTCGGCGTGACCTCCGAGCGGCCGCTCTACGTGCTCGCCCTGGACCCGGAGCGGAATGCCGTCGTCGTGGGGGAGGCGGCGGGCCTGGAGAGCCAGCACCTCGTGGCGACGGCGGCCAACTTCATCCCGTTCGACTGGCCGGACGAGGCGCTCCGGGTGACAGCCAAGATCCGCCACAGCCACGCGCCGGCGCCCGCGGAGGTCCGCCCGCTGGCCGGCCCCCGGGCAGAGCCCGGGAAGCGGTGCGTCGAGGTCCACTTCGAGGAGCCCCAGCGCGCCGTGACCCCGGGGCAGTCGGTGGTGTTCTATGATGGGGCGCAGGTGATCGGGGGCGGGATCATCACCAGGCCTTGACAGGTTTCTCGCACGCGTGATATTTGTCTAGTGTTTTGCTTGCTCCTCTTTTCACAACGCCTTCGGACCGGAGAATTTCACGCATGTCTAAGGTCTTAGGGGGAATCACGCTCCTTTTGGGGCTGGCCCCGGGGCTCGCCCTTGCCTCGGAGGAGGGCGGGGGCTTCATCAACCTGGACCGATCCCTCCTGATCCAGATCGTCAACTTCGTTCTCCTCTTGTTTTTCCTCTGGAAGTTTCTCTACCGGCCCTTCCTGGCCAAGCTCGACGAGCGCTCCCAGGCGATCCGGAAGTCGCTCTCGGAGGCGCAGGCGGCGCAGGCCGAAGCCGAGCGCCAGCGGGAGGAGCACCGGAAGCAGCTCCAGGCGGCCTACGCCGAGGCCCAGTCGATTCGCGAGGCGGCGCTCAAGGAGGCGGCGGCGGAGCAGCGGCGCCTCGTGGAGGCCGCCCGCGCCGAGGCGGGGCGGCTGGTGGAGGGCGCCCGCGCCGAGGTCGAGCAGGATGTCCGGCGGGCCCGGCAGGAGCTCCGCCAGGAGGTGGCGAACCTGGCGGTCTCGGCGGCGGAGCGGCTCATCCGGAAGAGCCTTCGCGGCGAGGAGCACCGAAAGATCGTCACCGACGCCATCGCCGAGCTCGAGCGGACCCCATGAGGCAGCAGGAGGCTACGGCCCGGCGCTATGCCAAGGCCCTCTTCGGCGTGGCGCGAGAGGCCGGGCGGCTCGATCCGGTGGGCGAGGAGCTGGTCAAGGTCGTGCAGGCCCTGGCCGCCGAGCGCCGGCTCCGGGAATTTTTGAGCCGCCCCTGGATCAGGGGCGCGATGAAGCGGTCCGTCGCGATGCGGGTCGCCGAGCATCTGGGCTGTTCCGCGCTGGTCCGGGACTTCACGGGACTGGTGGCGCAGCGGGGGCGCACGGACCATCTGGTGGCGATCCTCGAGGCGTACGGGAAGCTGCTCGATGCCGAGCGCGGACGGGTGCGCGCCCAGGTCCGGAGCGCGGTGGCGCTCGGCGACGCGGACCGCGCGCGGCTGGCCACGCGCCTGGCGCGGATGGCAGGCAAAGAGGTTATCGTCGAGGCCCGGGTGGACGCGAGCCTGCTCGGGGGGTTCGTGGCCCAGCTCGGGAGCCTCGTGGTGGACGGCAGCCTGGACGGGCAGCTCGCGCGGATGCGCGAGCGCCTCGTGAAGGGATAGGGGATGATCAAGGCCGACGAGATCAGCGAGATCATCAAGCGCCAGCTCCAGGGCTACGAGCCGGAGGTGGACCTGAAAGAGGTCGGGCGCGTCATCGAGGTGGGCGACGGCATCGCCCGCGTCTATGGCCTCGAGAACGCGATGGCGGGCGAGCTGCTCGAGTTCCCCGGCGGCGTGTACGGCATGGTGATGAACCTGGAGGAGGACAACGTGGGCGCCGTCCTCCTCGGCGAGGACACGCTGATCAAGGAGGGCGATCAGGTCGCGCGCACCAAGCGCATCTCCCAGGTGCCGGTGGGCGAGGCCCTCGTGGGGCGGGTGGTGAACGCCCTCGGCCAGCCGGTGGACGGCAAGGGCCCGATGGACGCCAAGGAGTTCCGGCCCATCGAGCGCTACGCGCCGGGCGTGGTGGACCGGCGCCCCGTGAAGGAGCCGCTCCAGACCGGCCTCAAGGCCATCGACTCCATGATCCCCATCGGTCGGGGCCAGCGCGAGCTCATCATCGGCGACCGCCAGACCGGCAAGACCGCGATCGGCGTGGACGCGATCATCAACCAGGCAGGGCAGGGGGTGCACTGCTTCTACGTGGCGATCGGGCAGAAGCGCTCCACGGTGGCCCAGGTGGTCAAGGTCCTGGAGGAGTCCGGGGCCATGGCCTACACGACGGTCGTCACCGCCTCGGCCTCGGAGCCGGCGCCGCTCCAGTACATCGCCCCCTACGCCGGCTGCGCCATGGGTGAGTACTTCCGCGACTCCGGCCGCCACGCCCTCTGCATCTACGACGATCTCTCAAAGCACGCGCAGGCCTACCGGCAGCTCTCGCTGCTGCTCCGGCGGCCGCCCGGGCGCGAGGCATACCCCGGCGACGTGTTCTACCTCCACTCGCGCCTCCTGGAGCGGGCGGCAAAGCTCAACGACGACCTGGGGGGCGGCTCGCTCACGGCGCTCCCCATCATTGAAACTCAGCTGGGCGACGTCTCGGCGTACATTCCCACGAACGTCATCTCCATCACCGATGGCCAGATCTATCTGGAGAACGACCTCTTCTTCGCCGGCGTGCGTCCAGCCGTCAACGTGGGCCTCTCGGTGTCGCGGGTCGGCGGTAGCGCCCAGATCAAGGCGATGCGCCAGGTGGCAGGCAAGCTGCGGCTGGACCTCGCGCAGTTCCGCGAGCTCGCGGCCTTCGCCCAGTTCGGTTCGGAGCTGGACAAGGCCACCCAGTCCCAGCTGGCGCGTGGCCAGCGGATGGTGGAGATCCTGAAGCAGGGGCAGTTCGGGCCGGTCCCGGTCGAAAAGCAGGTGGTCATCATCTACGCGGGGACCCAGGGGCTCCTGGACGATCTGCCCATCGAGACGATCCGCCCCTTCGAGGAGTTCCTCTCCCCCTTCATGGAGCGGCGGTACAAGCGGGTCTATGACGAGATCCGGGAGAAGCGCGAGCTTTCGGAGGCCCTCAGGCAGACCCTGGATACGGCGATCGGCGAGGCCAAGGCGGAGTTTATCCAGGCCAAGGGCATCAAGACCGCGTAACTGCCACGGGGCATGGCCACCCTCCGCGATATCCGGCGCAGGATCCGCGCCGTCCAGTCCACCCAGAAGATCACGCGCGCCATGAAGCTGGTGGCGGCGGCGAAGCTTCGCCGCGCGCAGGAGCGGATTCTCGAGGCCCGGCCGTACGCCCACAAGATGTCCGACCTCCTGGGCAACCTCGCCCTCCGGACGGCGCCCGACCGCCATCCGCTGCTGGCGCGGCGCGAGGGCGGCCGGCGCCAGATCGTGATCATTACGGCGGACAAGGGGCTCTGCGGGGCCTTCAACGCCAACGCCATCCGCCGCTCGCTGGAGTTCATTCGCCAGAGCGAGGAACTCGGCCTGACGCTGGTGGTGGTGGGGCGGAAGGGCCGGGATCACTACCGGCGCCGGCCGTGGACCGTCAAGTCCGAGATGCTGGGGTTTTTCGACCGCCTCGCCTATTCGCACGCCGCGGAACTCGCGCGCCGGCTCGTCGAGAGCTACCTCACGGAGGAGGCGGACGAGATTTATTTGGTCTACAACGAGTTCCGCTCGGTCGCGGTCCAGCGGGTGGTGCGCGTGCCGCTCCTGCCGATCACGCCCGCCGCCCTCCCGGCCGACGCGGCCGTGGTGGATTACCTCTATGAGCCCTCGGCCGACGCCATCCTGGCCGACCTGCTGCCGCGGCACGTGACCGTCCAGGTCTACCGGGCCCTGATGGAATCCCTGGCCGCCGAGTACGGCGCGCGGATGACGGCGATGGAGGCGGCGACGAAGAACGCCTCGGAGATGATCGATCTGCTGGCGATCCAGTACAACAAGGCACGCCAGGAGCGGATCACCAAGGAGCTCCTGGACATCGTGGGCGGCGCCGAAGCCCTGCGGCAATCCGTCGAAGCCTGAGGAGTCCCCAATGAGCGAAGGCAAGATCGTGCAGGTCATCGGCCCGGTCGTGGACGTGGAGTTCGAGCCCGACCGGCTGCCGTCCATCTACAACGCCCTGGAGGTGCCGGGGATCGAAGCGAAGGACCTCTTCACCTACTCCCAGCGGCTGGTCCTCGAGGTGGCCCAGCACCTGGGCGAGGGGCGCGTCCGCGCCGTCGCCATGGCCTCCACCGATGGGCTGACACGGGGGATGGCGGTCCGGGATACCGGTGGGCCGATCACGATCCCCGTCGGGCGGGAGACACTCGGGAGGATCCTGAACGTCATCGGGGAGCCGGTGGACAAGCAGGGCCCGGTAAAGACCGCCAAGGCCTACCCGATCCACCGGCCCGCCCCGGCCTTCGAGGACCAGTCCACGACGGTGCAGATGCTCGAGACCGGCGTCAAGGTCATTGACCTCCTGGAGCCGTACACGCGCGGCGGCAAGACCGGACTCTTCGGCGGCGCCGGGGTGGGCAAGACGGTCATCATCATGGAGCTGATCCACAACATCGCCACCCACCACGGCGGCATCTCGGTCTTCGGCGGGGTGGGGGAGCGGACGCGCGAGGGCAACGATCTCTGGCTGGAGATGAAGGAGTCCGGCGTCATCGAGAAGACCGCGCTGATCTACGGCCAGATGACCGAGCCGCCGGGGGCGCGGCTCCGCGTGGGCCTCACCGCGCTGACGGCGGCCGAGTACTTCCGCGACGAGGAAGGGCAGGACGTCCTCGTCTTCATCGACAACATCTTCCGTTTCACCCAGGCGGGCTCGGAGGTCTCCGCCCTCCTGGGTCGGATGCCGTCGGCGGTGGGCTACCAGCCGACCCTCGGCACGGAGATGGCGGCGCTCCAGGAGCGGATCACGTCCACCAAGCGCGGCTCGATCACCTCGGTCCAGGCCATCTACGTGCCGGCCGACGACATCACCGATCCCGCGCCGGCCACCGCCTTCGCCCACCTGGACGCGACGACGGTCCTCTCGCGTCCGATCGCCGAGCTCGGCCTCTACCCGGCGGTGGACCCGCTGGCCTCGACCTCGCGGATCCTCGACCCGCGCATCCTGGGCGAGGAGCACTACCAGACGGCCCGCGGCGTCCAGCAGGTGCTCCAGCGCTACAAGGATTTGCAAGATATTATCGCCATCCTGGGGATGGAGGAGCTGTCGGAAGAGGACAAGCTGATCGTGGCGCGGGCGCGGAAAATCCAGCGCTTCCTCTCCCAGCCCATGTTCGTGGCCGAGGCCTTCACGGGCCAGCCGGGGAAATACGTCTCGATCAAGGACACGATCAAGGGCTTCCGGGAGATTCTCGAGGGCAAGCACGACGACCTCCCGGAGCAGGCCTTCTACATGGTCGGCACGCTCGAGGAGGCCGGGGAAAAGGCCCAGAAGCTCCGGGGGGGCGGCTAGCCCCGGTGGCCGAGTCCCGCGTTCGCTTCGAGCTGGCGACCCCGAGCCGCCTCGTCGTCGCCGAGGACGTCGAAGAAGTGGTGGCGCCGGGCTTCCAGGGCTACTTCGGCGTCCTGCCGGGGCACGTGCCCTTCCTGACCTCGCTCCAGAGCGGGGAGGTCGCCTACCGGATCGGCCGCGCCGAGCGGTACCTGGCCGTGAGTGGCGGGTTCGCCGAGGTGCAGGGGGACCGCGTCACCATCCTCGCCGAGCACGCCGAGCGGCCGGAGGAGATCGATCGGGAGCGGGCCGAGCGGGCGCGCCAGCGCGCGGAGCGCCGCCTCCAGGGCAAGACCCCGGAAGAGATCGACTACACGCGCGCCCTGGCGGCGTTCTCCCGGGCGCTCGCTCGCCTGCAGGTGGCCGGCCGGGGCCCCTCCCACTAGCGGCTCGTTCTGGCGCGGGGGCTGTCGAGACCCCCGACGATTGCGATCTGCACACTCCGCGGGGCGGTCCCGCCCCGCCGCTGCACAGCCCGGCGGGCACCTTCGTGTGGCGCCGCCAGCCATCTCTCCGTCACCGTGAGCGTCTCTTCCTGGCACGGCGATTGCCCCCTGTCCGGGCCGTGGCCACCGTGCTCATCGTGGACGACGAGCCGCCGATCGTGGAGCTGGTGCGCTTCACGCTGGAGGACGAGCACGTGCGCGTGCTCGAGGCGGGCGACGGGCTGGAGGCGCTGGCGGTGGCGTTCGCCGAGCGGCCCGACCTCATTTTTCTCGACGTCCAGCTGCCGCGCCTGAACGGCTTCGAGGTCTGCCGGCGGCTCAGGCTGGAGGCGGGGCTCGAGAAAACGAGGATCGTCATGCTCACCGCCGCCGGCCAGGCGCAGGACCTGGCCCGGGGGCGCGCCGCCGGGGCCGATCTCTACCTGACCAAGCCGTTTTCTCCCCTCCGGCTCCTCACCCTCGTGTCGTCCCTCCTTCCCGAGGTCCCGCTGTGGCCGGAGCGGTAGCCACCGCCGAGGATCTCCGGCTCGCCTACGCGCGCCTCCGGGCGGCCTACCAGCAGTCCCTCCGCTACGCGTGCGACCTCAAGAGCATTCACGACCGGCTCCAGCGGGCGTTCCTCCAGAGCCTGCAGGGACTGGCCAACGCCCTGGAGGCGAAAGATCCGTACACGCGTGGCCACTCCGAGCGCGTCGCGGCCCTGGCCCAGCGGCTGGCCCGCCGCCTCGGCTTCTCCCCGATCGAGGCGCGGATCGTCGCCCAGGCCGGGCTCCTCCACGACCTGGGGAAGATCGGGATTCCCGAGTCGGTCTTGCGCAAGCCCGGTCCCCTGACCGGGGAAGAGTGGGCGCTGATGCGCGAACACCCCGTCGTGGGGGCGCGGATCGTGGCCCCGCTGGAGTTCTTCGCGGACGGCGCGCTGATCATCCGCCATCACCGCTGATCATCCGCCATCACCATGAGCGGCAGGACGGCAGCGGCTACCCGGCCGGCCTCGCGGGCGGAGCCATCCCGCTGGGCGCCCGCATCGTCGCGGTGGCCGATGTCTACGATGCCCTGACGTCGGAGCGTCCGTATCGCCGGAGCCTCCAGCGGGGGGAGGCGCTCCACTGGATCGAAGCCGCGGCCGAGCGGCTGCTCGACGCCGGAATCGTCTCCGTCTTCCTCCGGCTCGCGACCGATGGATGTCCTGACGCGCCCCTTTGACGCGGAGCGGCCGGCCCACGGGCCGCTCGTTCCATTCCGGCTGGGGATTCTGGCGCCGTTCGGGGGGATCGGCCTGCTCGCGGTGGCCGCGGGCCATGCCGGCGTGCTGTCCCTCGAGGTCATGAGGATCGTCGGCGTCGGCAGTTTCCACGGCGGGCTCTTGGCGGCCTCGCTGGCGGCCGCCTGGGAGGGCGCGCCGGGCTGGGGCCCTGCGGCCGCCGGGCTGGCGCTCTCCCTGCTGGTCGCCGCGGGGGCCTGCGCCGCGATGCCGTGGGGATGTCTCGGCTACGTCCTGCCGCCGATCGTGCTGGCGTCGGTGGCGCTCCGCTGCGGCGAGTGCCGCCGCATGGGGCTTGTGGCCGGCACTCCCTGGGCGGCCCTCGGCCTCGGCGTGGCCGTGGGAGGGTTTCTCGGCGCTCATCTGCTCCTGTCGGCCTCGCGGACATTGGGCTACCCGCTCCGCCTGGGCCCGCCGGCCGGGTACCTGAGCGCCCTACTCTACGACGTCGGCGCCAACGTCCTGTCGGCGGAGTGCTTCTTCCGTGGGACGCTGTTCAATCGCTGGCAGCGGCGGTGGGGCTTCTGGCCGGGCGCCCTGGCGGCGACCGGACTCTCGATCCTCCGGTATCTCGGGGATCCCGCCCTGCCGGGCGTGGTGGAGTTGACGGTCGGAGCGGTCTTTTACCTCGCGCTCCTGTCGCTCTCGGGCTGCGCGCTGCTCTGGTATTCGGGGAGCCTCCTGCCGTCCCTGGCCGCCGCGCTCGCGTTCTTCGGGGCGTACCGGACGCTCGAGGTGCGGTGAGTCCACCCGGGATCCTCCTCGGCTTCGGCGCCGTCACGGCGACCCTCGTCTGGATGGGCGCCGGTCCGGCGTCGGGGTTCCGCCACCTCTACCTCGTGCCGACGCTCTGGGCGGCGCTCCGCTTCGGCGGGCTCGGCGGCGGGGGCGGGGGGCTTCTGGCCGCGCTTCTCTACGCGCCGTTCGTCCTGCCCGCGATCGAGCGAGACGGCCTCACCGCGGAAGCTGTCGAGGGCTTGATCAGCCTCGCCCTGTTCCTCTTCGTGGGCAGCGTGACGGGGGCCCTGGCCCGCCGGGCGTGGACCCGGGCGGCCCGGGTTCAATTGCTCCTGTCCCTGCAGGGCGCGCTGACCGGCGGCGGGGGACTCCGAGATCTCCTCGAGGAGGTGGTCCGACAGCTTCAAACGGCCCTGGAAGCCGAGGGCGTCGCAATCGTCCTGGCAGGGGGCGCGGAGCCGCCCGTGACGGCGCGCGGGGCGGAGGGCGCCCTCGCGGACGATTCGGCGGCGGCGTGGGTGATGAGGGCGGGGGGGAGCCTCTTCGTGAGCGATCTGGAGAGCGACCGGCGGTTCGGCGCGCCCTGGCCCGGCGCGGGGCCGCCCCGCCGCGCCCTGCTGGTGCCGCTCGACGCCCGGGCGGGACGCGTCGGGGTGCTGGCGATCCAGCGCCGCGGTGAATTCCCCCGCGAGCTGCGCGCGACGGTCCAGACGCTGGCCCTCGCGCTGGCCCTGGGGATCGACAATGCCGCCCTCGCGGAACGCCAGCGCCGGTTCGCCGACGAGCTGGAGGAAAAGGTCGCGGCCGCGACGCGGCGGCTTAGGGAGCTCGATCGCGCGAAATCCGACTTCGTCTCCATCGTGTCCCACGAGCTCAGAACGCCCCTGACCTCGATCCAGGGATTCAGCGAGCTGCTCCTGACCCGGCCGCCGGCGGCGGAGGGGGCGCGCCGCTGTCTGGAGGCGATCCACCGGGAGGCCGAGCGGCTGGGGCGGATCGTCGCCGACCTGCTCGACCTCGCGCGGATCGAGAGCGGGCGGGAGCGCGCCCTCGGGCCGGTGCCCCTGGCTCTGGGCCCGCTGGTGGACGCCAACGCGCACCTGTTCCAGTCCCAGAGCGCCACCCACACGATCGAGCGGGACCTCCCCCCGGCGCTTCCGCCGGTCCTGGCCGATCACGACGCGCTGGACCGCGTGCTGAAGAACCTGCTCGCCAACGCCATCAAGTATTCCCCGGCGGGCGGTCCGATCCGGGTCTGGGCGCGCGTGGCCGAAGAGTCGGGCTCGGTCGAGCTCGGCGTGGAGGATCGCGGGGTCGGGATCCCCGCGGCGGCCCTTCCCGGGATCTTCGAGCGGTACTGCCGTGTGCCCCATCCGGACACGGCCGCGGTGGGGGGGCTCGGGCTGGGGCTCGCCCTGGTCAAATCCCTCGTGGAGGCTCAGGGCGGGCGCATCCGGGTGGAGAGCGAGCCGGGCGTGGGCAGCCGCTTCGTCGTGAGTCTCCCGATTGCGTAAATTTCTCGCGGCCTTTGCCTTGACACTTCGAAGGGCGCCCGTGTAGTCTGTGGGCGGACTGGACCCCGGTGTTGAACCAGCGAGATGCCGAGACGCGACGCGATGGCTGAGCGGATGGCCGATGCCGTGGTGAAACGGCTGGTGGTGAAAAAGCTCATGGAGACCAAGAATGAAGCCGCGGCCCGGGGCGCCGTCCGCAAAGTGCTGCTGGAGAACCTCCAGGCCGAGGAGCGGCTGGACGCCGAGGCCCGGCAGATCCTGATGGAGCACACCCGGGAGATCCGGGACGCCGCGGTCGATTACGCCCGGCTCCTGGCGATGCTCAAGGGCAAGCTCGCCCGGGAGCGGGGGTTCATCCTCTGATGCGCCTGAGCCGGGAGCGCATCTTCTACCTGGCCGACCGGATCGTCGCCGAGCTCCGGGCCACCGAGGGCGTGGTGGTCAAAGACGGCGACGAGGAGGTCCGGAAAGACGTGCGGAGCGAGGTGGTCCGGACCCTCACCGACGAGGCCAAGCTGGAAGAGTCCATCGACCAGGAGGTCCGCCGGACTCTCTCCTCCTACTCGCGCCCCGCCCCCGAGGGCAGCCGCGAGTGGGAGGTGCTGTACAACAAGACGCGCGACGAAGTGTTCCGGAAGCGCTTTCGCCTCTAGCCCCGCGGGCACGACCATGACGGACGCCAGGCGGATTGTCGTGGGCATCACGGGGGCCACCGGGGCGATCTACGGCATCCGGCTCCTCGAGTTGCTCCGCGGGGTTCCCGAGGTCGAGTCGCATCTGGTGATCTCGGGCCCGGGCAAGCGGACCATCGTCGAGGAGACCGAGTACAGCGTCGCCGAGGTCGAGGCGCTGGCACACCGGCCCTACGACGACAAGGACATCGGCGCCGCCCTGGCCTCGGGCTCCTTCCGCACCGACGGCATGGTGATTGCCCCGTGCAGCATCAAGACGGCGTCCGCCGTGGCTCACTGCCATACGGACACCCTCCTCTCCCGGGCCGCAGACGTCACCCTGAAGGAGCGCCGCCCGCTGATCCTGCTGGTCCGGGAGACGCCGCTGCACGCCGGCCACCTCCGGTGCCTCCTGGCGCTGGCCGAGCTGGGGGCGGTGGTGCTCCCGCCCATGCCCGCCTTCTACACCCGGCCAAAGCAGATCGAGGACCTCGTTGCCCACACCCTGGCCCGCGCGCTGGACCACCTCCGGCTCCCGCACCGGCTCACGGAGGAGTGGAAGGGCACGCGGCCTCGCCCGCCCCGGTTCGATCCTCCCGGTATCTGACACCGGTGTCTGACACCCGGCTGGCCGGCGACCTCGATCTCTCCCTGGTCGTCCCCGTGTACAACGAGGAGGCCAACCTGCCGCTCCTCTGGCCCGAGATCCGGGAAGTCCTCGATCCAACCGGCCTTCGCTACGAGATCGTCTTCGTGGACGATGGGAGCCGGGACCGGAGCGCGGAGGTGATCCGCGGATTCCACGAGCGCGATCCCCGCGTGAGGCTCGTCCGGCTCAAGGTCAACTCGGGGGAGTCAGCGGCCACCGACGCAGGGTTCAAGGCGGCCCGGGGGGGCTGGGTCGTCACGATGGATGCGGACCTCCAGAACGACCCGCACGACATCCCGACGCTGCTCAGCCACCTCGACCGGTGGGATGCGGTGACGGGCTGGCGGACGCGCCGGGAGGACCCGTGGGTTCGCAAAGTCTCCTCGCGCGTCGCCAACCGGGTCCGGAACAGGATCAGCGGCGACTCGATCCAGGACAGCGGCTGCACCTTCCGGGCCTTCCGCCGCGAATGCCTCCGGGGGCTCACGCTCTACCGCGGGTTCCACCGCTTCATTCCCACGCTCCTCCGGATGCGGGGCTTCCGCGTACTCGAGGTGCCCGTCAACCACCGGCCACGGCGCTTCGGGGAATCCAAGTACGGGATCGCCAACCGGGCCTTCAGCGCGTTCCGGGATCTCCTCGTGGTGCGCTGGATGGCCGATCGCCACCTCCGCTATCAGGTGATCGAGGATCTGGGCGGCGAGGGGGGAGAGGGGGGCGTCCCCTGAACGTCCTGCTGATCGGCCTGGGCCGCTGGGGGGAAAAGCACCTCCGCGTGCTCTCCGAGCTCGGGGTGACCGTGTGGGTCGCGGACGTGTCTCCCGAGCGGCGTGCCTGGGCGGCCACGAACGGCGTGGATCCCTCCCGCGTCGTCGCCGACTTCACGGGGGCGCTGGGGCGCGTGGATGCGGTGGACATCGTCACGCCGGCCGATACGCACCGAGCGATCGCCAGTCACTGCCTCAATGCCGGCAAGGGCTGTTTCGTGGAGAAGCCCCTCGCCCTGACGGTGGCAGAGGCGCGGCAGCTCGTCGCGGTCGTGGATGCCACCGGGCGGGTTCTCCAGGTCGGTCATATCTTCCGCTTTCACCCCGTGACCGACGCGCTCCAGCGCTGCCTGGCGGAGGGCCGGGTGGGCCCCGTGCGCTACCTGACCGGTCGCTTCGCCGGCTTCAAGCGCCCCCGCACGGACGTGGGCGTCACCCAGACCGACGCCACCCACTTCTTCGACCTGTTCGCCCATCTGCTCGGCCGGCCGCCGACCGCCGTGACGGCCACGCTCCGGGATTATCTGGGCCGGGGCCTGGACGATCTGGCCTTTGTGGCCGTGGAGTACGGGGAGGTGCCGGCGTTTGTGGAAGCGGGCTACTTCGTCCCGGGCACCCATCGCGACTGCCTGATCGTGGGCGAGCGCGGGAGCCTGGTGGCCGACTTCGGCCGCTCCGTCGTCACGGTCTTCGGCCACGAGCACCAGCAGGCCGGCGGGCGGTGGACGGCCCGGGAAGGAGAGCAGGAAGAGATAAAGGCGGCCGGGACGGAGCCGCTGCGTCGAGAGCTGGAGGAGTTTCTGGAGGCCGTCGCGGGACGCCGACGGCCGGCCGTCGATGCCGAGGCGGGGCTCCAGGCCCTCAGGGTGGTGGAGGCGGCCCGGCGCTCCTCCCACCTGGGCCGGCGCGTCCCCCTCGACGAGGTCTAGGGCTCGGGTATTAGACGGGGTTGAACAGCCGCACGAGCTCGTAGGCGACCACGGGCTTGGAGCGGCCCCGAAGCTCGATCTCGCCGAACTTCTTGGCGACGACCAGGTCCTCCACCAGGGTGTGCGTCGTTTCGCCGATCAGGATCTGGCTCGGGCCCGCGCGCTCCTCGAGGCGGGCCGCGACGTTCACGGCGTCGCCGATCACGGTGTAGTTCATGAGCCGCTCCGAGCCCATGTTGCCGACGATGACCTCCCCGGAGTTGATCCCGACGGCGAGGCCGAGCTGGGCGCGGGGTCCCTCGCCCCACTCGTCCTTGAGCGCCTGGAAGGCCTCCTGCATCTTCACCGCCGTGCGGACGGCGTTCAGGGCGTCGTTGTCGGAGGCAATGGGCGCGCCGTAGAAGGCCATCAGGCCGTCGCCGAGGTACTTGTCGAAGGTGCCGTGGTTGTCGGCAACGATCTTCGTGAGCTGTGAGAAGGCCTGGTTCAGGGTCTCCATGACGTGCTCGGGGGGGACGGCGTCGGCGAACGTGGTGAATCCCGTGAGGTCGACGAACAGAACCGTGACGAAGTCGCGCACGCCGCCGAGCGTCAGGAGGGTCGAGTCTTCCAGGATCTTTGCCACCACCTCTTCCGGCAGGTAGCGGCTCAGGATCTTCTCCAGGAGCGCGTTCTTCTCGATCACTTGCTGGTGGTAGATCTTGGCCTTCACGAGGGCCTTGACCCGCGTCTGGAGCTCCACCGTGTCCACGGGCTTGGTGAGAAACTCGTCGGCGCCCGACTCGATCCCTCGCACCTTGTCGGCCACCTCCTGGAGCGCCGTGAGCATCATCACCGGGATGTTGCGCGTCTGCTCCCACTTCTTGAGGCGGCGGCAGACCTCGAAGCCGTCCTTGCCCGGCATCATGACGTCGAGGAGGATCAGGTCGGGGTTGGATTCGGCGACCTTCAGGAGGGCTTCGTCCCCGTCGTAGGCGACCACCACCGTGTAGTCTGCCGCCTCCAGCACCTCGCGCAGGAGCGCCACGTTGTCGGGGTTGTCGTCGGCGACCAGGATGGTCGCCTTGAACTCCTCAGCCACGCTTGCCCTCCAGGATCTTGGTGACGGTCGGGACGAACGTGGGGGCGTCGATGGGCTTGGTCATGAATTCGTCGCACCCCGCCTCGATGCTTTTCTCCCGGTCGCCCTGCATGGCGTGGGCGGTGAGGGCGACGATGAGCGTGGAGCGAAAGTCGGGGAGCTGGCGGAGCGTCCGCGCGACGGTCCAGCCGTCGATCTCCGGCAGGGACAGGTCGAGCAGGATGAGATCCGGATGATTGGCCTGGGCCTGGGCGAGCGCCTCGCGCCCGTCGCGGGCCTCGACCACCCGGTACTCCGCCAGCTCCAAAAGGGTCTTGATGAGGATCAGGTTGTCCTCGATATCTTCGACGATCAGGACCAGGGGCGCCATCACACCTCCGCCGGGTGCCGCGTGATGGCGCTCTGGACGTCGCCGATGAGCTGGTCGAGCGACACCTGGCCCTTCTGGAAGAGCGCCTGGATCTTGCCGTCCAGCGCGGCCCGCTCCTGCTGGTTGAGGTCCTTGGCGGTGAGGATGACGACCGGGATGTCCTTGGTGGCCGCCTCGCTCCGGAGCTGGGCCAGCGTCTCGAAGCCGTCCATGACGGGCATCATCAGGTCCAGGACGATGAGGCGGGGAATCTGCTGCTTCACCGCCTGGAGCGCCTGTTTGCCGTTGTGCGCGACGGCCACCGTGAAGTCCTTGACCTCCAGCGCCTCCTTCACCACCGCCGCCGATTCGTGATCGTCGTCCACCACGAGGATGTACCCCGAGCCCGGCCCGATGCTGAGGCGGTTCAGCGTCTGGAAGAGGCCGTCCCGGTGGACGGGCTTGACGAGGTAATCCGCGGCGCCGAGCGAGAACCCCAGCGACTTGTTGTCCACGGAGCTCATGATGACCACGGGGATCCCGGCCGTGATGGTGTTGGCCTTGAGGTCGTGCAGGACCTCCCAGCCGTCCTTGTTCGGCATGCGGATGTCCAGCAGGATGAGGTCGGGCCGGGCGTCCCGGGCGAGCTCGAGCCCCTCGTCGCCGTCCAGGGCACGCAGGAATTCCACGCCGGCCTCCTTGAGGGTTTCCACGATGAGCGTGTGGATCTCCGGGTCGTCGTCGATGACCAGGATCCGGCGCTTCCCCTCGAACACGGCCGGCTTGGGCGCCGCCCTGGCGGGCACCGGCACCGGGGGGAGCGTGACAGTTTCGGCCTCTTCGCCCGCGGCGATCAGCGGGAGCGTCACGGTGAACGCGGAGCCATCGCCCAGCCGGCTCGCGACCGAGATGCTCCCCCCCATGGCTTCGACGAGCCGCTTGGTGATCGCCAGGCCAAGCCCGGTGCCCTCGTACTTGCGCGTGAGGGAGGTGTCGGCCTGGTAGAACTCGGTGAAGAGGTTGGCCAGGTCCTTGGTGGTCATGCCGATCCCGGTGTCTCGGACCTCGATCCGCACGCGGCTCTGGTCCAGGAGCCCGGCGGTGAGGCTCACGCCGCCCTCGTGGGTGAATTTGACCGCGTTGGAGAGGAGGTTGTTCAGGATCTGCATGAGCCGGACCTCATCGGCCTGCAGGGTGGGAATGTCCGGGGCGACCTCCGCCTTCAGGAAGATCTTCTTCTCCAGCGCCTTGAACTCGAGGTTGCCGGTCGCGGAGCCGATGAGGATCTTGAGATTCACGGGCCCGAGCTTCAACGTCATGCGATCGGCCTCGATCTTGGAGAGGTCGAGGATGTCGTTGATCAGCTGGAGAAGGTTCTTGGCGTTGCGCACGACCCGCCCCAGGGCGTCCTTCTGCTTGTCCGTGATCTGGCCGAAGGAGCCGGAGAGCACGAGGTCGCTGAAGCCGATGATCGAGTTGAGCGGGGTGCGAAGCTCGTGGGACATCTTGGCGAGGAAGTCGGACTTGGTCTTGTGCATCCGAATCAGGTCGTCGTTGGCGCGCCCCAGCTCCTCGGACTTCAGCGTGAGGTCCCGGGTCCGGTCGGCGACCTTCTGCTCGAGGGTCGCGAAGCTTTCCCGGATCTGCTCGGCCATGGTCTGGAAACTGGCCGCCAGCCGGGCGATCTCGTCCTTGCCTCTGACCTCGATCGGCGTGTCGAGGCGGCCGGCTCCGATCTCCTCCGCCGCGGTGGCGAGCAGGCGGAAGCTCCGGGTCAGGCGCGTGGCCAGGAAGAACGCTCCGACCGCCGTCAGGATGATCAGCGCCGCGGACACGACGAGGTAGTTCCGGAGGGCCCCGAAGACGCGGGTCTCGGCGGGCTGGTCCAGCCGCAGCAGGGTCAGCACGCGGACGCCGGTGCCCGGGATGGAGGCGTGGGCGAAGATATAGCGCGTCCCGGCCAGAACGCCGCGACCGTTGCCGGACCGACCGTCCCGGAGGTTCTCCAGCACCCGCTTGCGCTGCTCGGCGTCCTCGAGGAAGAAGTAGGAGAGGGGCACGCGCGGGCTCCCGCTGGCCGTCTGTCCCTGGAGCTCGAGCGGGAGCAGCAGCCGGCCCTGGTCGTTGGCGAGCACCGTGCGGTAGAGACTCCCCGACATCAACCCCTCGAAGGGCGCCGTGAAGTCCCGGGTGGTCGTCCAGACGATGACGCTCCAGCCGGCGGCCTCACGGGGCGCGTGCGCCGTTGCCAGGGCGAATTCAGGCCCCACCGAGACCGGCCGCAGCGCGACATTGCCGGGGGCCTGGGCCAGCGGGAACAGGGCGGCCTGAATGGCGGACATCCGGTCCGGCGGAACCTCGCGGTTCAGGACCGCCGCCGACCGGCGGCCCGAAAAGGCCAGCAGCCCTTCCAGCTCCGGGTGCAGGCTCAGGAACTCGCGGGCCAGGGCCCGGCAGGGGGCCGGGAGATCGCCCCGCGTGGCCAAGCATTGGCCCTCCCGAAGGCGCGCCGTGAGGAACGTGAGCTCGCGGGTGAGCCGCCGGCCCACGGGGGTCAGGGCGCGAACCACCGAGTCGTTGTGGGCAAGCGCCGTATTCCAGAAACGGAGGGCGGTACGCTCCTCCACCTCGGCGCGGCCGTGCCAGACGAGGTCCTCCCACCGGAGGCCGCCCAAGGAGGAAATCAGGGTGTTGATCCAGAACGCCGCGGAAAACAGCAGGGGAGCCGCGATCAGGAAGGAGATGAGGAAAGTCAGCTTGGTTCGGATCGACACGGCCTTACCATCCTAGTCCGTCGCGCTTCGCGGCGTCCACGCGGTCGCCCCCGGCCTCTTTGTTCGCGGGCTCGTAGAGGCCGTCCAACCAGTCTCGGAGGGCGTGGAGAATCACCCAGCGGATGTTTCGCCCCTCGGCTTTGGCCTTCGCCGTCACCGACTCCCATAAGTCGGGGGGGATGCTGCGAAGGTAATATGCGCTCGTCTTATTCTTCTGCCGGCTCATGGGCCTGATCACCCGCAGATGATCAGCAGATAGCACAGGTTGTGCCAACGAGGAACCCGCGCAAAAACACCTAGTTGCATTCGCTTCTGCAGTCAATTCGCGAGACAGACTGTCATCGCGTTGCCGAATTGACGGGAAGAACTCTGAGTGGGAACTAGGGTATTGTTAGAGGTGGTGCCGAAGCGGGGACTCGAACCCCGACACCCTTGCGGGCACTAGACCCTGAATCTAGCGCGTCTGCCAATTCCGCCACTTCGGCTCGGATATCCTACTTATCACACGGCCGGGGACCAGGCAAGGGGACAGGATGGCAATCGGGCGGGTGGTGCTCACCAACCGGAAGGCCACCCACCTCTATGAGATCTTGGAAACGTTCGAGGCGGGTCTCGTCCTCCGGGGGACGGAAGTGAAGTCCCTGCGAGCGGGGCAGGCCAACTTCAAGGACAGCTACGCCCTGGTGGAGGGCGGGGAGCTCTGGCTGGTGGGCTGCCATATCAGCCCGTACCGCCACGGGTCGGACGCCAACCACGACCCCGAGCGCCGGCGGAAGCTCCTGCTCCACCGGGGAGAGATCAACCGGCTGCTGGGCAAGGTCCAGGAGCGCGGGTTGACTCTGGTTCCCCTGCGGCTATACTTTAAGAACGGTCGGGCGAAGCTCGAGCTGGGCCTGGGGCGCGGGCGAAAGCTCCACGACAAACGCCGGGCCATCCGCGAGCGGGAGATGCGGCGGGAGATGGAGAAAGCCGTCCGCTCCCGCGAACGCTAGGTCTTAGAGGGGGTGACTGGCTTCGACGGGGATCAACGAGGCGCAGGCGGCATCTCGAGGTTCTCTCTCCTCGTAAAACCGAGAGAACGGTTATAGCTGCCGACACTCAGCTAAGTCTGGCCGCCTAAAGAACGGCTAGCGTCCCGCCGGGTTGAGCCATCAGGGCCTGGGGTGGGGCGCCATATTCTGGTGGCTGGTCCTGAACCCGGCCTCGGGGGGAGGGGCGAGATCTTTTGAGGCTGGCGGCCCGGGGATCCTGTCGGCAGGAGCCTCGGGTGGCGAGACTGAAAATACCGACTATTGATGTAGAAGCCTGCTGCTGAGGGTTTCCGGACGAGGGTTCGATACCCTCCACCTCCACCATTTTCCTCCCCACGCTGCCCCTCACCCGGCCTCTCCCCCCGGGGGAGAGGAGAAGAGGTGAGGGGCGCGTCGGGTGGGGAAAAGCTTCTTCCCCCTCCCCCGGTGTTGCTAGAATACCCCTCACCCTAGAAAGGCGGGGCGGTATGCGGCGACAGGTCCTGTGTTGGACGTTTTCCCTCCTGTTCCTAGGCTTTCTCTGGCACGAGGCCGAGGGGCGGAGCCTGCTTGTCGCGGCCGAGGGGCGCCAGGGGGCCATCCGCGGCCAGCTTCCGGTCATCCAGGGTGAGGACGGCGTCTCCTATGTCTCGCTGGAGCGGCTGGCGCGCCTCCTGCAGTGCAAGGGGACCTGGTCCGGAAGGTCGTGGACGGCGACCCTGCAGGTGGGGGCGAAGAGGGTGAATCTCACGCGGGACCGGAGCCAGGTGCTCGTCGGCGGCAAGCCACTCGCCCTCCGGGCCCCGCCGCGCATTCTGTCGGGCGGATGGGTGGTCCCCGAGGAGTTCCTGACTCGCGTCCTGCCCAAGCTCTACCCCTCCGTCCGGGTGGTGGACGCGGAGGTCAAGCCGCGGGTCAAGCCGGCGCGGGCCGCCGCCACCCTCGAGGAGCTCCGGTTCCGGTCGTATCCGTCCTTCACGCGCGTCGTGGTCGAAGCCAGCGGGCCCTTCGGCTACCAGATCGAGGACGGCAAAGGCGAGGTCCGGGCGCGGCTCAGCGGCCTCTCGCTGGACGGGCCGCAGGTCGAGGACGTGGGCGACGGGCTCGTGAAGGAGATCCGAATGGCGCCGAGGGGGCGCGACGCCGTGCTCAGCGTGAGCCTCGAGGGCGCCCGCGGCGAGATCAAGACCCTGACGCTCCAGGATCCCTACCGGCTGGTGCTGGACATTTACAGCGGTCGCCCGGCCGGGGCGCGGGGCGCGCTCAGCGGACCGGGGGAGGCGCTCCGGCGGATCGTGCTGGACGCCGGCCATGGCGGGTTCGACCCGGGCGCCGTCGGCCCGGGCGGCCTGCAGGAGAAGGACGTGGTGCTGGACGTGACCCGGCGCGTGGCGCGCCTGGTGGAGGAGGGGCTCGGCATCAAAGTCGCGCTGACCCGGACCGGGGATTACTTCGTGCCGCTACGGGACCGCACCCAGTTCGCGAACAAGGAGCGCGCCCAGCTCTTCGTGTCCATCCACGCCAACGCCCACCGGGACCTGGGCTCCCAGGGGGTCGAGACCTATTTTCTCTCCTCCGAGGCCACCGACAACGACGCGCGCCAGGTGGCGGCGCTGGAGAACGGGGTCATCCAGCTGGAGACGGGCAACTCCCGGGCGAAGATGGATATCCTGAAGACGATTCTCTGGGACCTGGCCCAGTCCGAATTCCAGGAGGAGTCCAGCCACCTGGCGGAGACGGTCCAGGACTCCGTGACCCAGACCCTGCGCATCGCCAACCGCGGCGTGAAGCAGGCCGGCTTCTACGTCCTGGGCGGCGCCGCCATGCCCGCCATCCTCGTCGAGATCGGCTTCGTGACCAACCGGAAGGAAGAGCGGCGGCTCATGGACACCCAGTACCGGGATCGCGTGGCCCGGGCGATCTACGCCGGCCTCGCGGAGTACAAGCGCCGCTACGATCAGAAGATGGGCGTCGCGGAGGTCCCGAAGTGAACCGGCGCGATGGGCGGCGCCCCGACCAGCTCCGCCCGATCACGCTGACGCGCGAGTTCATCCAGCACGCCGAGGGGTCGGTGCTCGTGGAGTTCGGCGCCACCCGGGTGATCTGCACGGCCTCCGTGGAGGACAGGGTGCCGCCGTTTCTCCGGGGGCAGGGCCAGGGCTGGGTGACCGCCGAGTACGGCATGCTCCCGCGCTCGACGGCGACCCGCACGCCGCGCGAGACCACCCGCGCCGGCGGCCGGTCCCAGGAGATCCAGCGTCTCGTCGGGCGCTCGCTCCGCGCCGTGGTCGAGCTGGCCAAGCTCGGCGAGCGGACGTTCTGGGTGGACTGCGACGTGATCCAGGCCGACGGGGGGACGCGCACGGCGGCGATCACGGGCGGCTTCCTCGCGCTGGCGGATGCCTGCGCCAAGCTCGTCGAGGCCCAGCTGCTTCCGAGCCTGCCGCTCCGCGACCAGGTGGCCGCGGCGAGCGTGGGGGTCGTGGCGGGGACCGCACTGCTCGATCTCGACTACCTGGAGGACTCCTCGGCCGAGGTGGACATGAACGTGGTGATGACCGGGGCCGGTGAGTTCGTCGAGATCCAGGGGACCGCCGAGCAGGTGCCCTTCGGCCCCGACCGCCTCCAGGAGATGCTCGCCCTGGTCCGGCGCGGGATCGAGCAGCTCGTTGCCCTCCAGCGGCGGGCTCTGGCCGCGCCTGGGACGAAGACCTTCAATCTCTAGGCCGCGCCTCGTCGTTGCCACCCTCAATCCCGCGAAGGCGCGGGAGCTGGCCTCCCTGCTCGGCGAGATTCCCTTCGAGGTCGTCGCTCTCTCGACCATCCCCGGCGCCGCGCTCCCGCCCGAAGGGGACGACTCCTACCGGGCGAACGCGCTCGCCAAGGCGCGGGCCGCGGCCCGGCTCTCGGGGGCCGTGGCGCTGGCCGACGACTCGGGGTTGGAGGTGGATGCGTTGGGAGGGCGCCCCGGGGTGCGCTCGGCCCGCTACGGCGGCGCCGGCCTCTCCGATGCCGACCGCTGCGCGGCGCTCCTGGCGGAGCTCGGCGGGCTCCCTCCCGAGCGGCGCGCGGCGAGATTCCGCTGTGTGGTGGCGCTCGCCGCTCCCGACGGCCGCGAAGAGGTCGTCGAGGGCGTGGCCGAGGGCCGGATTCTCGAGACCCCCCGGGGCACGGGCGGGTTCGGCTACGACCCGGTCTTCTTCTCTCCGCCGCTGGGCCGGACCTTCGCCGAGCTGGATCCGGCGCTCAAGAACGAGGTCAGCCACCGGGGCCAGGCCCTGGCGCGCGCCCGGGAGGTGTTGAGGCGCTGGGCGGCGTAGGATATACTGCGGCCTGATTTTTCGGGGTGTGGCGCAGCCTGGTAGCGCACCTGCTTTGGGAGCAGGGTGTCGGAGGTTCAAATCCTCTCACCCCGACCACCTGATGACGACGCGAGTTCTGGCGGTCCTGACGCTCCTCCTCCTGACCGTCGGGGGCAGCCTCCCGGCGTGGGCCAACACCTGCCCCGTGGAGATCCAGCGCGCCGAGGCGCTGATCCAGAAGGCCGAGCGGGGGACGCTGCCCCCGGCGGCCCGGGCGCTCCTGGACGAGGCGCGGAAGCTCGTCGGCGAGGCACGAACGAGCCACGCGGGCGCCAGGGGCCCGGCCGATCACGCCGCGGCGATCCGGAAGGCGAAGACCGCCCAGGCGTTGGCCGAGGAAGCCGCGGCGCTCGCCGGCCTGTAGCCTTCGGCGCCCCTTGGCGAAAAAACCCTCCTCCATGGCGTTGTCCGAGCGGCACGTCACGATCCGGTCGCAACTCAGGCGGGTCCTCGCAGAGGGACCGCGCACGGCGCGCGAACTGTCGGCGCGCGTCGGAATCGGCGAAAAAGAGGTCGCCGGCCATCTCAGGCACCTGGCCCGCTCGCTTAGGCAGAGCGGCGAGCGGTTGCACGTCGAACCCACACGGTGCCTGGCCTGTGGGTTTGTCTTCAAGGAGCGGACGCGCCTGGACAAGCCGTCGCGGTGTCCGGAGTGCAAGAGCGAGCGCCTGGCTGCATCGCGCTTCGTGATCGTGGGAGGACCGCGCGGCGCTGGTGTATCATAAGTCCCTGATGCGCCTGTAGCTCAGCTGGATAGAGCGTCGGACTTCTAATCTTCACCGGGAGAGAGAACCCCTCGGCAACTTGATGATTTACCGAGGGGTTTTTCTTTTGCTCACTGGCTGGAGAGGGGCTGGTTTGGCTGTGTTCGAGACCGGCGCGGGCATGTTTTCGGGCATATCGTTGGGCTCGATCGCCGGCACGCTGACGCGCACCTCTCGCGGTCATCAACCGAACGACCACCCCATGGGACGGGCAGGCGACCCTCGTGGTGCGGGGAAACGTGGGCGCGGCGCTCCACGCCGCGCTCAGCGAGACAGACGGACGGCGAATCCGCCGCATCACCCGGACCGACTACGGGTTCCTCTGTCAGGTCGTTGACCTCTGGTGGGGCGACGCGGTCCGCTATCTCGTCCATCCCGTGTATGTGGACCACTTCTCGGAGACCTCGCTGGTGCTGGAGGATGACCGGGGGATCGCCGGCTTCCTGTTGGGCTTCGTCAGCCAGAGCCGTCCGGACGAGGCTTACGTGCACATGATCGCGACGGTCCCTGACCGGCGGGGCCGGGGGATCGGCCGGGCCCTCTACGAAACCTTCTTCGGGTTGGCTGGCGAGCGAGGGTGCCGGCGGGTCGTCGCGATCACGGTCCCGTACAACACCGGCTCACTGGCGTTCCACCGGCGCCTTGGATTTGCGTTTCGAGAGAGCGGCGCCGCCTGGGAGGGAGATGTCCCGGCCATCCTCGACTATGCGGGGCCGGGCATTCACTGCGTTCTGATGGAGCGCGAGCTTTGACAAAGGCAGCGCGCGATCAGACGTAACATTTGGCGCCATCTGAGGGACCTACCGCTCGCGGCCCTTTATCCGGCACGTTGCCCTGGCAGTAGTTCCAGAGATCGAAAGGCAGCCGCTGACGACGCGCACGAGCGGTGGTTTGGACCTGCACGAGGGGACGCCCCGACTCCCTGGTAGTTTCTCCTATCCGCTTCGTGCCGTTCCGTCCCACCATTGACTGATTTGCCTCTAAGAGTCTGATTCTTCAGGCCTCCTGCTTCCTTCGAGCCTGGCATCCGCGTTGCTCCTTTTACGCGCGAGAGCAGCCGCGCCTAGGAGGCGCGGGGAACGGAGGGCAACACCATGCGTGGACAGTGGGCGAAGCGGATGGTCATCTCCCTGGGGATCCTTCTCCTGCTGGCGGTTCCGGCGGCGGCCGACACCAAGCCGTACCGCGTCGGGATCGTCCTGCCCGGGGACCAGTGGGTCTCCGGGATCGAGGGACTCAAGGAGGGGATGCGAGATCTCGGTTACGTGGAGGGCCGGGACGTCGAGTACGTGCTGGTCAACGCCCGGGGGGACAAGCGGAAGGTCGAGGAGGCGACCCGCGGGTTCGTCGAGGACAGGGTGGACCTCATCTTCACCATCACCAACACGGCACTGAAGATCGTGGCCGGCGTCGCGAAGCCCTCGGGGACGCCGGTCGTGTTCGGGTCCGCGTCGGGCCCGGTCGAGAGTGGGGTGGTGCCGTCCTACGCGACGCCCGGAACCCAGGTCACCGGGGTCACCAGCGGCAGCATCGAGCTGGTGCCTAAGCGGCTGGAGATCCTGAGGGAGGTCCTCCCCCACGTGAAGCGGGTGGCGCTGATCGGCGAGCGGGAGGCGGACAGCTCCATCGCGGCGTTCCGGCTCGCCCAGGAAGCTGCCGCGAAGCTGGGGCTCCGCCTCGTGGAGTTCCGGGTCGGCAGCAACGACGAGGCCGTCGCGGTCGCGCGGCGGCTCACGCGCCGGGAGGCCGACGCCGTGTTCCTTATCCCGAGCCTCCACACCGTTGCCGTCACGGGCGAGATCGCGGCCGCGGCAAAGGCCGCCCGCCTGCCGTTCGCGGTCTACCAGGTGGAGCACGTCCGGCAGCACGGCGCCCTCTTGAGCTACGGGTCGTCCTACTACCTGCAGGGGAAGCAGGCCGCCTCGCTCGTGGACAAGATCCGGCGGGGCGTGCCGCCGGCCCAGCTGCCAATCGAGCGCCCGCGGCTCCACCAGCTTATCCTGAATCTCGAGACGGCCCGGGAGATCGGAGTCAGCTTCTCGGCCGAGGTGCTGAACCGGGCCGACGAACTGATCGGGAGCCGGAGCCAGAGGTAGCCCGGTGCTCCGTCGGAAGACGCTCCGTTCCCGGCTCTTCTGGGCCCTAGCCAGCGCCCTGGCGGTGCTGGTGGTGATCGTCTCCATCGTGTGGCGGCTCACGGTGGAGCCGGCCCTGCGGCAGGCGGTGGCGGCCCACCACCAGGAAGTGGCCGGCCGGGCCGCCGATCAAATCCAGGAGTTCATGGACCACCAGATCGCGGAACTGACGGCCGCCACCGAGCTGGGCCGGCTCTGGCGCGAGAGGCCCGGCAGCCAGAAGGAAATCCTCTACCGCCTGCTGAAGCTCGCCCCGACGGTCCAGGAGGTGCGCCTGGCGGACGCGGGAGGGCGCGTCGTCTCCCGCCTGGCGCGCCACCGCGTCTACACGGGGGCCGACCTGGGCGCATCCGTGGAGGCCGACCCCGGGTTCCGGCGGGCCGTCGCGGGCGAGGTGTACGTCGGCGACGTCTTCCACGGCGCCACGGCCGAACCGATGGTCCGGGTGGGCGTGCCCATCAAGTTCACCGCCACCGACATCCGCGGAGTCCTCCTTGCGGAGATCAACCTGAAGACGCTCTGGGACCCGATCGCCGACCTCACGGTGGGCCGGGGGGGCTCCGCCTTCGTGGTGGATCGCGTCGGCCGGCTCATCGCTCACCGGGACTACTCGCGGGTCCTCCTCGGCGTGAGCCTCGCGGACCACCCGGCGTTCCGACTGGCCCGCGCCGGGGCCCGCGACAACGGCCGCGTCATCGAGGGCGGCCGCCGCCCCTCGGACGGCGCGGGCGTCATCAGCGCCTTCGCAATCGTTCCCCGGACGGGCTGGGTCGTCATCATCGAGGAGCCCGAGGCTACCGCCCTGGCCGGGGTGAGCCGCGTGAAGCGGATCGCCACCGCGCTCATTTTCGTGGCCCTCGTGGGGAGCTTCGGCCTGAGCTACTGGTTCAGCGCGCGCATCGCCCGCCCGATCCGGCAGCTCCAGGAGGGGGCCGCCCGGATCTCCCGCGGCGACCTGCGCCACCGCCTGGAAATCACGGCCAGCCACGAGATCGAGGCCCTCGCCCGCGAGTTCAACGAGATGGCGGAGCAACTCCGCCTCTCACGGGAGGGCCTGGAGCGCAAGGTGGCGGAGAAAACCCGCGACCTGTCGGCGCTCTACGCCCTGGTCACCCCGCTGAGCCCAACCGGCCACCTGGAGGAGACCCTGGACGCCGCCCTGGCGAAGATCACGGAGATGACCGGCGCAGACGGCGGCCTCATCCGGATTTCTGGTCCGGACCGAGCGGAGGTCCTGGAGACCTCGCACCCGCCCTCCCTCAAGGGCGCGCTCAAGGAGGCGGCTGGCGCGGGACGGGCTCCGGTCGGCCGCCCTGCTGCCCCTCATGGCCGACGACAAGAGCGTCGGCGTCGTGATCCTGGTCAGCCGCCGGGTGACCGGGTTCGGGCTCCACCCGCCGGAGTTCTTCGGGGCCATCTCCCGGCAGATCGGGATGGCCGTGGAGAACGTCCGCCTGTTCACGGAGACGCAGCGTCGGCGTGAGGCCGCTGAGGCCCTCCTCGAGATCTCGCGCGCCCTCGGCTCGACCCTGGACCTGCGCGCCGCGCTGAAGATCATCGCCCAGCGGACGGCCCGGGCCGTCGGCGCGCAGCGCTGTTCCGTCAACCTCATGCAGGGCGACCGGCTCGTGCCGGTCATGTCGCAGTTCGCGGACGGCCACGCGGACGGGCGGCAGTGGGAACAGTTCAAGGCGATGAAGCCGGAACGTCTGGAGGAGGTCCTGGCTCACGCCGAGGCGATCCGCACGCGGCTGCCGGTCGTGATCGAGGACACGGCGGCCACGACGGCCATCCCCGCGGCCTGGTGCGAGACCTTCGGGCTCCACTCGGCCCTGGTGCTCCCGCTGATCCACCAGGATCAGGTCGTGGGCACGATGATGGTGGACCAGCCGGAGCCCTCGTCCTGGTCCCGGGACCAGATCGACCTCGCCGTGACCATCGCCAGCCAGGCCGCGCTGGCCCTGCAGAATGCGAGCCTGTATCAGCGCGCGGAAGCGCGCGCCGAAAAGCTCAAGACCCTGAGCTCGCTCACGCGGCTCATGATCTCCGCCTCGGACGCCGGCCAGGTCTTCGACGCGGTCGCCCGGGCCGCGGCCAGCCTGCTGGGAGCGAAGCTGACCCGGGTCTGGGTGGACGATCCCACCGACCGCGTCCTGCGCGTGCGGGCCAGCTTCGCCGCCGATACCGAAACCACCGAGGCGAGCCAGGGGTTCACGACGGTTGCGTACGGTCGCGGGCTGGTCGGGGCCGTCCTGGCCGATAGGCAGCCCGTCTACGTGACGGATCTGCACCAGGATTCCCGGGTGATCAACCGGCGGCTGGCCGATGCCCGGGGCCTCTACGCGTTCGCCGGGATCCCCCTGATCACCGGCGACCGCGTCATCGGCGTGCTGGCCCTGGTGTTCGGCGAGGCGCGCGGGTTCAGCGGCGAGGAGCGGGAGCTGATGCAACTCCTGGCGGATCAGGCCGCGATCGCCATCGAGAAGGCCGAGCTCATCGGGAAGCTCCAGGAGGCCGTGGCGACGATCGAGACCTCCCAGCAGCGGATCGTCCGGACCGAGCGGCTCCGGGCGCTCGGCGAGATGGCGGGCGGAGTGGCTCATGACTTCAACAACGCCCTGGCGATCATCCTCGGGCGGACCCGGTTGCTCCTCAGCCAGACCGGCGACCCCGAGGGGGAGCGGCAGATGAAGATCATCGACCGAGCGGCGTCCGACGCCGCCCGGACCGTCCGGCGGATCCAGGAATTCACCCGGATGCGGCGCGCCCGCCCGTTCCAGCAGGTCAACCTGAGCCAGATCGTCGAGGACATCAGGGGGCTGACCCAGTCCCGGTGGAAGGACGAGGCCGAGGCCCGGAGCCTCGCGTACGACGTGGTGGTGGAACCGGGGATCGTGCCGCCGACGATGGGCGACCCGTCCGAGCTGCGAGAGGCGATCACCAACCTTCTGTTCAACGCGCTGGACGCCATGCCGGAGGGCGGCCGGGTAACACTCCGGACCGGGGTGGAGGGCACGCGCGTGTATTGCCGGGTGACCGACACGGGGGTGGGGATGCCGGATGAGGTGAAGCGCCGCGTGTTCGACCCGTTCTTCACCACGAAGCACGAAAAGGGGACGGGGCTGGGCCTGAGCATCGTGCACGGCATCGTGACGCGGCACGGCGGGGACATCGACGTCGAGAGTCAAGTCGGACACGGCAGCACGTTCACGATCTGGCTGCCGGTCGTGGAGGGGAAGATGGAATCTGCAGTCGCTGTCTCGATCCCACAGGAGACCAGAGCCGGCAGGATCCTGGTGGTCGACGACGAGGCCGAGGTCGGCGAGGTCCTCCGGGAATACCTCGCCTCCCGCGGGCACGCGGTGAGCGCGTTCTCGGATGCCGAGGCCGCTCTCGCCCGGCTGGAGGGCGAGTGGTTCGACCTCGTCATCACCGACCTTGACCGGCTGGGAGGTCGCCAGGCGCGTCAAGCTTCACAGCCCCGGGACCCCCGTCATGCTCCTCACCGGCTGGGGGGAGCAGTTGAACCCCGACGAGGCCCGGGCGAAGGGCGTGGACTTCGTGCTGGCGAAACCGTTCGCCTTCGAGAGCGTCCAGGCGGTGCTGGTGGAAGCCCTCGCGCCCTCGCCCGAAGAACGCCCCCGGAGCGCCCGCGACGGAGGCGGGGAGCTCGTACCCCCGGCGGCGCTCGCGTTCCCGGGCTGACTTCAACCTGCACAGCCCCTTCGGGTGCCCCGCGTCATCGCACCTCCATCGTGCGCGGGAGCCCGAGGGCCAGGGGCGGGGCCAGGAAGAGCAGCACCACCAGGAGCACAGGACGAAGGGCGTGGTGCCGCGGGTCACGTCGCGCCCGCCGCTACCGGGCAGGAGCGCCTGGATGACGACGAGTTCAGGCCCCGGCTGGAGTGCTTCGACGAGTCAGAGTCCCTCTGCCCAACGGCGGAGAGCTGCGAAAGCTCCTCTTCGACAGGGCCGATCTGGACCGGTTGATCGAGACGTGGAAGGAATCCGGAGCGTAAGACATAGGCGCACAGAAGGGGGCTCGGACCGATGTGGGCAGGTTCTCGAGCCGGCGGTGGGACTCCAACTCACGCCCTGCTGATTACGAACTTGGAAGAACAGAAGCCGGGACGTGTGCTGGCGGTGATGAACGGGCTAGACGGGCGGCGGCGAAGCCCCAGAACGCCGGGAAACCTGCTGGTGATCCGCGGGCAGGCTCATTCGGTGCACTCGTCTCGGCATTTTGGGCGGTTAGCCGTCGTGGCCGGGTCTTGCGGAACGCTGGCCGGAGAGTTACGCTCGGTGTGCCCAAGCGACAAAGGGCAGGACTGAGCGTGTCAAAATTCCCGACGATTTGGCGCAGGTGGGGAATCGCAGCCCACGCCGAGGGGGCGCGGCCAGCTCTGTTTTTCATTGAAAAATCAGAGTCTTGTAATACACTAAGGTATCTTTAGTCGCGGGGTTCTCTCGGGCGCGGATCTTGCTTCACTCAATGGCCGGTGCTCTCTGTTTCGGGGGAGCGCACGACACGAGCAGAGAGGGGGTGTGACGATGTCGGACCCGGCGACCACGAAAAACGAGATCGAGCAGGCCATCGCTGACTTCATGTCCGAGAATCCAGATTTGGTGGAGGCCCTCGAAGTCTTCGGCATCGCGTCTTCCGAGTACGAGCGAGCGCTCCGCGCCTTGTACCCTTCTGTGACTCACACGGGATCTTCTACGCAGCCTGCCTAGTAGATGGCCTCCTGGAACGCGGTCAGAATCGAACTCGACAAACGCCCGAAGCTCCCGAACGGAAACATCGATTTCGACAAGTTTCGCCGCGAGAAGTACGTAGCGGTCGAGAAAATCACTGGGCGGCCGTTGATCGTCTACGCGACTGACTTCCTCAACAAGGGCAAGGTCAGCGCGTGCCAAGGCGACGTTGAGATCGACCTGACCGACCGCGAAGGATTCCTTGAGGTCACCCAAGGACTGACCGACAAGGTAGCCGACGTAATGTTGTACAGTCCCGGCGGCCTTCCCGATGCCGCGGACTCCATTGTTCAGATCCTGCGGTCGAAGTTCGATCAAATCCGCTTCATCATCCCCGGCGTGGCGAAGAGCGCGGCGACAATGGTTGCTCTGTCTGGACACGAGCTCATGATGGAGCACAATGCGGAGCTGGGACCGATCGACCCTCAGTTTCGCTTCGTGAAGGCTGACGGCGTGCCCGTCGCGGCTCCCGCGCAAGCCATCATTGACCAGTTCGAGAAGGCCCAGGACATAATCGGGAAGGATCCCAAGAAGCTCGCTGCCTGGATCCCCATTCTTCAGCAGTATGGGCCATCGCTTTATCAGCAGTGCCTGAACGCGATAGAACTCTCGAAGCGGTATGTGATGCAATGGCTCAAGACGGGGATGTTCAACTCACCGGATGATCCTGCTGCCGCCGAAGCCGCAGCCAAGAAGGTCGTCGATTACCTCGGAGATCACAATCAGTTCAAGTCGCACGGTGCCCGCGTCGGGGTGAGGGAGCTTCGAGCACAGGGCGTGCCGGTCAAGATCCTGAACGAAGACAGGCCTCTTCATGATGCAGTGATGACGGTGTATCACACGCTGTTACTCACGTTCGGAGGCACTGGCGCGTATCGGATTATCGAGAACTCACGCGGCGACGCCTACATCAGAGTTGTGCAGGTTTTCACGGTCGGGCCGGGTCCAGTTATGCCAGTGCCCGCACCTGGAGGGGGCAAGAAGTAGCCGCGCCTTCTGTGGAGTCCTAGCCCGCCAGCTTCACACCGGAACGAGCCGCGAGTTGCCACCCAGCTCAGGCCCCGGTGCAAAAACACCTAGGAGTGACCACACCAGTTCACCATGCGAAGTAGCGCCGCCTTACGCTCGACGCGACACGCTACTTCTTGAGGCAGGCCGCGCTCTCTGGCGTCGAGGAGCGCGAAGGATTCGCGTACAACATCTGATCGTGCTCCAGTTGGCGTGCCCCGGAAATGTGCCCGCGACGGCCCGAAACCTGCCCAAAACCCGCCCCCGCCAGCCAACGAGCAAATGAAAAACCGCTCGGGAAATCCGCGACTTCCCGATGGGGGCGGGTTTCGCTCCGGGCTTATGAGACCCCCGCACGGGGCTATCCGCGATACTTCCTCAAACGCAAGTCCGCGGTCACCCCGTGGGCGAGCATCCCCTCCAGCTGGCAGATGCGGGCGACGACCGGAGCGATCCGGATGCTCGCCGCGCGGCTGAGCTGCTGATAGGTCACGGTCTTGAGGAACTTGCCGACCCAGAGCCCCCCGGTATACCGCGCCGCGCGCCCCGTCGGCAGGATGTGGTTGGTCCCGACACTCTTGTCCGAGTAGGCCACGGTCGCCTCCTCGCCCAAGAAGAGCGACCCGTAGTTTCGGAGGCGCTCGAGATACCAGCGGGGGTCGCGCGTCTGGACCTCCAGGTGCTCGGGCGCGTACTCGTCGGACACCGCTACCGCCTCCTCGTCGCTCGCGACCACGATCACTTCCCCATTGGCCGCCCAGGACTCGGCCGCCACCTCCCGCGTGGGCAACGTGGGCAAGAGCCGCTCCACTTCCGCGATCACCGCCTCCCCGAGCGCTCTCGAGGGGGTGACGAGCACGGCCCAGGACGTCGGGCCGTGCTCGCTCTGCCCGAGCAGGTCGGCGGCCACCACCTCCGGATCGGCCGTGCCGTCGGCGATGACGAGGATTTCCGTCGGACCTGCCAGGAGGTCGATCCCCACCACCCCGAAGAGCTGTCGCTTAGCCTCGGCCACGTACTGATTGCCCGGGCCGACGAGCATGTCGACCGGCCGGATCGTCTCGGTGCCATAGGCCATCGCCGCGAGCGCCTGGACGCCACCCAGGCAGTAGATCTCGTCCGCCCCCGCGCTCGTCATGGCGTAGAGCGTAGCCGGGTAGATGCCCCTCCCGTCGGCCACGGGGGGCGAGCACGCGACGAGCCGGGAGACCCCGGCGACCTTGGCCGTCACGATGCTCATCAGGGCGGACGCGACCAGCGGGTACCGACCGCCCGGGACGTACGCCGCCACCGCTGCCACGGGAATCAGGCGCTGGCCGAGCACGACCCCGGCCGGCGCCTCCACCTCGAACTCGGCGAGACTGTCCCGCTGCCGGCGCGCGAAGGATGCGATCTGGTCCCGCGAGAAGTCGATGTCCGCCCTCACGCGCTCGGGGAGGGTCGCCGTCACCTCGCGGATCGTCTCCGGGCTCACCCGGAAGCTCGGCGGCGACCACCGGTCGAACTGCTCGGAGTAGCGGCGGACGGCCGCGTCGCCGCCACTCCGCACATCGGCCAGGATCCGCTCCACCGTCCGCGCGACCGCCTCATCGGTCTCCCGGCTGCGCGGCCGGGCCTTCTTCAGATACTCGCGCATCGGCACCCTCCCCCGCGGACTCAGCGGATGGCCTGCCCGGTCTCCCCGTCGAAGAGGTGAATCCGGCGCAGGTCCACCACCAGCCCGACCTTGTCGTCCACGCTCACCGCCGTGTCGGCGTCCACCCGCGCGACCACCCGGTGACCATTCACCAAGAGGTCCACGTACGTCTCCGCTCCCACAGGCTCGACCACGAAGACCCGCGCCGGCAGCACGCCGGCCACCTGTGGCGACTGAAACCGGAGGTGCTCCGGGCGGACCCCCAGGACGACCTGCCGGCGCTCCGCCCGCTGATCGAGCGCGCGCCGGAGCGGGTCGGGCAGGGCCACGGTCACACCCGCCACCTGAAGGGCCATCCCCGTTTGGCTCCGCTCCACCGTCGCCGGCAGGAAATTCATGGGGGGTGACCCGATGAACCCGGCCACGAACGTGTTGACCGGGCGCTCGTAGAGGACCGCCGGCCCGTCGTACTGCTGAAGCACGCCGTCATGCATCACGGCCACGCGGTCCGACATCGTCATGGCTTCGAGCTGGTCGTGGGTCACGTACACCGTCGTCGTCCGGAGCTCGAGGTGGAGCCGCTTGAGCTCGGCCCGCGTCGTCAGGCGGAGCTTCGCATCCAGGTTGGACAGCGGCTCGTCCATGAGGAACACCGCCGGGTTGCGGACGATGGCCCGCCCGAGGGCAACGCGCTGGCGCTGGCCCCCCGAGAGCTCGCGGGGCTTGCGGTCGAGATAGGAGCCGATCTCCAGGACGCGCGCCGTGTCCTGGACCTGCCGGTCGATCACCTCCGGCGCCGTCCGGCGCACCCGGAGCCCGTAGGCCAGGTTCCGGAAGACGTTCATGTGCGGGTAGAGGGCGTAGTTCTGGAAGACCATCGCGACGTTCCGGTCCCGGGGCTCCCAGTCCGTCACGTCCCTGTCCCCGAAGAAGATCCGCCCAGCCGTCGGCCGCTCCAGCCCCGCGATCATCCGAAGCGTCGTGGTCTTCCCGCACCCGCTCGGCCCCACCAGCGTCACGAACTCCCCGCTCGGGATGACCAGGTCGAGCGCGCGAACGGCCCGGACCGTCCGCGCCCCCCGGCCGAAGACCTTCTCGACCCCCTGGAGCCGGATCTCCATCGCTACCCCTTCACGGCCCCGGCGCCGAACCCCACGATGAGATGCCGCTGCACCAGCATGAAGAGGATGGAGAGGGGGAGCGTCATCAGCACCGCCGAGGCCATCATGAGGCCCCAGTCCACGTGCACCCCCTCGAAGAAGTGCATCACGCCGACCGTGAGGGGAAGCTGGCTGATCGAGTTCATGAAGATCCGGGCGATCAGGTAGTCGTTCCACGAGACGACAAAAGAGAAAATCGAGGTCGCGATGATCCCGGGGAGCGCGAGCGGGAGGACGATCTGCCAGAACACCTGAAGCCGGCTCGCGCCGTCGATGAGCCCGGCCTCCTCCACCTCGAGGGGGATGCCGCGGAAGAACGCCCACATGAGCCAGAGGCAGAATGGCAGCGTGATGCTGATGTAGCCCAGGACCAGGCTCGGCAGCCGATCCGTGAGCCCCAGCCGCGCCATAAGGAGGAAGAGCGGGAACACGAAGATGACGGAGGGCACCATGTAGCCCATCAGGCTGAAATAGGAGAAGAACCGCTGCCCCGGAAACGAAAACCGGGTGAGGCTGTAGGCCGCCAGCGTGCTCACCCCCACGCTGATCACGGTGGTGCCGACACTCACCACCACGCTGTTGAAGAACCACGCGAGGAAGTGCTGGGGCGGCGCGGTCTTCGGCCGGTACCCGGTGGCGGCCTCGAAGTACATGGCGCGCCCCGTGAGGAGCGCCCGGTAGTGGTCGGCAGTCAGGCGCTCGGGGAGGAAGGTCGGCGGGAGCCGGAGCATCTCGTCGTTGGGCTTCACCGAGGTGACCAGGGCCCAGGCCAGGGGGAAGCAGATGACGACCGTGACGGTCACCAGGGTGGTATACAGCAGGACGAGCCGCAGGCGACGGCGTGTCTCGTAGGTCATGCGCTCACTCCTCCTGGCGCCCGATCAGGCGCAGGTACAGCGCGCTCCCCGTGAACAGTAGCGCCAGCATCACGACCCCGGTGGCCGCGGCGACGCCGAGCTTGAGATTCGCCGTAGCCTGCTCGAACCCGTACACGGCCAGGTTGAACGTCGAGGTGCCCGGCCCGCCACGCGTGAGGAGGTAGATCTCCTCGAACTTGTTGAAGGTCCAGATCGTCCGGAAGACGACGACCACCGAGAGGACGGCCTTGAGCTGCGGGAGCGTGATGTCGCGGAACCGTTGCCAGGCCGAAGCCCCGTCGACGCGCGCCGCGTCGTAGAGATCGACCGGGATCATCTGGAGACGGGCGAGCACGCAGATCACCACGAACGGGGTGAACTTCCAGACGTTCAGGAGGATGACCGATGCCATCGCCCAGGTCGGCTCCGAGAACCAGTAGATGTTCTTCTCGATCACCCCGAACCGGAGCAGGGTGGCGTTGATGATCCCGAACTCGGGGTTGAACATCCACCGCCAGATCAGGGCGATGACGACGGTGGGCACCATGTAGGGGAAGAGGAGGAGCCCGCGGAAGACGTTGATCCCGCGGATCGCCTGGTGAAGGAGGAGGGCCAGCCCGACCCCGAGGATCGATTGGAGGATCGTCGAGCTGAGCGTCCAGACCACAGCCTGCCGGAGCGCGGCCCAGAATACCGGGTCCCCGAAGAGGTAGCGGAAGTTATCGAGCCCCACGTACGTCATCGTCGGGCGGAAGGGGCTTTTCGAGTAGAAGGCGAGCCGGACCGCCTCCAGGACCGGCCACAGGATGAAGGCCGCTGCCACGAGGATGAACGGGACCATGAAGAGGACGCCGACCTGGCGGTCCGACAGCCGCCATCGCCGGGGCGGGGGCACGAAAACGGTCAGCGCCACGGCCCCGCCCGAACCGGCGTGGCCGTGGCGCCCGTAGGGAGCACTCACAAACCGATCGTCCTCAGATCAGGAGCCGGATGTGCTCGCGACGGACCTGCTCCAGCTCGCCCGCCACCCACTTCACAGCGTTCTTTGAGGACCACTTGTCGATCAACACCTTCTGGATCCCCTGGGCCAGGATGCTCCGGCCGTGGACGATGCCCGCCAACGGGTTGATGCCCTCGAGGAGCTCGTTGCCGGAGTTGCTCGCATGCTTGAGCGCCTCCACATAGTACTCGAAGATCGTCCGCCGCTTCGTCTTGAAGAAGGGATGCGTCGTCAGCCGCGGATCCTGGGCGACGTCCTGGAACACCGGCGAGACGTTCGGCACGAGCGAGTGGACGTAGCGGAGCGGCCAGTCCTTGTGCGTCAGGTAGTACCCGAGCGCCGCCTTGACCTCGGCGACGTAGGGGTTGTTGTCCTTCGGGATCGCCTAGCCCTGGAAGTCGTTCCAGTTGAGCCGCTTGCCCGTCCGGGGATGCCCGGCGTGCTGGTAGGCCTCTATGGCCGGTCGCCATCGAGTCCACCACGTCCAGGAAGGTGTACCCGAGCGCCCCCGGCGGCATATAGGGGTAGAGCTCGCTCACGAACTCAAAGGTCTCGATCGAGGCCGGGGAGTCGAACGCGACCGCGAAGTTGTTTCTGACGTCGAACATGCGCGCCCCTGCGGAGTGGAGCAAGCCGCTCAGGTAGTAGTCGGTGGCGATTGTCCGCCCCAGCGCGATGCAGAAACCGAAGAGCTTGGTCTTCTCCTTGACGGCCTTGGCGGCGGCCAACAGGTCGTTCCAATTCCACTGCTCCGGCGACTTCGTGACCCCGGCGTCCCCGAGGGCATCCGTCCGGACCACCAGGAGGTGCGACTGGTGGTGGGCCGGCACGACGTACTGCTTCCCCTTCCAGGCGCCCCAGTACTCCCACTTCGCGCCGGGGATCATGCGGTGCCGGCCGATCTTGTCGATCACGTCGTCCACCGGCGCCAGCAGCCCCTCGGCCATGAGCTGGAAGGCGATGGGGGACTCCACGCTGATGCACGAGGCCGGCCGCCCGGCCGCCAGGTCCGTCATGAGCTTGGGGTAGACGTCCGTCCAGCTGAGCGTCTCGATGGTGAACTTGAGCCCGGGCGCGTTGGCCTTCGCCCACTCGTTCATCCCTTCGACCGCCACGCCCGCATAGGGGCCGGGCTCCCCCCACACCCGGACCGTCCCCGTCTTCCCCTGGGCGCGTGCGATCCGTGGCCCCGCCGTGGCCCCCAGCGTCACGGCCGCGCTGGCCAGGGCTCCCTGCCGCAAGAACTCCCGTCGGTCCATGGTTGGTCCTCCCCGCGTGCGGACTCGTGCGCCCGCCACGCCGCTTAGAGTGTTGCCGCCCGCCGCACTCGTGCGCCCGCCATCGCGCCGCAGCTCCTCCGGACGACCAGCGTCGGCGGGAGGACGTGATGGATCGGATCGCGCCGGAGCCCATCCCGGGCCTCGACGAGCTCCAGCAGGTAGTTGACCGCAAGGCGCCCCATCTCCGCCTTCTGCTGCCCCACCGTCGTCAACTGGATGCGTTCGCTGCCCGCCAGCTCGATGTCGTCGAACCCGCTCACGCCCACGTCCTCCGGCACCCGGACCCCGAGGTGCGCGGCGGCATCCAGCACGGCCAGCGCCGTCAGGTCGTTGCCCGCGACGATGGCGGTGGGGCGCGGCCGCTGCTGGAGCAGTTCGCGCGCCGCCTGATAGGCGAGCTCGGCCTTGAACTGCCCCTGGCGGACGAGCCGCCGGTCGAAGGGGATCCCCGCGTGCGCGAGCGCCCGACGGTAGCCGGTGAGACGCTCGGCGGCGGTGGAGAAGCTCGGCGGGCCGGCGAGGAACGCGATGCGCCGGTGCGCGAGCTCGATGAAGTGCCGGGTCACTTCCTCGGCGCCCCGCACGTTGTCCAGGACGACAAACGTCCCGGCCTGGGAGGCTAGGCGCCGGTTGTACATGACGCATGGGAACCTGCTGGCCACGAGCTCCTCGGCCGCGGGGTCCCGGCGGTGCACGGACCCAAGGATGATCCCCTCGACGCGCTGCTCGCGGAGCATGCGGATCTGCTCCGCCTGGAGGCGCGGCAGATTGTCCGTGTTGCACAGCACGACCATGTACCCGCGACCACGGGCGGTCTCCACGATCGCCTTCGCCGTCTCGGCGTAGAACGGGTTCGTGATGTCCGCGACGATTAGCCCCAGGGTCCGGCTGCCGCCCCCGACGAGGCTCCGCGCGACGGGATTAGGCCGGAATCCCAGCGCTGCCACCGCACGCTCGACCGCGGCCCGCACCTCCGGACGCACGTGGGGCCGCCGGTTGAGCACCCGCGAGACCGTCGCGGGGGACACGCTGGCCCGTCGGGCCACGTCGAGGATCGTGGCCGGGCGACGGCCGGAGCGCGGAGCAGGGCGGCCCATTGGCAAGAATGAAAAGTTATGAAAACGTTTTCTACATTTTCTACACTCGCCCGAGCGGCGTGTCAAGCGAAAACGCCCGGCGCAGGCGCGCCCTTGACCGCCGGCCGCCGTTGCACTACGTTTTGCCAGGGAACTCGCCTCGGCGTAGTCGCGCCCAGGTTCTCTCCGGACCCACTCACTCCGGTGCAGGTCGACACGGACCGGAGGCGCGCCGGCCTGGACCCTCAGGAGGTCCGAGGGCTGATCAACACGCTGAACCAGGATCTCGGGGTAGCGTTCGCCGCGGGCGCGGCGGCCTGATTCCGTTCCCTGGCGGTACCGATCCGGGAGTCCCCCATCCGGCCGCGCCTCGTTCCTGACCGAGAGCCCGGAACGGCCAGACGCCACCCACAGGGGGCACTCAGAATGCTGCTCGAAGACGAGGCACTTTGACCATTGAGCCACTCCGGATCCACTGCGAGGCTGTGAATACGTCAAAGGACCAGGATTCGATGAGTGCCCCATCTTCCCTCCCACTCGCTACGGCCAGCCTCAAGCTCCGACGCCGGCCCGACCGGCCGAGGAAGGCCCCGGCCAGGCATGACGCGGGAAGACCCGAGGCTGGCGGCAGCCCGAGCAGCGGCAAGGACGGGAGAGCGCTGGCTCAGCAGTCCACCGCTGAGTACCTCGCCGTGTCCTATCGGACGGTCCGGGGCTGGGTGGAGAGCGGGAAGCTCGCCCCGGTCCGCCTGGGCGAGAGGCTCATCAGGATCGAGCGGGCAGATCTTGATCGCCTGATCGAGACCCGGAAGGAGCTGGCATGAGCCCCAAAGCGGCCGGCACCCCCAACGACCCCCGCGCCAGCGCGGACGTGCGCAGGGAGTGGCTTGAGATCTGATTGGTTACGGGGGTTGGATATCCTGAATACTACACGGTCCCTGAAACCTACTGGATAGACCTCCTATAACGGCTCAATAGAAAAGGTCTATCGCCAAATGCTGTCCTTTGAAATAGAATACCACCGCCGCGGGGGGAGCCTGACGATCCCCCGCGCAAGAGTGAAACGTTTGGCCTAATTTTCTAGCGAGTTTCAGGCGGACGCCACGGGGCCCACCTGGCTGCGCAGCCGTGGGGGGTCGCGAAGGCGCTGGAGTCCGGGGATGAAACAGAACTGATCAGATCAGACCGCGCCTCAACGCCTCCGCGACGACTTCGGTACGCGACCTCGCGTTGAGCACACTGCAGATCTTCAGCAGGTGATCCTTGACAGTATATGGGCTCAAGTGAACCATGGCGGCGATCTCCTTATTGGTCAACCCGCTGGCGAGATGTCGCATGATGAGAAGATCAGTCTCCGTGAGGGACACTGTACCCTTTGTCAGCCTTTCTTGCAGCTTTGGTAGCTTGCTCTCGCCCGTCGCCGTCGAAATCAGCTGTTTCGTCACCTTTGGGTCCAGCACCGCGTTCCCCCGGTAGACCGAGCGTATTATCTTCTTGAGGTCAGCAAGTTCAACATCCTTGCTGATGTAACCCTTCGCTCCGGCGACTAGGCTTCGAAGAACCAAGCCATCCTGCAAATAGCTGCTGAGCATCAAGATCGCTATGTTTGGAGCCACCGCGCGCACCTGACGGCAGACCTCCGGCCCATCGACGTCCCCAAGCCGTGCGTCCAGCAGTAAAACGTCGGGACGTTTCTGCAACGCCACGGTGACAGCTTCTTCGCCCGTCCGTGCCTCGCCCACGACCACCATATCAGCCTCGAGCTCCAGGGACAACCGGAGGCCGTGCCGGACAACCTCGTGATCATCCACGACGACGATCCGGATCTTAGACATGCTCGCCATACCCCACCGGAAACTTGCCTCTCAGGCAAAAACCCGAGGGAGCGGAGTTGTTTAACTCAATTTCGCCACCTATTGCTTTGATGCGTTCGATCATCCCGAAAAGCCCGAGGTGGCCAGAGCTCGCGTAGACTGCGCTCCTGAAGCCTGCGGGAACGCCAATGCCGTCGTCCCTCACCTCGAACTGAACCTCCTCCGCGAGGACATCAACGCGGACACTTACGTGCGACGCTCGCGCGTGTTTCACAATGTTCGCCAAGCTCTCCTGCAACGCCTTCAGGAGGGCCTCCTGCTGTGACTCACCCAATCTCGCAAGGTCCCCTTGCGCCCCGTATTCCACGGCAAGGCCGCTCAGCTCTCGGAAATCGTCCACCAGTTTCCGAAGCCGTGCGGCGAAGGTCATCCCTGAGCCACTTTCAGGAGTCAGCTCGTAGATCAGCTGACGCATCTGCCCCATGATGGCGCTGGCCTCTTGTTTGACCTGTTCGAGCCGTGAACGAACTCCTGAGTCAAGCGTTTGGTGGAGGCACCACTCGAGCGTAAGCCGCATCGAGAAAACACTCTGACTCAACTTGTGGTGAAGTTCCTGCGCCATACGTAGCCGCTCCCGGCTCACGGCCAGCTCTTCAGCCTTCGCGTACAGGCGCGCATTGGCGATCGCGATCGCCGCCTGGTCAGCGATCCCTTCAATTAGGCGCAGCTCCTTTTCTAAAAACCGCCGGCGCTCGGTCCACCACACGCAGACGAGCACACCTAACAGCTCGTCCATAGCCTCAAGACTCGTCACTAGGATCGACTGCATAGGGAAACGACGGAAGATCTCGTGCTCGAATCGGGGATCATTTCGCACGTCGTCAGACCACAGGCTATGCCCCGACTCCTTCAACATACGGCCTAGGTGGTGAAAATTGTGCAACACGCGCTCGCTCCCCATCCACTCGAGGAGCGGTTTTGGAACATGGTAGCCGGCGAGCGGCTTCAGCATCGCATTATCCTCGCTGCTGACGTAGATCCCAGCGGAGTCCGCGTTGATAGCAGCCGCGGCGGCGTGGCTGAGTCGGCGAGCGACTTCGCCAAGGTCCAGCGTCGAGCCTACAGTGCGCCCGACGCTTAACAGCGTCGCTGTCTCTTGGAGTCTATTTCTGGTCTCCTCGACAAGGCGCGCATTGTCGATGGCTAACGCGAGCTGGCTCGCGATCGCGCTACCGAGATCGACGTCAGCCTGGTTGAACGGCATCGAGCTCAGGCAGTTATCGAAGTGCATGATCCCGACAGGAAGATCCTGCCGAAGAAGCGGGAATACGAGAACGGAGTGCAGGTCGAAAATGTCGAACCAATCGGTCGGTACGAGTCCACTGCGGCCCACGTCCTCCACAAGAACCGGCCTCCGCTCACGGAGGGCTCGACCAAAGGCCGGAACGTCGTCCGAGTGGTAAGGCCCAAGAGACTTGAAGACCCTCCAGAGGTGGTCGCGGCTCACCCCGGAAGCGTACTGCGACATCACGGGGAGCAGAACGCCATCGCGCCACAGGAAGATCGAGCACCGATCAAAGCCGCAAGCCTGAGCTGCTTTCTTCGCGAAGACCTTTAGGAGCATCTTGAAATCCAAGGTGGAGTTGATCGCGGCGGCGATCTCGAGTAGTGCCGACACGCGGCTGTCGGCGTGCGTCAAGGATTGCTGGGTGGACTCTCTGCTCATAAGTCGATGCCCGTGCCCGGCGGGTACGACATTTACAGCAGCATGATAGCCGGACAACATGGCGGAGTTCAAGATCTCGTCCACCCCCCGATCTGAGCCGCTAGGTGTGCAACTTTCGGAGCCCTCTCGGTGCCGGGTTCACCACAAAGCCAGCCCGGAACTCGCCGGGGTTCGATGCCCCAAGCTGTTGTGAGGCCAGAGGTTCTTGTAATCCTGCCGCCACGCCTCCCCCATTTGGGGGCTCCGAAAGCCCCTGATCAGGGGTTGACGGTTAAAACGGCGGGGATATCGTGATGCGCAAGTATTTACAGGGAACTCTGAATTGCCTGCGCCCGGCAGCGCCGCGTGACGATTGTAGCGTTGCCAGTGGGGTGCTCTCGGACAGCGCAAAGATTCACAAAGGTGGAAAGTCAGGGTGCGAATTAGGGAGAGGAGGAGAAAGATGAAAAGTCCACAAGCGATAGTGCTATCCGCTCTTGCCCTTTTCTTTGGTTTCGCCATCTTCTTTGGTGGTCCTTCCGCCGCGGTCGCCCATGTCGGGGAGCACATCAGAACTACGCTCGACCCGTGCGGCGGTATCAGCCCTACTCCATTCAGGCCTAAGGGGGCCCAGCTTCAACCCCCAAAGGTTGCTATTGATTCCGATGGTATCGGCGGAAAAGTCATCGTACCTCCGGGCGTTGATGTGGCTGGCGTATGGGTGATCGCGGAAGCCGACATCATCACAGTCCCTGAGAGCGCGCTCCACCGTGGTCGTCTGCCCACCAGGTATATCAAGATTGCAGTGACAGACAGCGAGGGACGGTTTGTCCTGCCGGACCTGCCGACCGCCGTGTATGACGTGTGGGTGCGGGGCTACGGGCTCCGCGATTCAGCCCGGGTGCAGGTGTCGACGGGTCAGCTCGTGACGCTCGTGGCCGAGCCAGCCCGCTGCCCTGCCGAGGCAGCACAGGTCTACCCCGAGAATTATTGGGTCTCCATATTCCAAGTTCCGGACAAGAGCCAGTTCCCGGGAACGGGCCCGACATCCCAAGGCGGGAACGGGATTTCTACGAGCATGGAGCATCAGGCCCAGTGGGTCAGTCAGATGAAGCTCGGTTGCCAGCTCTGCCACCAGCTGGGCAACCATGCGACCCGGCTCCATGATCACATCGCTGGCATTTACGATCCCGGCCACCATGAGTCCGGTGCTGCCGCCTTTGATCGTCACGTCCGTTCGGGCCAGCGTGGCGCGCAGATGAGCGGCTCGATGAGCGCCTTCGGCAGAGAAGCCGGCCTCGCCACGTTCGGAGATTGGGCGGAACGAATGGCCGCGGGCGAGGTGCCCACGCAGCCACCGAGGCCGCAAGGACCGGAGCGAAACGTCGTGATCACGATGTGGGCATGGGGCGATGAGGTGTCGTATGCGCACGACGAGGTTGTGACGGACAAACGAAACCCTACGGTCAACGCAAACGGGCCCGTGTACGGTGTTGAATTCGGAAATGACCGCCTCATCATCACCGACCCCGTGGCCCACACGTCGAGCATGATCAAGATCCCGAATCCGGTCGGCAATACTAGCACGTTTTTCCCCCAGACCATGTCCGCGGGTTTCCCGTCAGCCAAGTGGGGCACCGAGATCATCTGGACAAACCCCATGAACCCGCATAACCCCATGATCGATGCCGACGGTAAGGTCTGGATCACTGTGAAGATCCGAGAGGCAAACGACGTGCCGGACTTTTGCCTCACAAACCAGACGCCCTTGCCCGATCCCACCGCCCCAGCGCCGGCACTCTTGAGCACGCGGCAGCTCGGATACTATGACCCGGGGAACAAAGAATTTGTGCTGATCGACACCTGCTACGGTACGCACCATCTGCAATTTGACAAGAAGGGCATTCTTTGGCTGAGCGGGGACTTACTCGTCATCGGGTGGTTTGACCCGAGCAAGTTCAACCCGAACGATCCCAGTAGCGTTGGGCGCGCCCAAGGCTGGTCCTATGTTGTCGTGGATTCTAACGGTGACGGCGTACCTGATACTCCATTGGTCGGCTTTCACTATGGGATCATCCCCAACCCCGCTGATGGGAGTATCTGGACCGGTGTCCTGCCATTGACGAGTGGGGGTCTGGACACGGAAGGGCCAACAGTTTCGAGTTTTCCCGGGCGAATCGAACGGTATGACCCGTTGACCGGCCGACATGAAGCCTACGAACCTCCCTCGGTCGCGGACCCGAACCTCCCCCCGGGAACCGTGACTGGCCACGGACCGAGAGGGATCGACGTGGACAAGAACGGCCTGATCTGGACCGCGCTCGGCGGCAGCGGACACCTCGCCAGTTTCGACCGCAGCATATGTACGCGCGCTTGGGGTACAGGGCGGCAGTGCCCTGAAGGGTGGACCCTGTATCCAACCCCTGGGCCGCAGATGAAGGGCGTGACCGATCCCGGAAGTGCTGACTTCCACTACTATAACTGGGTCGACCAGCATAACACGCTCGGGCTGGGAGAGAATGTCCCGATCGCGACCGGGAGTACGTCAGACGCACTCCTCGTGTTGGACCCGGCGACCAAGGAGTTCTTGGTAGCGCGCGTGCCATATCCGCTCGGGTTCTACCATCGCGGGCTCGATGGGAGAATCGATGATCCGAACGCGGGGTGGAAAGGCCGGGGCTTGTGGGCGGACTACGGTACGGTCGCCGTCTGGCACATCGAGACCGAAATCGGATATATGGTCAAGTTCCAGCTGCGCCCCGATCCGCTCGCACACTAGCGCTCGTGCGCCGCGGTTCGTGACGACCAGGTAACCAGGTGAGGGGGACTCATCCGAGAGTCCCCCTTAAGCTTTAAAGGGGCAGTCCGCGATGAGACGAAACGTTTTCTTAAGCGCGACCGTAACAGCCTTTCTTGCTGTCTGCGTCTCTAATGCGGGAGCCTCGCACCTCAGGAATCCATACATCGCAACGTATCCCATTGACAGTGCGATCATTCATTACGTGATCCACACCCAATTCGGTCACGGTGACATGTCTGGCCCCGCCCGCGGCACGACTGAGGATTTCAGCGGAACGCAGACAGTCTATCTGAAAGGCGAAAAGCTCGCGAAAGTAACTAAAATGACGCTACCGGCGGGAAAGGGCAAGACTACCACGGTAGGAACGCTGCAGATCTACACTGCCGACCATATCTTTACGCTTGACCTCATCCAGAAGACCGGGACCAAGATCGATAATCCCAAACGATACGGCAAAGCAGAATACGACAAATTGTCGGAAGGCGAGAAGGAGGCGTTTCACGAGCGAATGCGAACGAGAGGTGTTATCTCCTTCGATCTCCCCTATGTGGGAAAAAAGGTCGGTACGGCCACCATCCTCGGGCACACATGCGACGTCTACCAATTGGGGGAAGAGCCCGTTCCAGAAAAGTTATTCGAACGCCTCCAGACGGGCCAGGATTTCTCTATGAACACCTGCCTCTGGGAAGGCGCGATTCCGCTGAGAGTCCTCCGTTCCCGGTTTGCCCGGTCTGAGGAGCTACTTGCGACAAAGATCGAAAAGAACGTCGAAATCGCGGACAGCCACTTTGAGGTACCGCGTGACATAAAGATTGTTCACGACGACCAAACGTCTGAACTCGAGAGGCGTTACGCTTTGGGAAGATTTCACCTGTATAAGACCGGCAAGCCAATGGTGATCCGGGTACCGGTAAAGGAAGAAAGTGGCGCGGTAAAGAAACAGGGAGAAGCGAAGGAGGAGCCCGAATGAAGAGAGCTACGATTTCTCTGTCGGCCGATCTTCAAGAACCAGGCCGAGTGGGGCTAAGGTAACTGAGCCGCTGCATGCCGTCCCACCCGGCCCCCGCGAAAGGGGACGACCATGGCAGGTTCCGGTCGCCCCGAGCCCGCAGCCGGCATCCGCCGCCGACGCCCTTCCTCGGTAATCCCGATGGTGGCGTTGCTCGTGGTCGCGCTCGGCCTTCTCCTGACGGCCGAGGTTCGGGGCGCCTCGCAGCCGCCGCCCGCGTTCCAGGTGGACGCCTTCTAGAAAAACCGGATCACGGGATCCAACTCAACGGGGGAAGCTAAACAAGAGGAGGCTAAACAATGAAAAGGGCTGTCATTTCTCTAGCCGCCGTGCTGAGCGTGCTCTTCCTCCCGCTCTGCGTGCCTGCCCAGACCCTCCTAGACTCTCTGTTCGACCCGGGGCCACCGGCGCCTCCATCTCGGGTAGCCGCCCGTCAGCACTACTTCGGGGTTGAGAATGTCGATCCGGTGACGGGGAATGTACGCAAGGATCGCGTCATCTTCTCGTGGTTCAGCAACACGAGCTTAGCGGTTGCACTGAAGGGGCGCGTGGTCCTCCTGGACGCCTTCATCAACAACCGACAGGACACACCTGGCCGCACACCCACGACCCTGAACGAGCTGGTCGCGCTCAAGCCCGAGGCGATCTTTATCGGGCATGGGCACTTCGACCATGCGGAGTTGGCCGGGTACATCGCCGCCGTCACCGGGGCGACGATTGTGGGGGCTCCCGAGCACTGTGACATGGCGCGTGGGGACGCTCAGGCCGTCCTTGGTCCCACGGCCACGGTCAACTGTGTCGAGGCGGTGTCGCGGAGTTCCGCGCCTGGCGCCGAGGTGAATGCGCTGGAGGTGCTGAAGCCCGACGCGTGTATCACGGTGTTCAAGCACGTGCATTCCGGAGTCGCAGCCCCGGACCCGACAAACCCACCCAACCCGGTCGAGCCGATCCCTGACCCACGGGACCCCGTGCTCTTCCCGCCGGGCCCCGGCCCGAGCGACGGCGTCAGCTCGTCCGGGGACGGAGCCGCAGGTGCCCTGAGCCTGTTCTATCAGTTCCGGGTGAATCACGACAACAGTTTCACATTCGTGTGGCACGATACGGTGGGCTTGAAGGAGCAGGCAGGGCCGCTGAGCCTGTACGACATAATGCGCGCGCTGCCACTCACCGACATCCACTTCGGGTCCATCGTCAGCCTCGGGTTTGCCACCAACGGCGTGCGGGACATTGCCCTATACATCAACGCCGTCGAGCCGAAAATCTTCGCGCCACTGCACCACGATGTCGTCTCCCCTCAGAGCTCGTCGCCGTTCTGGAAGCTCGCGGTGGAGAGAGAGTTCGCGAATCACCCGGATTTCCACCGGCCTCAGCTGCCCTGGCTCTACGACCACTACGATTACCTCCGGCCGGAACTGTTCACGATCGACTACAAGGCACCTCACTGGAGGAAGGATGCGGATCCTCTCAGGCCCTCCGGACAGTGCAACTGGGGAGTTTAGACGGACTGCTAGACCAAGGCTGGAATGTGTGCGAACGCACCCGGGGCGCCCGAATTCGGGCACCCCGGGTCTTCGGGAGCGTAGACGCCCAAGACGGCGCGGCAGAGGGTGGATTCCAGGCGAGGAGGTAGCGGAGGCGGTGGGGCAGGCTCAGGACCCACTGCCGCACAGGGCGCGAGGTAGCACTTCATCCACCGGGTGGGCGGCGCGCTCGGTCCTGTCCAGTAAATTCGGTACCCACCTACGGGGTCCCATGATCCTCACGAGCAACCAGAGCTTCGGCAGCTGGGGGGAGGTCTTCGGGGACCGCGTCATCGCCACGGCGATCCTGGACCGGATCCTCCACCATGCCATCACCCTCAACATCCGGGGCAATTCCTACCGGCTCAAGGACAAGCTCAAGGCCGGCCTCGTCCGCCCCGCCGAGGCCACGGAGTGAACCCGGGGGTGGGGAGTTTTCAATTACCGCAAGTGGGGACTTTTGGATTCCCGTTGACACTCGACGGTCGTCGCCGTCAGGCGCACATCGACGTGCTCGTGGATGAGGGCGTAGGGGACGGAGTAGTAATGCCCGTGCAGCTCGATGTGATAATCGATGTTGACCCGCGCGCCCACCTTCCACTCGCCGTACACGAAGGGCTCGGCGGGGAGCGGGCGGAGCGCAGGCTGGTCCAGGCGCGCGAAGAGCTCGCGCCGGCTCGCGCGGTACAGGCGCATGGGGCGGCCATTCAGATCCGCGAGGAGCTCGGCAATGCGGGCGTTGAGCGCCGCCAGCGAGAAGAAGGTCTCGTGGCGGAGACGAGCGAGGATCCACCGCTCCACGATCTGCACGGCGACTTCCGTCTTGGCCTTGTCCCGAGGGCGCGCCGGCCGGGCCGGGAGCACCACGGTGCCGTAGTGCTGGGCGAACTCCTCGTAGGTGCGCTGCAGTCCGGGCTCGTAGCGGCACGGGACCACGACGCCACTCTTGAGCTGGTCACAGACCACGGCGTTGGTGACCCCGCCGAAGAACTGGAAGGCGCGCTGATGGCTCGCGAGCCAGTCGGGGACCTGCTGGGTGCGGGTCGCCTCGGCGTAGGTGTAGTTCGACGCGCCCAGGGCGGCGACAAAGAGCTCGACCGGGATCACCTCGCCCGTCGTCGGGTCGACGATGGTGGGTTTCTTGCCGGCGTAGTCCACGAAGCACTTGTCGCCGGCGTGGGACCTGGCGCATCGACAGGCCCCGCCGCTGAAGCCAGCGCCGGTAGACCTCGCAGAACTGGGTGTAGCGGTAGCCGTCAGGATGCTGCTCGAGATACTCGAGGTGGAGCAGTTCGAGAGTGACGCCGGGCTTGCGCCGCTCGGCATGCAGGGCCGCGCAGTCGGGGACGGGGCGGTGATGCGTGGGCGGGGTCGGCGGCCCGTACAGGCGCGCGTCGAGCGCCGCCTCGCTGACCGCCTCGACCTGAGGCCAGTCGAGCCCGGCCGCCCGGGCCCGTCGGTCGACGCTGGAGACAGTCCCCAGGCCGATCCCCAGGCCCTCGGCCACCTCCCGGTGGCTCCGGCCCAGGGTCCACTTCTGTCGCAGGACCTCGCGGATCTGCCGCATGGATAGTCGCTCGGCCGCCATCGCGCCCCCTTCTGGCTCGGGGCGGACGGCGCGCTGGACCATCCAGCGTCGCTGCCCTCAGGCGCCCGCCCCCCTGGGGGGAAAGGGTCGCCTGTTCACGATCACCGATCTACGTGTTCACCATGCCGATCTGGGTGTTCACGTTGGTCCGATCCTGGTGTTCAGCTTGGACCGAAACGCGCATTCCACAAAGGAGCTTGTGCAACTCAGACGGCAACTTGAACTCAGCCAGCAGCAGCTTGCGCAATGGTTGAATGTGAGTCTCGTGAGTGTCTCCAGGTGGGAACGCGGCCGTGGGCATCCCTCGTCTCGCGAAGCGCGAACGCTCGCGCGGCTCTCGGAACTCGCCGCCGCAGTAGGCGAGCGGCTCACTCCTAAGGAAATGGCGCGCTTTTTCGGCGAGCCTCACGAAGACCTCTACAATGATCGCCCGGTTGACGTGCTCTCTAATGAGATTGGCTATCGTGCGGTACGACACCTGCTCGAACGGCTACTTAACGCTGAGTACGCTCGAAGGACTCAGGCTTGAGAGTGCACGGGACCCGAATTCTGCCCGCTGGTTTCGTTCTTGGATCGGCAGCGGCTTTGGCTCGATAATGAGGACCGATGTGGTCATGGCGAAGCATCCGCAATTGGCTCAGGAACATCTTCAATCAGGTGACAGCGAATCTCATCGCCACCGGGATTCTTGCGTTACTGGCTATACTGTTCGCAGTTGTGGTCGCCTACGTCCGCGTAATCGGTCCGTACCTGAGGACCCCTCTTCCAACACCAGCGTGGCTGCTGCTTTCGGTGGCCCTTGTCTTGGTCCTCGCCCTGATCATCCACCGACATCAGTTGACTCGTCGCCCAGTCGCCACGTCTACTCCACCACCGTCACCTGACCCCACCCGAACGGCGAAGCCGCCCGACTTCTACCCCTTTTCTCACTTCGATCTCGATTGGGAGATCATGCCACACTTCCTATCTGCCTTCCGTACCGTCGAGAACCCCTCTCGCGGCAGTCTCGATGAGTTCATCAAAGGCCCCTTCTGTTCCCAATGCCATCGGTTACTGAGGCGAGCAATCGAAGGGACCTGGTTGAGCGCTTGCGTCCTTGTCCTCCTCCCCCCCGACCTACGGGCTCCAATCGTGCCGGGGCTCGACCTGCGTGCGGGGCTCGGCCCCCTGGCGTTATGCCCGCCATTATGCCCGTCAGCACCTAGAAACCACCCGAAACTACCCGACCCTAGCCAACGAGAGAAAGAAAAACCCGCTGGCAAGTTACGCACTTACCAACGGGGCTCATACTGCGGATCGGATTGACAGTCCAGTGTGCTAACCAGGCTGCACCACGACCCCGCGCTGAGAATTTACATGGTTACGCGGGCCGAGTCAATGGCGAACCCCCCCACTTTGCCCTAAACTTTGCCCTCCTCGCGCTCAACTTTGCCACTGGAGGGATCAGGCGGCCGGCGAGAAGTCAGTCATGGTCGAGGCTCATGCGGCACGCTCGAGAAAGCCGGCGACCTCCTTTGGGAGGTGTGCCTCGGCTTTGGCCAGCTCGCCTGGGGACACCGCTTCGCGGAGCGCGCGGTACACGATGCGCACGGCGCGTTTGCCTCCCGACGTATGCGTGCCGAGCCCGGCTGCGACATGCTGCAGGAATGCGTCCAGATCCATGAGGAGTGCCCCAGGCGGCTCGTCCAGGAGCCTCGCCTTGAGGGTGCCGGGGAGCTGAGTGATCAGGCGGCGCCGCTTGTGGCGGTCCGGCAGCAAATGGATCCCGCCTCCGCTCGAGTTCTCCGAATCGTTCGTCCGAAGATTGACACCTCGCACCCTCCAGTTCCAGCTCAGAAGCGATAACGGTACCAATACGGGTACCAGTAGGAGTGCCAATACACAGGCCACACCGGCTCCACATAAACGCATCGCTGGCGCTCCGCGTCACGCACCTCACATTCCCACTCCGCCTCGTCTTCGAGACTCGCCGCGACGAACATTCTTGTGTCGTCCGAGAGGGGGCCGGATCGAATCAGCCTGAGGGCCCGTTCGATCTGGGCCGCGATACGGCGGTGGGGTTTGAGAGCCAGAACCGCAGTCAATTGCTCCTCGGCCGAGCTGTTCTCCCCCTTTTGCAGATATGTGAGGCCCAGGTAGAGCCGTGCCTCCGAGCGGCCGGGCACTTGGGTGATGACCTGTCGGAGGGCGTCTTCCGCTTCGTCGAGCTTCCCCTGCTTGTACCGGGTGATGCCGAGCCCGGTTCGAGCGTCGATCCGTCCGGGGTCCGTGGCGAGGGCTTCGATGAAATAGCCCGCCGCCTCGTCGTAGCGCTCTTGACGAAGGGCGGTCTCGCCCCGGACATAGGCGGTGGCGCAGCCGGCCAGGCCCCACAGGGCCAGGAGTATAGGGAGCAACATGAGGCACTTGTGTCCGAGTCCGGCAGGTGGATCCCTCCTTGCCATTGTCCGAATCCTTCGGGGACTCATTCTCACTCGTATCGGGTCATCGTCCACTGGACACGCTTTCCCTCTTCGTCAGATTGGATACCTTCGCCAGTTCGGCCCACCAGGTCCGTCTTCGTCATGATCCAGCTCCCTCGGAGGAGAACCAGCGGGCTCAGAGCGTTTGCCGCGGACGCGTCAACTCCCGAGAATCTGCGTCTGCAAGGTCTCGACCTCACCCCGGTACGTGTCCCGCTGGGCCTTGACCACGTCCCCAATGGACACGATGCCGATGAGCTTCCCTTTGTCCATGACCGGCAAATGGCGAATTCGCCGTTCGGTCATGACATGGGCGACCGACATCAGATCATCCTGCGGCGTTCCGGTGAGCAAGTCCTGTGTCATAACCTCACGGATGGTTTGCGTGAAGATCTGCTCGTTTCTCGCCACTTCACGCACAATGTGGCGCTCGGTGATAATCCCGATGGGTTTGTCGACATCGTTCACGACGATGAGCGCACCAATATTATGTTTGACGAGTGACGCGACGGCCTCCCTGACTGTTTGCTCGGGACGGATCGTCATGACTTGGCCGCCCTTAGTCGCCAGGATGCTTGCGATATTCATCGAGTCACCCCCACTTGGCGAGCCTGTCTTGTTTGCTTCGGACTTGCCAACCCAGTTGACTGAGCAACCGCAGTGCCAGAGCGGGCGTCCCTCTAATACCTTGATTTCGTTACGGACCATAGAGTTCAATAGCCGTCTTCAAGGAGTTGATGGGGTGGCACCGCCCCATCTGACGGGGCGACTGGGACATCGTCTGCCCCCACCCTAGGCTTCGAGATCGGCTCGCATGGGGCGGGCCCGGCCGCTCGTCCACAGACTTCCCGGCAGGTGCTCGCCGCAGTCGGCGTGAATAGTCTTGTTCTTCCCATGCATTTTGATTAGAGTGAACGGCTCATTGACAGCGGGTGAGGCGGGGTTTAGATTGTGGGTACCCTGGAAGTTGAAGTTCCGGAGCTGCGGAAACCGAACCAGCCGACGGTCAGTCGAGGTTGACACTAATCTCGAAGGGCAAAAGGAAGGTAAGGAGGAAGCGCTTCAGATAGCTTCCAGGGCATTTTTTTTTTGGGCCGATCCTCACGTTTCCCGCTCCTTATTGGGACCCCCCACCCGCCTGTCCAGCGCTTGAGCGAGGCAAGAATGCACGGCTGGATCATCCCACCGCCGAAGGCGCCCACCAAGAGCCGGGAGGAATTGGAAAAGGAGCGAGCCGCGAAAGTCCAGTGAGAGGCGACCATCTCCTGTCCCCACAGTTATCCCTTGTTTTACGAGCCGCTCGGCTTGGATCAAGGCCATCGCTTTCTCGAGATCGGCCTGGGCTCGGGCTATGGGACCGCCCTGGCGCGAGAAGTCGTCGGCCCCGAGGGTCTCGTCGTGTCCGTCGAAATCGATCCATTGACTTTTGCGTTCGGCAAAGAAAATCTCGAACGGGCCGGCTACCGCGACATCGTCCTGATCCAGGGGGATGGGGGGCTGGGGTGTCCGGAGATGAGCCCCTATGACAGAATCGCCGTGACGGCGGCCTGCCGAAAGATACCCCCGCCGCTGATCGATCAGTTGCGAACGGGTGGACGGCTCATCGTCCCGATGATTGAAGACGATGTTCAGAATCTCGTTCTCGCTGAAAAGACCGAGACTGGCACCGTCAGACAGATCATTTGTGAGGTGCGGTACGTGCCCTTGAAAGGAATCTGCGGCGGTTCAGAAAGAGCCCAACGCCTGGACTCGGATGCGCTCATGCCAACCATGGGCACGAATGAACTCCTCGTTTCCTACCCGTGGAGGCAGTTCCATCCCGCACGCCATGAAATAACGCGCATTCTCCGGCAGTTTGGGGATCCACATCCCCAGATCGAAAAGACGAATGTCCCAGGCATCGCCATCGTCCGCACCACTTTGAATAACCGAGACGTCATCAGGCGATGCAGGGAATTATTCGAAGGGGGGCCAATCTTCCGATTCGCGGTGAAATGGGTCCCTGTCGATTTCTGGTGCGAAACGGAGCTTCAGGCGATGAAGTCGGTGATCGAGACGCACATAAGGGATCTGATCGATCAGGATGACACCTGGGCCATGGAGGTGGAAAAACGGCGCTGGCGCCAATATCATACGAAGGAGATCATTGACTATCTCGCCGCGAGCATCGACAGAAAGGTCGATTTGCGCAATCCGGACAGAATCTTACGTATCGACGTGCTGGGCCCGAAGACCGCGATTTCATTGCTCACACCCGATGAGATATTTTCGCGCTGCAAAGCACACCCCCCTCGCTACGCGATCGGCCGCGGCGCGAAGCTCATGGAGGTGAAGGAGCGCTTGTAGGGCGACTCGCCGATCTTGGTGATGCGGCCCTTGCCGAGCTTGAAGCGGTAGCGGTTGGTCACGGGATCGGGGACCCGCGGGACTACGGAGTTCGCGGGGTTGCCGGAGAAGCCGAAGTAGGCGAACGTCACGCCCTTCCGGACCGCGTCGGTCACCATCGCCACCGCGTTGAAGCTCCCGGTGGTGGCCTGGATGTGGCCGGCCTTCCGGAGCTCGGCGAAGGAGAGCTCGTTGTCGTCCACGCCGAGATACCCCCCGGTCTGAACCAGGACGTTGTCGTTCTCGATGGCCACCAAGTCTCCGGACTCGATCCCGCGGGCCTTGGCGTCCTCCGGGTGGATTTCTAGAAATTGATAGGGCCAGCGCTGCATGATGTAGGGGCGGCGGAGGTCGTCGAAGTTCGACTGCCAGAGCTCGTTGATCCGGCCGTTGGTCACCCAGAGCTCGTCTCCCACGGGGCTCACCGCCTCGTGGAAGTCCTGGAAGTCCTCCCAGTAGCTCCGGAGGAGGATGGCCTTGCCCGTGTGGGTGTCGAACGAGGTGAGCCACTTGGGATGGACCGTGACGCCCTCCGGGGGCCCGAGCTGGAGCGTCGAATCGTGCAGGCGCTTGGTCCCCACGAGGGCTCCGCCGACCATCCGGATCGGCGTCTGGATCCCCTCGGTCCCGTACTGGCGCAGGAGATCGTGGGCGCGCTTGCCCTCGCGCTTGGCCTTCACGACGAGGGGGTGATAGTTGAGGACGCCGCCGCGGCCGAAGCGGGCCGACTCCTCGAAGACCTCGTTGGAGTCCTTCCAGTCGAACCCCTTGAACCCCATCTTCCGGGCGAAGCCGGCGATGATCCACCAGTCGGGCCTGGCCTCCCCGGGCGCGTCGTAGAACTTCGAGTAGAGCCGCAGGCGGCGCTCGCCGTTGCAGCGGGTGAAGTCCTCCTCACCCCAGGTCGCGGCGGGCAGGACGAGGTCGGCGAACTGGGTGCCGATGGGGTCCACGGGGTAGATGTCCTGGTCCACCACGACCAGGCCGCCCGAGTCCGCGCGCCTCTTGAGCGTCTCGATGGCGGATTTGGGGTCGAAGCTTCTGATCTGGTTCGGGTTTCCCCGGGTGAGCTTCTCGAAGACGTCCATCAGCTCCTGGGAGGCCGCCATGGCCTGGAGCCAGGTCGTGCCGATGACCCAGGCGAAGCGCACGTGGCCATCCACCACCCAGCGGTCCAGGTCGATCTCCTTCTTCCGCCGCCCCGGGAACTTCTCTGGGGAGATCCCCCGCGGGTAGCCGCTGCCGCCCATCCAGCCGCGCTGGTGGCCGCCGCCCCGCGCGATAACGCGGCCGGGACGGTTCCCCGCCCCGCAGAGCAGGCCGAGGGCGGCGAAGGAGGTCGTGTTGCCGAGGTTGTTGCACCAGTAGATCCCCTTCTCCAGCATGAACGAGGTCTTGGGGCGGGAGCCGTCGGGGCGGGGCTTGGCCAGCAACTCGGCCGCTCGCTTGATGGAGTCCGCCGGCACACCGGTGATCCGCTCGGCGGTCGGGAGCTCGGCGTACTTGTAGCCGAGGATCCACTTCTTGTAGTCGGCGAAGCCGACGCCGTAGCGGCCCCACGTGGTGAACCACTCTGACGGCGTGTTGCGCGGGCCGCGCCCCATGCCGGTGTCGATCTCCCAGGCGTTCGACACCCACTTCTCGATGAACGCCTTGTCCTCCCACCCATTTTCAAGAATCACCCGGCTGATCGCGAGCTGGAGGACGACATCCGTCCCCGGGATCACGGGCAGGAAAAGCCCGCCCTTGCCCTCGCCGTACGCCACCCCCGTCGTTTTCCGGGGCAGGGCGAAGATGAGCTTCTTGTCCGGGTTCTTGCCGTTCATGATCCAGGTCGTGAAGAGGACCGACTTGGTCTCCCAGGGGTCCACCCCGGCGAAGTAGATCACGTCCGCCTCCCCCCAGTCCTCGTAGGAGGCGCTGAAGGCGTCGATTCCGGCCCAGTCCAGCCCGGGGGTGTCGGGCCCGGGGCCGGGCTTGTCGTGAGGGGCGTAGGCGGGCGTCTGGATGGCCCAAAAGGCCAGCTTGGAGATCGCGTAGGTGTTCTCGAAGTACTGGTAGGAGTACGTCTTCATCGCCCAGGCGCTCTCGCCGTAGCGGTCGAGCACGTGGCGGGAGACCCCCGCCAGGACCTCGAAGGCCGCGTCCCAGGAGATCGCCTGGAGCGTGCCCCGGACGCGCATCATCGGGTGAAGCAGCCGCTCCTGGGAGGGCTTGTTGGGGTTGAAGCACTTCTGGGCGAGCACTCCGCCGCGGATGGAGTGGTTGCCACCGACGTTGACGACCCTGGCGTCGCCGTCAGGGACCACGACGAGGTGATGGGGGGTGCCCTCGACGTGGACGATGTTGTGCATGTTGGGGCTGATCCACTTCCCGCTGTTGATCGCGGCGGGGAAGTTTACCTTGAGGGCGTTCTGGGACGCCTTGGGCCCGCCCTCTTTGCCCAGCGGCCAGGTGTAGACCATGTAGCCGCACGCCACGATGCAGTAGTCGCACGCCGTGGTCGAGACCTTGGCGTCCGGCGGGGGGAGTGGGACCCTGTCCTCGGGAAGATAGAAGTGGGAGACCGCCTTTGCCATCAGGTACTCCTCCTCAGGCCCGTCGGGCGAGGTTCGAGTGATAGCCGTAGATGAGACCCATGACGCCCGTGGCCCAGATCTCGTCGCCCTTCGCCTCCAGGACGATCTGCGGCAGGCTCTCGGTGGCCTGACCCGCCACAACCATCCCGTGCTTGGTCAGGTCGAAGGTGGTGAGGTGGAAGGGGCAGGGGCCGAGGACCTTCCACTGGCCCCGGTACTGGCCGGTCAGAGGGCCGCCCATGTGGGTGCAGAGGGTCGAGAAGGCCACGACGTCCTGCTCGGGGCTCACGCCGCCGCCGGCCGGCACGCCGAGCTTGACCAGCATGTTGGTGGAGTTGAAGTCCTTCCACGGGTATTGAAAGCTCACGGGCTGGTCCACCGTGAGCCGGCTCACCCGGCCGATCCTCCGGCGCGGGTAGGAGGCGACCTGGAGCGCGGCCCCCTGGCCGAAGGCGGGGGAGAGCCCCGCGAGGGCCAGGATGGTCACCGCTGTTCCTCCTGAGAGGAGGAACGCCCGCCGGGAAAGACAGAGTCGTTCGCCGTCTGGTCCGGTCATGGTCTGGCCTCCACTTTCATGGGTGCGTAGTCCGGAAGGTCGGGCGGCTCGACGATCAGCGGCTGGTCGCTCGAGAGCGACAGGAGAAACGCGAGAAGGTCCTTTTTCTCCTGCTCCGACAGCCCGAGGGGGCGCATGAGCGGGCTCTTGTTGAGATTCTCGTCCCCGCCGCGGTTGTAGAACTCGACGACCTCCTCCAGGGCGCCGAAGACGCCACTGTGCATGTAGGGGGCTGTGTACTTCAGCTCGCGGAGGCTCGGGGTCCTGAACTTCCCCTTGTCCGCCTCCTGCTTGGTCGTGTAGTAGAGCCCCAGGTCGCGGTCGGCGCTCCGGTAGAGCTTCTCGGGGACGCCGCGGATCACGTGCTGGTAGCGCAGCGTGATCTGGCGCAGCGGGGTGTTCTCGAAGGCCGGGTTTCTCGGGACGCCGAGGTTGTGGTAGTTCTCGTCGGACAGGAGCGGCCCGTTGTGGCACTGGACGCACCCGGCCTTTCCCTGGAAGAGGGCGAGCCCCCGCCTGGCCCCGGCCGCGAGGGCCGACTGGTCGCCCCGGGCGTAGCGGTCGAAGGGGACCTGCTCGGCCTTCGACACCAGGGTCCGCTCGAAGGCGGCGATGGCCATCCAGGCTATCCCGATCGTGGGCCGCTCGACGCCGAAGACCTCCTTGAAGCGCCTGACGTACTCCGGGACCTGGCGCAGGCGCTCCTCCATCATGATGGGATCGCCGTTCCCCGCCACGTTGCCGGTAGCCGCAGCGCTGGCCTGAGACTCGAGGCTCGTGACTTCGCCGCCCCAGAAGAGCTTCGAGAAGTAGGCCGCGTTCAGGACCGTCTGGGAGTTCCGCCAGTGCTCGGTGCCGGGATAGCCGCGGGAGAGGGCGCCCCCGTCCCCCCAGTCCAGCTTCGGATCGTGGCAGGTCGCGCAGGAGGTCGAGACGTCGCCGGAGAGCCGTGTGTCCCAGAAGAGGAGCTTTCCCAGTTCGACCTTGGCCGCGGTCGTCGGGTTGTCGGGCGGGCTGGGCACGGCCGGCAGCGGGCCGAGGGCGGGGACGCGCGGGGCCTGGCCCAGGGCTCCGCCGGCCCAGAGCGCGCCGCCGAGGAGGAGCGCCGCCAGCGCGAGGACGGCAGATCGAGAGGTTCGCATGGCTCGTCTCCTCAGTTCTGGCCGAGCTTGCGTGGCTTGTAGTCGGGCAGCTCCGGCCGCTCGATCACCACCGGGTCGCCCGAGAGACTCTTCAAGAACTCCACCAGCACCCGCTTCTCCGACTCCGTGAGGTTCAGCGGACGGAGCAGCGGACTCTTGTTCCCGTGCTGGCCCCCGCCCCGGTCGTAGAAGGCCACGACCTCCTCGAGGGTGGCGAGGCTGCCGTTGTGCATGTAGGGCGCGGTCCGGCTGACTTCCCTCAGGCTCGCCGTCCTGAACTTCCCCCAGTCCGCCCTGTCTTTCGTTACGCCGTAGAGCCCCGGGTCCTCGCGGTAGTTCTCCGCGTTCGGCGCGCCGAGCGTGCGGAAGAAGCGGCGGAACGTGATGTGGCGGAGCGGCTCGGCGAAGACGGCCTGGTTCGGGGGCACGCCGAGCGCGTGGAACTTCTGGTCGGTGAGGAGCGCCCCGCCGTGGCACTGGATGCACCCGGCCTTCCCCCGAAAGAGCGCCAGGCCTTCCCGCGCCTCGGCCGAAAGCGCTGTGGCATCGCCCTTGAGGTACCGGTCGATGGGCGCGTTGCGGGAAGTCAGTGTCTTGAGGAAGGCGGCGATCCCGTTGAGAGTCCGGCCGAAGGTGGGCTCCCCATTGAACGCCTTCTGGAACATCTGCTCGTACTCGGGGACCTGCCTGAGGCGTTCGACGAAGAGCCGGCCGTCCACCTGCATGAAGTGGGCCTCGGTCAGGTGGTCGCGGACGAGCGTGGGGAGGTCGGGCCCCGCCATCCGCCCGTCCCAGTAGTTCCGCTTGTAGTAGGCCGCGTTCAGGAGCGTCTGGGCGTTCCGGAAGTACTCGCTCCCGGGATAGCCCGTCGAGAGCGCCTTGCCGTCGCCCCACCCGGTGGTGGGGTCGTGGCAGCTGTCGCACGAGACTCCGCCGTCGCCGGAGAGGCGCGGGTCGAAGAAGAGAGACTTCCCCAGCTCTACCTGCTCCTTCTTCGGGGGCTCCAGCGGCGGGAGGGGAGCGAGGGCCTGGCCCGCCGCGGCCCCCGCGCTGAGCACGACGCCGATCAGCCCAACGAACGCCCCAAAGCCCTTCATGGCGTGGCTCCTCTATGTGGGCCGGGCGACCGCCCGGATCGCCCGGGCGAGCGCCTCGGAATCGATCTCCTTGAGGAGGATCGCCCGGGCCCCGGCTCGCGTCAGGTCGGCCCGTTCCTGCTCTGTGACATACGCGGTGAAGATCACGATCCCCACGCGCGGAGCGGCGCCCTCCAGCCGGCCCAGGGACTCCGCCCCATCGGGAGCGATCCGCCGGAGGTCCATCACGATCACCTCTGGCCGTCGCTCGCTGACCATCCCGAGGGCGCCGTCCAAGTCCGCCGCCTGGCCCACCACAGAGATCCCCCGCATCTGCTCGAGCCGCCGGACCAGGCCCCGGCGCGCGCCCGGGTTTCCATCGACGACCGCGACCGTGACGAGCCGCTCCATGCTCCGAGTGTCAAGCCGTGGAGGCCCCGGGAAAAGTGCCGAATGGGGCGCTTGCCGGAGTTTTTTGTCTCTAGAGGAACCAGGGCCGGATGGCCCTGGTGTCAGGGGGACGGCGAGCGACGGCGGGCGAAGAAAGCGGCTGCCTCCGCGCGGCGGGAGAGGTTGAGCTTCTCGAAGACGTGCGAGAGGTAGTTCTTCACGGTCTTGTCGCTGAGTCCCAACGTCGCCGCGATCTCCTTGTTGGTCTTCCCGTCGGCGACAAGGGCCAGCACCTTCCGCTCCTGGGTCGAGAGCTGGGCGATCTCGTCGGGCGGGGCGCCCGAGGCCAGCCGCTTGACCTTTTCGAGGACCTTCTGGGTCACGGTCGGGTCGAGGAGGGATTGTCCGGCCGCGACGGCTTCGATGGCGCGCACCAGCTCCTGCCCCCGGATCTGCTTGAGGAGGTAGCCGGACGCTCCCGCGAGGATGGAATTGAAGACGGCCTCCTCATCGGCGTAGGACGTGAGCATGATGACCTTGACCGCCGGGTCGGCGCTCCGGATCTCCCGGCAGGCCTCGACGCCGCTCTGGTCCGGGAGCCTCACGTCCATGACGACCACGTCGGGCCGGAGCCGGCTCGCCCCGGCCACGGCCTCGGCCGCGGCCGCCGCCTCGCCGACGACTTCCATGCCCCGCTCTCTGGCCACGAGCGAGCGCAGGCCGACCCGCACCACCTCGTGGTCGTCCACGAGGAGCACCCTGATCTTCTGGCCGCTCATGCCGTCCCTCGCTCGAGCTCCTCCAGCGGAATCTCCACGGTGATCCGGGTCCCCCGCCCCGGCGCGCTCTCCACGCCGAAGGAGCCCCCCAGACGGCGCGCCCGCTCCCCCATGTTGCGCAGCCCCTGCCCGGCGCTCTCATGCTGGTCGGGCTCAAAGCCGACCCCGTCGTCCTCGACCGCGAGCACGAGGTTGCCCTTTCGGCGCTCCACGCTCAGCGCGACCCGGGAGGCACGGGCGTGCTTGACGACGTTGGTCAGGGCCTCCCGGCAGATGTGGAAGAGCTGGCCGGCCAGCTCCGGCGTGAGAGTGCCGTCGATGCCCGGCTCCACCTGGAGCTCGGCGTGGAGCAGGGCGTTGAGGGCCAGTCCCCGGGTGAGATCGGCCAGCGAGCGGCTCAGCCCTCGCTCCTGGAGTTCCTCAGGCTGGAGGCCCACGACGTAGTTCCTCACGTCGCGGATGACGGTGTTCAGGCTCTCGATGGCCGCCTCCAGCTTGGGCTTGACCTCCTGCGGCTCCTCCTCGGCGAGCCGCACGCATTCCTCGAGGCCGAGCCCCGCGGCGTAGATGGACTGGATGATGCCGTCGTGCAGGTCCTGGCCGATCCGCTCCCGCTCCTCCAGCGCGGCCAGGTCCCGCACTTCCCCATGGAGCCGGGCGTTCTCGATCGCGACCGCCGCCTGGGTGGCCAGCCCGTTGAGAAAGTCCAGCTCGTCCCGGGCGACGGGGTGGGCGGTCCCGTATCCCACACAGAGGGTCCCCACCACGCGCTCGCCACTCTTGAGGGGGACCGCCACGTGGGTCGTGAGCCCGGCGCCGTGGAGGACGGGGCAATGGCCCGCGGCGGAAGCGATCTTCGCGCACCCGATCGCGTCCACCGGCTCGCCGGGCCGGAGTGCGAGAGTCTCGGACGGTCCGCTCGCGGCTCCCACTCGGAACCCGCCCCCCGCTTCGTCCAGGCAGAGGACGGCCAGGTCGCCCTTGAGGAGCTCCCGGGCCTTGTCCACCACGAGCTGCAGGATGCGGGGCAGCGAGAGGAGCTGGGAGATCTCGGTGGCGATCCGGTAGAGGACCTCGGCCTCTTGCGCCTTTCGCTCCGCCCGCTCCCGCGCGTCCAGAAGCTGCTGCTCGTGCTCCTTGAGATGGCGGGCCATCCGGTTGAACTGGTGGCTCAGGTCCTCCAGCTCGTCGTTGGTCTCGACCCGGATAGGGCGGTCGAAGTCTCCGGCGGCCACGGCCTCGGCGCCTCGGATCAGCGAACCGATGGGGCGCGTGAAGTGCCGCGCCGCGGCCACTCCCGCGATCAGGGCGATGACGAGCACCCCGGCCCCCAGCCCCAGCACGAGGACCTGGAGCGAGCGGATCGAGGAAAGCACCTCCCCTTTGCCGTAGGCATGGACCACGATCCAGGACTCGCGTCCCGGGGCCGGCTGAATCGGGGCGAACGCGAGAATCCGCCCCCGGAGCCCCGACTCGGCCACCGCGCCCGGCCTCCCCGAGAGCGCCCGCGCCGTGATGTCGTCCGGAAAATCGCGCTGGAGCGTCTCTCCGGTGGCGAGGAACGAGCCCGATTCGGGCGCCGCTCGGCCGGAGCGGGCGAGGACCGTGCCGCGGGAGTCCACCAGCGAGACCGTTCCTCGCTCGTGCGCCAGGCTCACCACCTGCGCGAGGATCTTCGCCGCGTAGAGGTTGACCACCAGGACCCCGCGCGGCTCCCCGCGGGAGTTGACGAGCCGCGTGGCATATCGCACCACGGGCTTCGCGGGAGCCTCGACCTTCCCCCACTCCTCGTTCAGGTCCATGGGGGAAACGTAGAGTGCGCCGGGGCGAACTGCCCTGGCCTCCCGGAAGTAGTAGCGATCGCTTTTGTCCTGCAGGGCGGACGGGGGGATGACCTTGTGGCGCTCGCCGTCGAAGTCCACCCGGACAACCTCGCGGCCCCGCTCGTCGAGGTGGCGGATCTGATAGTACGCCTTTCGGGATTGCGAGAACGCCAGGAAGGCCCGCTCTACCGGCGCGGCGACGCCTCGCGGGGGGTCCGGCGGCGCCTCGATGAGCGCCCGAGCCGTCGGCAGGCGGCTCAGGAAGAGGACGTCTTCCCGCACGGTTTCGAGGAACTGCCGGACTTCCCCCGCTTTCAGGGACACACCCTCTTGGAGCGCATCGAGAAGGGTCTGGTTCAGGAGCGCGAAGGAGAAGACGGCTCCGTACCCGCCGGCGACCGCCACCGGCACCACCCCGAGGAGAACGAACGCGATGATGAGCTTCGTCCGGATCCTGAGGCGACGGAACAGCTTGTTGACGTTGATCATCAGCCGGGCGCGGGGCCTCGACCGATGATAGCACCGATGGTTGACGAATTCAGCGGCCCCCGAAGGACCTTCTCTGGAGACCCATTTTGACGGTCAAATACTTTACAAAACAGCATGATGCTTGGCATTTTGCCCGACACTGCCCTCACCCGCTCAGGAAGTTCTTGACATTTCCGATCGAGAAATGTAGTACTTTTAGCCTACATGCTATGACTCAGCCAGCAGTCGCCCAAGGAGGGGATAGACCCACGATTAGCGCCGAGCGCTGTCTCGTGTGCCGGGCGAAGATTGTGCTGAGGGCTCCCGGCGAGGTCGTCATCCGGAATGCCGTCCTCCGGGTGGACTCGAGCACTGGCCGCGTGAGCGCGAAGTGTTCGCGCTGTAAATCATGGGTGGAGGTGCCGTTGCGCTTCACCGGATAAGAATTCCGCCGCAGTAAGGCGAAAGTCGAAGCAAAGACAGAAGGCCGAGCGGTCCGAGCCCCACGAGGCTCCGCCCTCGGCTTTTTGCTTTTGGAGGAGCGGCGAGATGAGCGAGACCCTGATGGAGACCAAGGCTCAGCGTATCGAGCGGCTCAAGCGGGAGCTGAATCCCTGGGAGCATTTCCAGGAAATTCTCCGCTTCGCCCGTGATGGGTACGAGACCATCCCCCCCGAGTGGCTCAACACGTACTTTCGATGGTGGGGAGTCTACACGCAAGGGGATGGCGCGGGCGCAGTCGGAGGCAAGGGCGGCGAGGGGAAGGCCGTCCCCTACTTCATGGTACGCATCCGCATCCCAAACGGACTCCTCCTCTCTCATCAGCTCCGTACGATCGCCGACCTCGCTGAACGGTACGCCCGGGGAATCGCGGACCTGACCGTCCGCCAGAACGTCCAGCTCCACTGGGTCCGGATTGAGGATCTCCCCGAGGTCTTTCAGAGCCTCTGGCGGTGCGGGATCACCACGATGGGGGCGTGCGGGGACGACACGCGGAATATCACCGGCTGCCCCCTTGCCGGCGTCGACGCCGACGAGATCGTAGACGCCTCGCCACTCGTTCACGCGGCGACGCGGACGCTCAATGGGAATCCCGAGTTCTACAACCTTCCGCGCAAGTACAAGATTTCCATCACGGGCTGCCGGGTCTGGTGCTCCTACCCCGAAATCAACGACATCGGCCTGACGGCCCTCGCCAACGCGGAAACTGGGGAGATCGGCTTTTCGGCCCGGGTCGGCGGGGGGCTCTCGACCGAGCCCCACCTGGGGGTGCGGCTCAACGCCTTCATCCACTGGAACCAGGTATTGCCCGTCGTCAGGGCAATCTCGGAGATCTTCCGCGATAGCGACATGCTCCGCCAGAGCCGGGAGAAAGCGCGACTCAAGTTCCTC
>JACPSW010000168.1 GCA_016193045.1 Candidatus Rokuibacteriota bacterium | reverse complement strand
CCTGGCAGGCGCGCTCGTAGGGGCCGGGCGGGCAGCGGTAGGCCATGAGCGGGATGCTCATCACGACGACGCCCCCGTCCGGCATCGACTGGAGCTGCCGGGCCAGGGCCACCGTCTGCGGCCCGGCCTTCCACGCGTGGAGCACGGTGTCCTTGGCCGCCGGGAGCCCTTCCACCTTTTCCCATTCGAAGTCGATGCCGGGCGAGACGATGAGCCGGTCGTACTCGATGGCGTCGTCGCCGACCCTCACCCGCTTCTTGTCGGGCTCGATGGCCGTGGCCGTCTGGTGCAGGATCTTCACGCCGTGGCCCCGGAGCCCGCCGTAGCCCATCGTGATGCTCTCGATGGACCGGACCCCGCTCAGCACCAGGTTGCTGAAGGGGCACGAGACGAACTCCCGGTTCGGCTCGAGGAGGACGACCTCGATCGAGGGATCGGCCAGGCGCACGTACTTGGCGGCCGTGGCCCCGCCCCAGCCGCCGCCGATCACGACGACCCGGCGCCCCGTCTTCGGGCCGACCGTCGTGGCGCAGCCGGCCAGCCCTCCCGCCGTCACCAGCCCGAGCCCCAAGCCCGTTCCCGACGTCCGAAGGAATTGCCTGCGCGACAGCGTTGTCATGATGTCCCTCCACACTGGATGCCTTCGCGTTCCAGAAACGCGCGGTAGGCGTCGAGCCCCGCGCTCCCCGTCACCAGCCCGGCGCGTTCGGCGTCCCAGGCCGATGGACGGAGCTTCACGAGCCACCCCGCGCCGTACGGATCCTCGTTCACGAGGCGCGGATTCTTCCGAACCGTCTCGTTGACCTCCACGATCTCCCCGCTCACCGGCGCCGGCACGGGCCCGACCCACTTGGACGACTCGATGGTCGCCACGCTCTGCCCCTTGGGCACCGCCCGGCCCGCCTTCTTCGGCGTGACCGCGACGATCGTCCCCGCCAGGTGACGCGCCACGTCGCTGATGCCCACCGTCACGGGCCCGTCGGCCGCCGGGCGCAGCCAGACGTGCTTGTCCACCAGGTAATAGAGGTCCTCCGGGAGGTTACAGTTGAAGATCGTGGCCATGCGCGTCCTCCAGATGATAGAGCAAGAGGTCGAAGGCCACCAGCCGAATCTCCTGCTCGAACTCGCGGAGGAAGCCCGGATCGCGCCAGCGGGGCTTCACCGGCTGCCGGATCTCTCCCCGACACTCGGGACAGACGATGAGGTAGGCCATCGCCCCTTCCGCCTCGTCTGCCTCCGTCTTCACCGTGTCCCCGTGGCAGTCCACGAGGTGGCGGTGAATCTGGCGCCTAGGCCCGTCGGTCTCGCAGTAGGGGCAGCGCACGACGTTCCCCTCACGGAGCGATGACCCCGGGGAGCCGCTCCCGGATCTTGGCCGTCAGGGGCCCCTCGATTTCCCCCACCATCCCGAGAAATCCGCCCGTGAGCGACGTGGCCCGGACGGCGTCCTGCTCGAGCACCCGCACGGCCAACCCCGCCTGAACCAGATCATTGACGCGCTCCGAGACGGTGAACCGGGGGAGCCCCGTGACCTGCGCCAGATGAGACAGGGCCACGGCCTCCTCGCCGCGGAGGTGGGTCAGGATCTCGAAGTTGATGGCGTCGGACCCCGCGCGGAACGCCCGGAGAACCAGCTCGCGGCCCACACTCGCCAGCGCGGCGTCATCCTTCACCAGCTCCTCGAGCCACCCCTCCGTGAAACGCCCTTCCGTGCCCTCGGCGGCAAAATTGAAGTTCTGCAGCCGCCGGAGCGCCATCGTAATATCCCGGAACCGGCTCCAGAGACCCTCGGCCGCCCGCTCGGACTCGTCAGTCACCGCCGTGGCTCCCCGAGAGTGCGCCTCACGTTATCACCGCCGAAACCGCCCGGTCAATCCGCCCTCAAAACCACTGCCGGAGCCTCACCGCCTCAAAGGCGCGCTTCTCCCCGTATGCGGTGGCTGAGGGTCGAGTCAGCTCTACTTCCGGGGAGGGCACTACGAAGAAATTCCCCTGAACGGCGACGGCTTCTCCCCCGCCGACTTCGAGGAAGCAGTACCCGCGACCGTCGAACTCCTTCTCTGCCGCTCGACCCTGGATCTCCGCCGCGATGCCCGCGGCGACGACGTGGGCCTGGGCCTCGGCCATGACCCCAGCCTTCGGCAGGTTTTGCTTGTTAGCGAGGGGAATGTTCGTCACATCCCCGACGGCAAACACCCGCTCAAAGCCGCTCTTGAGGGTCTTGGGATCGACCACGACCCAGTCACCTCCCTGCGTGAGCCCGCTCTCCTTCACGATCTGGGGGCATCGGTGGGCGGGAACGCCGGCGAGCAGATCGAACGCCAGCGGCTCGCCGGATTCGAAGATCACCTGCGAACGGTCGGCGTCGAGCCTCACCGCCTTTCGACTCGGCAGGAACCGGATGCCCTTCGCCCTCAGTCGCTCCTCCACCAACGCGGACGCCGCCGCCCCGGCGACGGGGAGCGCGGTTGGCTGAGGCGTGAACACCGTCATCTCGATCCCCTCTCGCACCTTTCGGGTCGCAAAGAGATCGTGAAGGAGAAACGCCGCTTCATACGGCGCCGGCGGACACTTGTAGGGAAGGCCGAGGATTCCGATCGCCAGCCGCCCTTGCCGGAAGGTCTGGAGCCTCGCGGCCAGGCGCTCCACGTCGCCGATCTCGTACAGGTTGTACCCGAGACCGACGAAATTTTGAACGGCCTGCGCGGTCAGCTCCGCCCCCAGCGCGATCACGAGGTAATCCCCCTCCAATCGCCCGCCCCGCGTCTCGACAGCGCGCGCCTTCGGATCAATGGCGGTGATCTCCTCGAAGACTACCTCGACCCCCTTGGCCCGCAGCAACTCCAGCGACCGGGTGCCGGACTCACGATCGGACTGGCCCGTCAGAATCCACAGCTTTCTGAGCCCCATCATGAACTCCCGCCGGCGGTCGATCAGGGTGATCGTGTGCGAGGAGTCCAGCGCTCGCCGCAGCGCGTTCGCCGCGGTGAGCCCGCCGAACCCGCCGCCCAGAATGAGGATCCGCTTTCCCGCCATTGAGAATCTCCTCCGAGGGGTTACGAAATGGCTTCTTCGACGACCTCGATCAGCTCTTTCACCTCGATCCGCCCCTCCTGGCCCGACGTCTTCACGGCGTCGCGGTACATGGTGACGTCCTTCGGACAGGCGACCACGAAGTACCGGACGCCCGCGATCTCCAGCGCCTCGTGGATCCGCTGCTCGCTCGGGGTCGGCACCCCCGGCGTCCGTGTGTCCCCCATCCAGATCCGGCCGCCCCCCGCCCCGCAGCAAAAGCTGTTGGCCCGGTTTCTCCCCATCTCGACGAGCGTCAGCCCCAGCGCTCTCAGGATCTCGCGCGGGGCCTCGGTGACCTCCGTGTACCGCGAGAGATAGCACGGATCATGATAGGTTGCCACCCTCGTGAGCCTCGTGGCGACGGGCACCCGGCCGGCCGCCAGCAGGTCGCTCAGGAGTTCGGTGTAGTGGCGCACCCTGAAGGCGCCCCCGAACTCCGGATACTCGAACCGGAGGGTGTTGTACGAGTGGGGATCGGTGGTGATGATTTCCTTGAACTGAGCCTTGCCGAGGACGGACAGGTTCTTCTCCACCAGCAGCTGATACAAACCTTCCTCGCCCACCCGGCGCACGTCGTTGCCCGAGTTCCGCTCGCCGTCATAGAGGATGCCGAAGTCCAACCCGAGCCGCTGGAAGACGCGCGCCACCGCCCGGGTCAGCTCCTGGAGGCTCGGGTCGTAGGAGGCGTAATCCCCCACGAACCAGAGATACTCCACCGCTTCCGTCCGCGCGTCCTTGACCTTGAAGGGAAGCCCCTGGGTCCAGCGTCCGCGCATCCGCTCAGACTGGCCGAAGGAGTTGCCGTAGCGCCCGATCTTCTCCAGCACGCCCTGGAGGTTGGCGTCGAGCGTCCCGTCGCTCACCAACCGCCGCCGCAGCTGGACGATGAGCGGCACGTGCTCGATCCCCACGGGGCACGCCTCGACGCACGCCAGGCAGGTGGTGCAGGCCCAGAGGGTCTCGGCCTTGATCACCCCGCCGGCGACCTTCCCGTCGCCCTCCCGGACCGCGGCCTCGTGCAGCCAGCTCGCCCCTCCAAAAGTCGCCTCGGCGTGCTCGCGCAGCTCGAGGATCAGGTCCCGTGGCGAGAGGGGAGCGCCGGAGGCGCGGGCGGGACAGGCCACGTGGCAGCGCCCGCACTTGGTGCACGCGTCCAGGTCCAGGAGCTCCTTCCAGGTGAAGTCTGCCAGGGTCTCGTAGCCCTGCGCCCCCGCCCCTTCGGGGACGGCCGGCAGTTGCTTGCCGGCGCGCTCGTCCTTGAAGAGGAGGTTGGCCATGTCCACCACCATGTGAATCGCCTTCGAGTAAGGAATGTAGGCGACGAAACCCAGGGCGAGGAGCGCGTGAACCCACCAGCCGGCCAGGTGGAGCGGGTTGGCGAGGGCCGTCACGCCGGTCAGGTCGAAGAGGTTCGCCAGCTGCCAGCCCACCACCGACCACGCCTCGAAGGGAGGCCGGTCGGCGGCAATCCGGAGCCCTTCCACGAGGAAACCGGTCACGCCGATCCAGAAGAGGAGCCAGAGGAAGAGGCGATCATCGGCCACGTAACCCCGGCGATCATACCTTCCCGCGGCGCGGTCGGGGCGCGTGTAATCGAGGGCCACCGGCCTGAGCCACCAGCGGCGCGCCATCATCGCGCCGAGCCCGACGACGAACGCCGCGCCGAGGACATCCAGGGTGATCGAGTACCAGAGGTAGAAAGTCCCCCTCCAGAACTGCCACCGGGGGTTCACGAAGCGGATCATGTCGTAGTCGATCATGATGATCACGGTGCCGATGAAGAGAGCGACGAACCCCCAGAAGATCCCGAAGTGGGCGGCGCCGGTGGCGGCGTTCCGGTTGGTGAGTGTCGAGTGGCTCCCGATAGCGGTCGCCGCGCCCCCGAGCCGACGCCAGAGGTGGGCCGTGCGGTGGGCGGGCCGGCCCTTCCGGTACTTGAGGATCCTGAGCCACGCCCCGTAGCAGAAGACGAGGATCGCCAGCGCGCTCAGGAGATAGAAGGCGGCGATCAGCGGCGCGGGGAAGTTCCGGAAGACCTCGCGGGCCGGAACGATCGCGTCGGTCATGGGACCCGGGTCAGGCGGACTTGAGCTTCTGGGTCAGCAGGGGAAGAACGTCGAAGAGATCCGACACCACCCCGTAGTGGGCCACGTTGAAGATCGGCGCGTTCGGGTCCGTGTTGATGGCCACGATCAGCTCGGCGCCACGCATGCCCTCGATGTGCTCCGGCGCCCCGCTGATCCCCACTGCCACGTAGAGTTTCGGCTTGACGCTCATCCCCGACTTGCCGACCTGGCGGGTCTTGGGCAGCCACCCCTGGTCCACGATCGGCCTCGAGGCCGAGAGGGCCCCGCCCAGCGCCTCGGCCAGCTCCTCGACCAGGGGGATGTTGTCCTTGGACTGGATCCCGCGCCCGACGCTCACGAGGACGGCCTGGCGGGTGATGTCCACGTCGCCCGCTTCGGGCTGGATCAGCCGCTTGAAGCGCATGCGGACCTTGTCGAGCGGCGGCGGTGCAACCTCCTCCACCTCGGGAGCGCCTGTCGCTTTACCGGCATCGGCGGGAAAGGAGCCCGCCAGGACGGACAGGATCGCGGCCGGACCTTCTACCTCAGCCTCGGCGAAAAGCTTGCCGCCATAGATCTGGCTGACCGCCGCGAGGCGGCCGTCGGCGATCCGCGCGTCCTTCACGTAGGCGCAGAGCGGCCAGCCGAGCGACCCGGACAGGCCGGCAGCCAGGT
>JACPSW010000166.1 GCA_016193045.1 Candidatus Rokuibacteriota bacterium | reverse complement strand
TGTCCGTTCGGCTGTGCCTGGAGCGCTCTGCGGATCGCATCGTCGGCCTTCGTGCTTGCCGTTCCGAGCAGGAGGCCCGGTATCTTGAAGCGCTCTGGTCGCTCAAGTATTCGATCCCGACCCTGCCGTTTAAGCCTCGGCGCAAGATGATGGTCGTCGGCGAGTACCTGGAGCGGCTCTACCGGGAGCTGGAGACGAGAAAAAATGCAGAGAGGTTGGCCTCCGATATTGGTGTAAACCTCGATGCGCATCATTTTGCTCTGGGTGGTGTGCGCCGCGGTGGCCAGTCACGAGTGAAAGTTATCGTCAAGATGTGCTATCGGCGGTACATCCCGAAGAAGCGCGGTCCCCTCCTGAAAACACCGCAGATTCTGCACGCAGTGTCGTGTGAGACATCGGACCGGACTGTGGTCGAAAGATTGCGAGCGGGTGGGTTCCCGCTGCTCAAGGCCAGGAGGGGGTGGCGGGTTCAGATGACTAGCGCGTCACTCCGGGAGACGGGCGCAAGAGCTGAGCTTCTTCGCGATCTGTCGGAAGGAATTGTGGAAGCTCGATTCGACGTCGGCACAACGAACGTGCAGCACAAGTCGGCGGTGGTCATGCCGGCTAGGAACGTGCTTGCCGGGCACTACTTGCCGGTCGTGAAGGGCAATCGTGTCGTCTATGAGCGCGTTGTGAATGTGTCGGAAGAGATCCGAACGAGTGTGGTGTACGACCTCGAGGTGGAGCGGACCCACAACTTCATCGCCGACAGTGTGGTCGTCCACAACTCGATTTATAAGTTCCGCGGGGCGGCGATCTCGAACGTGCTCGGCTTCAAGGAGGTCTATCCCGACGCGCGGGAGATCGTCCTGACGAAGAACTACCGCTCCCACCAGGAGGTGCTCGACTCGGCCTACCGGCTCATCACGTACAACAATCCCGATCGCCTCGAGGTGCGGTACGGCATCGCCAAGAAGCTGGAGGCCGAGCACGGCGGGGGCGCCGCGCCGGTCCATCTCCACTACGACACGCTCACGGCCGAGTCCGACGCCGTGGCCGCGCTCATCGAGGAGAAGGTCGGGAGCAAGACCTACCGCCACGGGGACTTCGCCGTCCTGGTCCGCGCCAACAACGACGCCGATCCATTCCTCCGCGCCCTCAACCTCAGGGGGATCCCCTGGACCTTCTCGGGCAACGCCGGCCTCTACGGCCGTCCCGAGATCCGGCTGCTCACTGCCTTCCTCCGCTCGGTGGCCCACCCCGACGATTCGATCAGCCTCCACCACCTGGCCTCGTCGGACCTCTACCAGGTCCCCATCGTGGACCTCACCCGCTGCGCCACGTACGCCGACCGCAGGAACCGCTGGCTCTACGACGTCCTGCGCCGCCTCGACGAGATTCCCGAGGTGGCCGATGGGATGACCGCGGAGGGGATGCTCGCCATCCGGAAGCTGCTCAAGGACCTGGAGCGCTACATGGAGCTGGCGCGCGAGATGCCCACCGGCGAGCTCCTCTACCAGTTCCTCCAGGATTCGGGGGAGGTGGCGCGCTATTCCAAGGCGCCCCCTGAGAAAGAGAGCGAGGTCCAGAACGTCGGCAAGTTCTTCCGGATCATCCGGGACGCTTCGCGGGTGCTCCGCTACGATAACGTCCGGGAGTTCGTCAATCACCTGGACGCCCTGATCGACGCCGGCGACGACCCGCCGGTGGCCGAGGCCGACTTCGACACGCCCGCGGTCCACGTCCTCACCGTGCACAAGGCCAAGGGGCTCGAGTTCCCCGTCGTGTTCCTGGTGAGCCTCGTTGGGCAGAAGTTCCCATGGCCGCGCCGGCGCGATGCCCTCGAGCTCCCGGACGAGTTGATCAAAGACACGCTGCCCACCGGGGATTTCCACATGCAGGAGGAGCGGCGCCTCTTCTACGTCGGGATGACCCGGGCGAAGAAAGAGCTCTGCCTCACGTCGGCCCGCGACTACGGTGGGGCCCGCGAGAGGAAAGTCAGCCAGTTCGTCCTGGAGGCCCTGGACCTCGCCAAGGACGCGGTGCGCCCCTTCAAGTCCAGGGCGGTCGAGGAGCTCCACCGGCACGCCCCGCCGCCCGTGACGGCGGCGGACGCGCTCCCCCCGCTCGCCCCCGACGAGCCGATCACGGTCAGCTTTCGGCAGGTGGACGACTACGAGACCTGCCCGCTCAAATACCGGTACATCCACATCCTCAGCGTGCCGATCATGCGCCACCACGCGGTGGCCTACGGGAGCACCCTCCACAAGGTCGTGGAGCACTACCTCCGCCGCCGCGGCGCCGGGCTCTTCACGCCGATCGAAGATCTCCTGGCGGTGTTCGAGCGCGAGTGGCGGAACGAGGGCTTCCTGACCTGGGAGCACGAGGAGGCGCGGAAGGCCGCCGGCCGCGCGGCGCTCACCCGCTTCTGGCACGAAGAGGAGGCTTCGGGGACGAAGCCGACCTACGTGGAGCGCGAGTTCGGGTTCGCCCTCGGTCCCACCAAGGTGCGAGGGCGCTGGGATCGGGTGGACGAGACCGAGGCAGGCGTTGCGATCATCGACTACAAGTCCTCGGACATCCGCACCCAGAAGGATGCCGACAAGCGGACCCGGGACAGCCTTCAGCTCGAGATCTACGCCCTGGCCTGGAAGGAGATGTTCGGCCGCCTCCCGGAGAAGGTCGAGCTTCGGTTCCTCGAATCGGGCCTGGCGGGGACCCACGCGCCAACGGACGAGAACCTGGCCGCGGCCGAGACTGCCATTCACGCGGCGGCCGCTGGCATCCGCGCGCGGGAGTTCGGGCCGACTCCCTCCTACCAGGTCTGCCGCTACTGCGCGTACAATCAGATCTGCCCCAGCACCGCCACCCAGGAGTAAACTTCGGAACGGGGGGAGGGAGCGTACCGCCATGTCGGCCATTCACACGCCCGCCGCGGATGCCGCCAGGCGCTCGCCGCGGCGCGTCCAGCCGCGGGTAGTCGGGGCGGCCGGAGCGCTGCTCCTGGGCGCCACGGGCTGGTTGGGGGCGCAGTATGAGGTCCGCCACGCCGCGCTCTTTCTGGTGGGCGCGGGCTGCGGCCTGGTCCTCTATCACTCCTTCTTCGGCTTCACCACGGCCTTCCGGGTCTTCGTCACCGCCGGCGACGGCCGCGGCCTCCGGGCCCAGATGCTGATGCTCGCCGTGGCCACGCTCCTCTTCGCTCCCATGCTGGCTGCGGGGAAAGTGTTCGGCACGGCGGTCGGCGGGGCAGTGGCGCCCGCGGGCGTGTCGGTCCTGGTCGGGGCGTTCATCTTCGCCATCGGCATGCAGATGGGGGGCGGCTGAGGGTCGGGCACCCTCTTCCAGTTTGGAGGAGGCGCGACGCCGATGACGCTGACGCTCCTGGCGTTCATTGCGGGCTCCGTCGTGGCGACGTTTCACATGCCCTTCTGGTGGAACACCCCGTCGCTGGGTGAGGTGTCGCTGGGGGACACGCTCGGGTGGACCTGGGCGGTGGCGGCGCAGCTCGTCGCGTTGCTGCTCATCGCCGCCGCGACGTGGTGGATCGAGCGGCGCCGCCTGGGCGTGCCGGCGCCGGCGGTGCCGCGGGTTCGAGGCTGGGCGCGCGTCCTCCGCGGGCCCTGGCCGCTCCTGGCGGGCGGGGTCGCGCTCGCCGTCCTCAATGCGCTCACGCTCGTCCTCGCCGGCCACCCGTGGGGGATCACGTGGGCCTTCGCGCTCTGGGGGGCCAAGGCGCTCCGGGCTGTGGGGTACGACCTCTCGACGGTGGCCTTCTGGAGCGGCGAGTTCCAGCAGGCGGCACTGGCGGCTCCGGTGCTCGCCGACGTGACGACGGTGATGGACCTGGGGATCATCCTGGGGGCGCTTCTCGCGGCGGGCCTGGCCGGGCGCTTTGCCCCCGCGCGGCGCGTTCCCCTCCGCATCGTCGCCGCCTCTGTCCTGGG